>CAZGTY010000031.1:0-26919 GCA_964528895.1 uncultured Blautia sp. | reverse complement strand
GGCTGCATATGGAACCAAAAGCCTTTGCAGTGGGACTTCGGATAGAGCATCCCCAGCGCCTCATAAATGAAGCTCTGTACGGGGAACCGGAGAACAAGCTTCTTGGCGCGGCCAGCTATAAATTGACCCATACCTGCGGAAATGGAAGAGGCGTGTATTCCTTTTGCATGTGTCCGGGAGGCTATGTGGTAAACGCTTCCTCGGAGGAAGGAATGCTGGCGGTAAACGGAATGAGCTATCAGGACAGGGGCGGAGAAAACGCCAACAGCGCGCTGATTGTCACTGTGACGCCGGAGGATTTCCCCGTGGAAGGCCCTATGGGAGGCGTAGAATTTCAGCGTAAACTGGAGCGCGCTGCCTGGGAGCTGGGAGAGGGCAGCGTGCCGGTTCAGCTGTTCGGCGATTTCTGCGAAAACCGGGCCAGCGTCCGGTTGGGAGATATCCGGCCTAATATAAAGGGCAGCTGGACTTTGGCAAATGTGCGGAGCATTCTTCCGGAAGAAATCGCCGCGTCCATTCAGGAAGGAGTGTCGGCTTTCGGCAGAAGGATCCGGGGCTTTGACCGCAGCGACGCACTTTTCAGCGGCGTCGAGAGCCGGACCTCCTCGCCTCTTCGTATGGTCCGCAATGAGGAATTGTCCGGAAATTATGAAGGCTTTTATCCCTGCGGGGAGGGCGCCGGATACGCGGGAGGCATCACCTCCGCAGCTATGGACGGCATCCGGGTCGCGGAGGCCATTTCTAAAAAATACAGAAATTTTCTGGAGAGAGAGTGACATCTCTCTCTTTTTATGCTAGAATAAATACTGATTCTTCAACGGTCTGCCTGGAGAGCGGCAGGTGAAGAAATATGAGAAATACGATACGGGAATTACCGGAGGAACAGCGCCCCTATGAGAAATGTCTCCGTCTGGGGGAGGGCTCGCTGAACGACAGTGAGCTCCTGGCAGTCATTTTGAAAAACGGCGCTAAGGGCAGTAATTCCCTTGCACTGGCAAACGATATTCTGTGCAGCTTACAGCAGTTCTCCTATCCTGGTCTGACGGGACTTATGCATGTTTCTCTTACTGATCTGAGGACGATACACGGGATCGGCAAGGTAAAAGCGATCCAGCTGAAATGCATCGGGGAGTTATCAAAACGGATCGCGTCTGCGGCGGCCAGAGAAAAGCTGTGCTTTCATGAGCCGGGTACGATTGCCGAATATTATATGGAGCAGCTTCGTCATCAGGAGCAGGAGATAATGATCTGCATGATGCTGGACAGCAAAAACCATCTTCTGGGGGAGCAGGTGTTGTCAAAGGGTACGGTAAACGCCACGTTGATCACACCGAGGGAGGTTTTTCTGGAGGCTCTGAAATATCATGCGGTGGGTCTGATCCTGGTTCACAATCATCCCAGCGGCGATCCTACGCCGAGCAGATGTGATCATGAGGTCACGGACAGGATCGGTGAGGCCGGGGAATTGCTGGGGATAGAACTTCTGGATCATATTGTGATCGGTGATCACAGTTATGTGAGTTTTCGGGAGGAGCATTTTATGCGGCGTAGTTCAGACTGAAGGGGTTTGATATGCTATTAAGAAAAACTTACGGGATAGATTTGGGGAGCAGCAGCATTAAGGTCTATTCCTTTTTAAAAAACAAGAGTTACATAGAAAAAAATATGATTGCGTCCAAAGGGCGCAAAATAATCGCCGTGGGCAATGACGCTTATGATATGTATGAAAAATCTCCTGCAGACATATCAGTGAATTCGCCGATGGCTTTTGGCATGATAGCCGATCTGGAGCTTCAGGAGATCACGCTCTACAGTATGATGAAAAAGATCGACCGCATTCTCGGGCTGGGATCGGATATCTATTTTTCGGTCCCCCTTGATATGACTGCGGTGGAAAAGCGGGCATATTATCATGTGGCCAACGGCTACTGGCTTAAAAAGAACCGCGTATTTATGGTGGAGGCGCCCATTGCGGACGCCATTGCCATGGGGATAGACCCGGATAAAAAGGAAGGCAGCATGGTCGTTAATATCGGGGCTCAGAGCGCCCAGTTTTCCATTATTACGGACGGGAGAATCATTATTTCAAAGAGAATTCCCATCGGCGGCAAACAGATGAATGAGGCGATCTGTTCCGAGATCCGCAAGCGGTATAATCTTCAGATCGGCAGCCGGACGGCGAAACGTCTGAAGCTGGCTATGGGACGCCTCAGCGACCAGAGCAAGGACGCCCGCAAGGTGGTGGGGATCGACAGTGTATCCGGCCTTCCCAGGGAGGAGGCCATCTCCGCCTATGTGGTAAACGCCGGTATTATGAACTGTGTCAATGAGATCGCCGCGGAGATGAAAACTTTTCTGGAACGGACGCCGCCGCAGATCTCCTATCAGATCGCCAGAGAAGGGGTCTATCTCACCGGGGGAAGCACCAGGCTTCCCTTTGTGGACACCTATCTCGCCAGCTATACGGGTTTTACCTTTAATCTTTCGGATCAATTTGAAAAAGCCTCGGTTACCGGACTGGAAAGGATCATCCGCGACCATGGCCTCAGAAAGTGGGCGGAGCCTGTGAAACAACGTAAACTATGAGTTTTTGGGAGTACCATCCATGAAAAACTTTTTCAAGAAATTTCATTTCCGCATAAAACTGAAAAGCCGGCATCTTCTGGTGATCATGACGCTGTTCTGTATCAGCGCCATTGTCACCACCTTTGCATCGGGAGTTACGGGCGTCAGTACCGCTCCCCTGAAGGATGCGGCGGGCCTGGTGGTCATTCCCTTTGAGAAGGGGATCAGCAGCATCGGTGACTGGGTGCTGGATCTTCGGAATCTTTTAAGGGAAAAGGAGGAGCTTATTGCGGAAAATGAGAGCCTGAAGCAGGAGATAGATAGTCTGACAGAGCAGAATAATCAGCTGATCCTGGACCAGACGGAATTTACCAGGCTGAAGCAGCTTTATCAGCTGGATGAGGAATACAGCGATTATCCGAAGGTGGCCGCCAGGATCATTTCCAAGGATCCGGGCAACTGGTACGATACCTTTATCATCAACAGGGGCAGCGACGACGGCATTCGCGTGGATAACAATGTCCTGGCCGGAAAGGGGCTGGTGGGTATTGTGACGGAGGTCGGTCCCAACTGGGCCACGGTCCGTTCCATCATCGATGACAGCAGCAGCGTCAGCGGAATGACGGTGAGCACCTCGGATAACTGTGTCGTGGAAGGAGATCTGGAGCTGATCGACGAGGGGAAGCTCAGCTTCCAGCAGCTCTATGACCAGGACGGCGCCGTTACGGTGGGGGAGCGCATTGTCACCTCCAGCATCAGTGAAAAATATCTGGAGGGCCTTTTTATCGGATATGTAAGCGAGATCTGGCAGGACACCAACAATCTTACGAAGGCGGGCACTCTGGTGACGCCGGTGGACTTCCGGCATCTTCGGGACGTATTTGTGATCACAGTGAATAAGCAGGATGCCATTTCGCAGCCGCAGACGGAGGAGGTTGCCGATGAAGAGTAAAATAGTTCTGGCGCTGACCATACTGATCTGCTTTCTGCTGCAGAGTACAGTCTTACATGTGATCTCCATCGGCGTGATCACCCCGAATCTACTTTTAATCCTGTGTGTTTCCATGGGACTGATGCGCGGACGTAAAAGCGGCCTGTGGACCGGATTTTTCTCCGGGCTTCTCATCGATCTTTTCTATGGCTCCGTATTCGGCTTTTATGCGCTGATTTATATGTTTGCGGGCTTTTTAAGCGGTTATGCCTGCCGGGTATTCTACGATAATGATGTAAAGATCCCCGTTCTCATGACAGGAATTGCGGATGTCGGGTATAATATCGCCGTATATACGCTGCAGTTCCTTCTCAGAGGGCGGATGGGGCTGTCCACATATATACTCCGGATCATTCTTCCTGAGATGATCTATACGGTTCTTCTCACATTGATTGTTTACCGGGTGTTTTATTACATTAACTATCATTTTATGAGTGCGGCTAAAAAAGAAAGAGAGTCAATTTGGGTACTAAAATAAAAGAAATCCTGAAAAAAATACAATTAAAGAGGACTACGGTAATATCGCTGGCATTTATATTGATGTCCGCCATGCTGATCCGGCAGATATTTCAGCTTCAGATCATTCAGGGCGAGGACTATATCAGTAAATTCCAGACGCGTACCACAAAAACCCGGGTAATCAAGAGCACCCGCGGAAATATTTTTGACAGAAACGGCGAGCTTGTGGCCTGGAACGTACTGTCCTATTCGGTCACCTTCGAGGATAACGGGACCTACAGCACCACCCGTGAGAAAAACCTGACCCTGAACGGAGTGGCGTATCGTGTTCTGAAGATTCTGGAGAAAAACGGCGATTCTTTGAGCCATACTTTTCATGTGGAGCTCGATTCGGAGGGGAATTATGCCTTTGATGTGGATGAAGGCTTTACTCTGAACCGTTTCCGCGCGGATATTTATGGACATGCCCTCATTGATGATCTGAAGGAGGAGGAAAAAAATGTCACCGCGGAAGAAATGATGGCGCATCTTGCGGGAAGCGGCGGATTTTCCGTAATCCTTGAGGGAAAGGACGCCTATACTGCCGGGGAGCTTGAAGCATACGGGCTCCCACAGGAGCTCACCAAGGAGGAGCTTCTCGGCATCGTCATCATGCGTTATGCCCTCAGCACCAACAGCTATAAGAAATATATGCCTGTGACCATCGCAACAAACGTAAGCGAAGACTCCATCGCGGCCATAATGGAAAACCGGGAGCTGCTTCAGGGTATTGACGTGGTGGAGGATTCCGCCCGCCAGTATATTGACGATGAGAGTATGGGGCCGATCCTGGGTTATACGGGTCTGGCGTCTGCGGAAGAGCTGGAATCGCTACGGGAATTAAATCCCGATTACAGCAGCGACGCCGTTATCGGAAAAACGGGAATTGAACAGTACATGGAGCTTACTCTGCAGGGTACCGACGGAGAGGAAACCGTTTCCGTGGATAATCTGGGCAAGGTCCTGAAGATCGATGAGGACACAAGGATCCCGCCTGTGGCGGGAAATGATGTGTACCTTACCATAGATTCCGACTGGCAGAGCGCTATTTATCAGATCCTGAAACAGCGGGTGGCAGGCATTCTTCTCTCAAAAATTGAGGCCGTCGAGACCTTTGATTACGAAGAGGTAAACAACGCGGCCAATATTGTGGTCCCAATTTACGACTGCTATAACGCGCTGGTTTCAAACAGTGTGATCGATATCAACAAATTTGAAAATGAGGACGCCTCGGAAACAGAAAAAAATCTGTATGCCAGGTTTCAACAAAAGCAGCAGCAGGTTTTTGATATAATTACAGACAGACTTACCTCGGACAATCCGCCTGCTTTATCCTCGGAGGATGAGCAGATCCAGGAGTATCTTCTTTATATCTGCAATGACCTTCTGCGGGATACCCTTGGGATCATCTCAAAAGCGTCCGTAGATACCTCGGACGCCACCTACCTTGCCTGGAGCCGTGACGAATCCATCAGCCTGAAGGATTATCTCACGTATGCCGCGGGCCAGAACTGGATCGATATTTCCAGACTTTCTCTTGACGGGGATTATCCGGATTCCACCGAGGTCTATCAGGCGCTGACCGCGTATATTATCGATTATTTAAAAACGGACACGAGCTTTTCAAAGCTGCTTTATAAGTATATGCTCCACGAAAATACCATAAGCGGGCAGGAGCTGTGCCTTGTGCTCTATGAACAGGGGATCCTGTCAAAGGATGACGGCGTTTATGAATCGCTTGCTTCCGGCGCTATGGGAGCCTATGATTTCATGATCAATAAAATCGCCAATCTGGAAATAGAGCCTGCGGATCTGGCGCTTACGCCCTGTTCCGCCTCGGCTGTGATCACGGATGTGAATACCGGAGCTGTACTGGCATGTGTTTCCTACCCGGGCTACGATAACAACCGCCTGGCAAATGATATGGATACGGAATACTATGCGAAGCTTGCGCTGGATCAGTCCAGCCCGTTCTTTAACAAAGCCACTCAGCAGACCACCGCGCCCGGTTCTACCCTGAAGCTTTTGTCGGCCATCGCGGGTATGTCGGAGGGGATCATCGATGATAATACCTATGTGGAATGTACCGGCTCCTTTGACTATGTATCACCGCCTATCAGCTGTTGGAATAAGGAGGGCCATGGAAGCCTGGAAATCCGGACTGCTATCGAACAGTCCTGCAACTATTTTTTCAACTGGGTCGGTTTTCAGATGGGGAAAAACAGTGAAAATGAATTTTCCGAGACCCAAAGTCTGAATAAGTTGCAGGAATATGCTTCACTCATGCAGCTTGATAAAAAAACAGGTATTGAAATTACGGAGGCCTCCCCCCATGTGTCCGATGAATCCGCTGTACGGTCCTATATGGGACAGGGTACGCATTTGTATACCACCAGCCAACTGGCAAGGTACGCCTCCACTCTGGCCAACTCAGGTACGATCTATAATCTGACGCTTCTTGATAAGGTGGCGACGCCGGACGGGACAGTGGTGGAGGATTATGCGCCGGAGGTAGCGGGCACCGTCGATGTGGCGCAGAATGTGTGGGATGATATTCATGATGGTATGGAACGCGTGGTAGCGACTCACCAGCAGTTTGACGGTCTGGGTGTGACCGTGGCGGGAAAGACCGGTACGGCCGAAGTCGATATTTATCACCCGAACCATGGCCTTTTCATCGGATATGCGCCGGCGTCGGAACCGCAGTATGCTATCGCGGTTCGAATAGCCAACGGGTTTTCATCCGGTAATGCATGTCTTGCAGCTAATGATATTTTTAAATACATTTTTGAATTAGAAGATGAAGAGTCCATTTTGACAGGTTACGCATCCGAAGAGGTAAGCAATACTTCAAATGACTAAGCTATCCACAAAAGATTGTTTAAAGCGCCAGGGAGAAGACCAGAATTTTGGAACATATCTTTTCAGGAGGAAACAGAAATTATGGGTGAAGTGATCGTAATTACTTCGGGAAAAGGCGGTGTGGGAAAGACCACGACCGCAGCAAACATCGGTACGGGCCTGGCAGCGCTGGGTAAAAAGGTTGTGGTGGTGGATACGGATATCGGGCTGCGGAATCTGGATGTGGTTCTCGGCCTGGAAAACCGTATCGTTTATAATCTGGTGGACGTGGTGAACGGAAGCTGCAGGCTGCGGCAGGCCCTGATCCGCGATAAGCGCCGCCCGGAGCTGTATCTGCTGCCTTCGGCACAGACGAAGGACAAGTCTGCGGTGACTCCGGAACAGATGATCAAGCTTACGGACGAGCTGAGGGAGGAATTTGATTACGTTTTGCTGGATTGTCCGGCAGGCATTGAACAGGGCTTCCGCAATGCCATAGCAGGTGCGGACCGGGCACTGGTAGTCACCACTCCGGAGGTTTCCGCCATTCGCGATGCGGACAGAATCATCGGGCTGTTAGAGGCAAATGACCTCAGAAACATCCGGCTGATCATTAACAGGCTGCGGCCGGATATGATCGAGCGGGGCGACATGATGTCTGTGGATGACGTGGTGGAGATCCTGGCAGTTGATCTGATCGGCACAATCCCGGACGACGAGCAGATCGTGATCGCCGCAAATCAGGGAGATCCTCTGTCTGGGAAGGATTCACAGGCCGAGGAGGAATACCGGAATATTGCGAAGCGTCTTCTGGGCGAGGAGGTCCCCTTTATGGACCTGCGGCGCAAACAGAGTATGCTGAAGCGATTTGGCAGGCTTTTTAAAAAGTAGATCATGGGTAAGGAGGGACAGCTTTGAGACCTTTCTTTAAACGTGATAATCGTTCAGCCGGTTACGCCAGGGACAGGATGAAGCTGCTTCTGGTTTCAGAGCGCATAAACTGTTCCCCGCAAATGATGGAAATGCTCAGAAATGATCTGATACATACCGTAAAAAAATACTTTCTTATAGAAGAAGATAAAATTGAGATACGCATTACAGATGAGCCTCTGGCCCTGAACACGAAGATCCCGCTTCTCGGGAAAAAGGACAGATAAGAAATATGCTGAAACAATATAAATTACGCTTTTACAATTTCAGACTGGTTGCAATGCTGCTGGCGATCAGCGCCATCGGCGTTCTTCTGGTGGGCACCGCCAGAGAATCACTGCGCACGACCCAGATCGCGGGTGTGATCGGCGGAATGATCATCATGGTCATCGTTTCCCTGTTTGATTATTCCTGGATCATGAATTTCCAGTGGTTCATGTACGCGTTTAATATTGTTATGCTTTTGGGAGTGCGCCTTTTTGGCGACAGCGCCAACGGCGCCTCCCGCTGGATTAAAATCGGCGGTTTCCGTTTTCAGCCTACGGAGCTGTCAAAAATTATTATCATTTTGTTTTTTGCAAAATTTTTTATGGATCATGAGGAAACACTGAACACCTTCCGGGTCGTCGCCGCATCGTTGGCGCTTCTGGCCGTGCCTCTTTATCTCATTTATGACCAGCCGGATATGAAAAATACGGTCACGATCCTGGTGATATTCTGCATACTGATCTATGTGGCAGGGCTGAGCTATAAAATTATCGGCGGCGCTATACTTATCGCCATACCCCTGCTGATCATCTTTCTGTCCATTGTGGTACAGCCGGACCAGAAGCTGATCAAGGATTATCAGAGAAATCGTATCATGGCCTTTTTGTATCCGGAAAATGAAGAATATTCGGATGATATTCAGCAGCAGCAGAATTCTATGACTGCCATCGCATCCGGTGAGCTGATCGGCAAACGTCTGTCGGACGATGAAGAGATCAACTCCGTTAATGAGGGTAACTTTGTGGCGGAAAATCAGACGGATTTCATTTTTGCCGTGGCAGGAGAGGAGTACGGCTTCCTGGGCTGCTCTGTGATTATTATCCTGCTTCTTCTGATCACACTGGAATGTGTGCGCATGAGCCTGCGGGCAAAGGATCTCTCCGGACGGATCGTGTGCTGCGGGGTGGCCTCGATCATTGCTTTTCAGAGCTTTCTCAATATCAGTGTGGCAACGGGCTTCGGACCGAACACGGGAACCCCCCTTCCTTTTGTAAGCTATGGCCTGACCTCCCTGATCAGTCTTTATATTGGTATGGGATTCGTATTAAATGTAGGACTTCAGAGCAGCGCATATCACGAAGAAGTACGGAAACAGCAAACAACAGACCGCAATGAGGAGTATTTATGAAGGGAAAAAGACAGAAACGGAGAAACTCTGCGCGTATGAGACGTATGCGCAGAAGAAGAGTAAAAAGTACAGTTTTATTATTGCTGCTCCTTGCAGCACTTGCAGGAGCAGGCTGCGGCGCGCTTTATCTTCTGCGGGGAGGGATGTTCACCTCGCCTGTTCAGCCCTACAGCACGGCGAGAGAATTTGAAAATCAGCTGATAACCGGGGCGGAGCAGCGTTCGCAAACCTTCGCGGAAAATTTATGTGTGATGAGCGCGGAGGACATTCTTCTGGATACGGTATCTCTGGACGAGGGAGAGTCCGGGCTTTTGCTCGATCTGGATAAGAAGGAAGCGCTTTATGCGAAGGGCGCCTTTGACCGGGTATACCCCGCGAGCATCACTAAGATCATGACCGGCATGCTGGCCCTGCGATATGGAAATATGGATGATCTGGTGACGATTACGGCAGAAAACCTGAATCTGGAGGAGGGCAGTCAGGTATGCGGATTTGTTGAGGGTGATCAGGTCACCCTGAGCCAGCTTCTCCACTGCCTTCTGGTATATTCCGGGAACGATGCGGCCGCGGCCATTGCAGAGCATATTGCAGGTTCTGAGGCGGCCTTTGTGGATATGATGAACAGCTATGCTGCAGAGCTTGGATGTACAGGTACGCATTTTACCAATCCCCACGGCCTTCAGGATGAAGATCATTATACCACCCCCTACGATATCTACCTCATGCTGAAGGAGGCGCTGAATTACCCGGATTTTACATCCATGACCCAGATGTCCTCCTATACCCTGGAAGTAAACAGGGACGGTGTGCTGATCGCCACAAACCTGCAGGCTACGGATCATTACCTTACAGGGGAGGCGACGCCGCCCAAAAATGTGACGGTTCTTGGCGGAAAAACAGGAACCACCAGTATGGCCGGCAACTGTCTGGCGCTTCTAAGCCAGGATGCTTTCGGCAAGCCCTACGTTTCCATTATAATGGGAGCCGGAACAAAGGAGCTCCTTTACGTTCAGATGAATTCTTTATTGAGCAATCTAAACGGCTCCTGAAATAAGAACGTAAAGAGAAAAAAATTGTTTTTTTCAGAAATAAGCATTGAATTTTTTGAAAAAATGCACTATAATTGAAACAACTTAAATAATTTTTTTGTTCAAATTTAATATTTTATATATGTCTAAGGAGGAAAACACACCATGGTTGAACTGATTGTAGGAAAGAAAGGCAAGGGCAAAACGAAAGTACTGTTGGACAGAGTGAACGATGCGATCAAGGACGCGAACGGCAGCATTGTTTACTTAGACAAAAACGCAAAGCATATGTATGATCTGAACAACAGGGTTCGTCTGATCGATGTTTCCGGTTTCCCGATCAAAAATGGCGATGAATTTGTGGGATTTGTATGCGGAATCATTTCTCAGGATCATGATCTGGAGCAGATTTATCTTGACAGCTTCCTCACCACGGCAAAAGTGGAGGAAAAGGACATAAATACCACTCTGGAACAGCTGCAGTCAGTAGGAGAGAAATTCGGAGTCACCTTTATAATCAGTATATCCTTAGACAAGGAAGAGATTCCGGAAGCATTCAAGGATAAGATTTCCATGGCATTATAAAAACTGCACACACGGAAAATTACATAAAAAGAATCTTTCACCAGAACCCCGGA
Organism: uncultured Blautia sp.; assembly: GCA_964528895.1. Taxonomy (GTDB): domain Bacteria; phylum Bacillota; class Clostridia; order Lachnospirales; family Lachnospiraceae; genus Blautia_A. Next base: position 16,032 of record CAZGTY010000031.1, on the reverse strand, counting down.
TGATCAGCTCCGTATCCAAAAGATGCGCTGACGGCCGGGGTTCTAGTCTTCCCGCAGCTTTACAGCTGTCGCAGCCCTGCGGCGTCTGGCATCGTCCAGAGCCGCATAGTGTTTTTTCGTGGTATTTACGTCTTTATGGCCCAGAACGTCCGCCACCAGGTAAATATCGCCGGTTTCCTGATAAAGGGCCGTGCCGTAGGTACTGCGCAGCTTGTGAGGGGTGATCTTTTTTGTGGTAGTGATCTCCCGGGCATATTTTTTTACCAGGTTCTCTACAGCCTGCACACTGATGCGCCGTCTCTGTGCGGAGTAGAAGAGTGCGTGCTCGTGTCCGGCCAGAGGGGTGATCCCCTTGCGGACATCCAGATAATCCTTCAGGGCTTTTTCTACCTCCGGCCCAAAATAAACGACCATCTCATTTCCGCCTTTGCGTGTCACCTTAATGCCGTTATTTTTAAAATCGATATCCTCCACATCAAGGCCCACACACTCGGAGACACGGATGCCGGTGCCCAGAAGCAGCGTCACAAGAGCCAGATCCCGTTCCCTGGTCTTTTCATAGAACACACGTTTCTGTCCGGTAAGATGATCGCCGCAATGCTCAATATAATCCAGAAGCAGGGCGACCTCATCCGCATCCAGACGGATGATGCTTTTTTGATGGATTTTTGGAACATCCACCAGAACCGTAGGATTTGTCCGGATCATTTCTCTTTTATAATAGTATGCATAAAAACTTCTCAGGGCCGAAATTTTTCTTTTTAAGCCACGTTCACCGTTGGTTTCCAGCTTATCGCCGGAACGGTATACCTTTAAATATTCCTGATATTCCTCAATATCCAGAGCCTTTACCTGATCCAGGACGTCCACGGTAAGCTCAGACATGGAAATGTTTTTAAGGGACGGATTTTCATCCAGTAAAAACTGAAAAAAAATACGGATATCGTAGGCATAGGATATTCTGGTTTTCGTGGTCGTGGTGGCGCTTATGGCGCGGAAATAATCCTTTGCAAAGGGCGGAAGGGTCTTCAGGACCTCCCGCAGCTTCAGCGTATTCTCAATATCGTTATGTTCCCGGTACGTAACCTTTTTATCCATTAAAGCCCTCTCGATCTATTTGAAAAACTCGGGTTTGTCGTATAGATATATTATTCTGCCAAAATGCCGTCAGAGGATGGATTCGTCCAGTAATATGGTAAAGGGCCCGTCGTTTTCCAGCGCTACTTTCATATCGGCCCCAAAGATTCCCCGCTCTACTACAGGCACGGATTCTTTTGCCCTGTCGATCATATATTCATACAGTTCGCTGGCTTTATCCGGGTTTCCCGCCTCTATAAAGCTCGGACGATTTCCCTTTTTACAGTTTGCATACAGTGTAAATTGGGAAACCATCAGCAACTCTCCATGAACGTCCCTAAGGGACAAATTTGTTTTGCCCGCCTCATCCTCAAAAATACGAAGCCCAAGGAGCTTTTTCAGATATTTATCTGCAATTCTGCGGTCATCCTCACGTCCTACCCCTACAAAAACAAGCAAGCCCCTGCCGATTTCCCCGGTGATACTTCCATCTACGGTTACTTTTGCGTAATTTACACGCTGAATCAATAATTTCATTTTATAAGTGCGCTCCTGTTGCTGCTGTTATTTTTTGATTTTTTTAAAATATTTTGATAACTTTTTATATATTCTGATGAATGCATTTTTTATCCATTTAATGATCGCGAAGAATATATCGGACAATTTATTGAATATCCGCATAAAAAGATTGTTGGAATTGGTTTTCATTTTATCAGTATGCCGCCGCTTCTTTTGGGGCATAGGAAGAGGTTCCTTTGTCTCCGCGTCCAGGCAGTCGATATTATAGTAGATCTCCGGACTGTCAGGAATATGCTTTTTCGTTAAGCTGTGGTGAAGGAAATTAGATCCCGCCGCATAGATCACGGCAAATATCGGCACTCCCACCAGCATACCGGGTATTCCGAATAAACCGCCGCCGATTATGATGGCAACAATGACCATAAAGCTGGAAAGACCGGTGGAGTCTCCCAGGATTTTCGGTCCCAGGATATTTCCGTCAAACTGCTGGAGAACCAGTATAAAAATAATGAAATAAACGCCCTTAACAGGATCCACCAGCAAAATAAGCAATGCGCAGGGAATTGCTCCGATATATGGCCCGAAAAAAGGGATTACGTTGGTTACGCCTATGATCACACTGATCAGGATCTGGTACGGCATATCCAGGATCATAATTCCTATATAGCAAAGCGCCCCGATAATGGCGGAGTCCAGTATTTTCCCGCTGAAAAAACCGCCGAACATCTTGTGTGTAAAACGCATGGCATGGATGACGGTATTGGCAAATTCAGGCTTAAAAACCGCATAAAGAACCATTTTGGCCCTGGCGACAAAACCTTCCTTGTCAGCTACAATATAAATAGATATAATAGCTCCGATAATGAAATTTTTAAAGAAAATCAGGATGTCAAATACTCCGGATGAAAAATCCTGTAGCATATCCTGCATCTGTGGGAGCAGGTTATTTGTCAGATACTCCTGAACCTTAACGGTATAGGTATCCAGCACATCCAGCGTACTGGAATCCAGATTCCAGCCCCGTGCAATGATGCTGTTCAGCCAGTTTTTCACCACGTTAGCATAGGTCGGAAAGCTGTAAATAATATTCATGATGCTTCGGATCAGCTGCGGAAGGATCATCATGATCAGCGCATAGATCAGATAAAGGAACAAAAACAGGGATAATAAAACACAGACCCACCGGATGACATGCCGACCGCGTTTTTCCGGCTCAATATCCCGCTTTTTTATCAGGGGATATATGATCTTTTTCTCAAGGAAATTAACGATCGGGGAAAGGATATAGGCAATAATAAACCCATAGATAACCGGCGCCAGCGTCCGTAAGATCGTCCGGATCCCGAAGATAAGGCTCTTCATATGGAAAATGCCATAATAAAACAGCATGCTGGCAGCAATGACCATAAATGCTGTCACTCCCCAATGCAGATATTTATTGTCCCAGCGATATTTCATGAAGCAGTTCTCTCCCTAAGAATGAAATGATTTACCCCTCATCAAAACTCCTTTTCAATGCTGTTACGAAGTTTTATGCTCTTTTTGCTGCATCAAAAATCTTTACAGTCTCAACGATTGCCTTAATGGAATTTTCCACGCCAAGCTTACTGCTCTCTATGCACAGGCTATATCCGGACGCCGCGCCCCATTTTTTATTCGTATAGTAATTATAATAGCTCGCCCGGCTTTTATCCGCTTTCTGAATAATATCCTTCGCTCCCTTTGCCGTATATCCGTGTTTGCCTGAAATGCGGTTAATGCGCCAGTCCATGTCTGCATGGATAAATACGCTGAAGCAGTCTTTATTATCTGCCAGCGCGTAATCCGCGCACCTGCCTACGATAACGCAGGGGCCTTCCGACGCGAGCTTCTTGATGGCGTCAAACTGCGCCAGGAACACCTTATGGTTCATGGGCATGTCCGTAAAGCCTGCCGCCGAGGAATATCCGAAAGAATAGGTATCCATTACCAGCGAATATAAAAAACTGTTGGTAGGTTTCTCGTCGTGATTCTCAAACAGCTCCTTACAGATACCGCTGTCATTTGCGGCGTGCTCCAGCAGCTCTTTATCGTAACATTTAATACCGAAATATTTTGCTACTTCCTGTGCGATCTGCCTGCCTCCGCTTCCATATTCTCTTCCGATTGTGATAATAGAGCTTGTGCTGTTCATACGATCAACCCCCTTTTCGAACAACATTCTATAAATATTATACTATGTTTTATTAAAAAATCCAACTATTTTGTAAGTTTTTCCAATAATCTCACAAAATACTCCGGAAGCGGAGCCGTAAACTCCATATATTCATTTTTTTCAGGATGAACAAAGCCCAGCACCATTGCATGAAGGGTCTGCCCCTGCAGGCGCCAGGGATTCCTGCCGCTTCCGTAGACCTCATCTCCAAGCAGGGGATGTCCGATGCTGCTCATGTGGACCCGGATCTGGTGGGTGCGCCCTGTCTCCAGACGGCATTCTACATATGTGGCATTTCCAAAACGTTCCAGGACTGTGTAGTGGGTCACCGCTTCTTTGCCGTTTTTATAGTTGACCGCCATTTTTTTCCGTTCCGCAGGATGCCTTCCGATGGGCTCTGAAATAGTACCTTCATCTTCTTTCAGATTGCCCTCCACGATCGCCCGGTAGCGGCGTTTTATGGAATGCTTCTTCAACTGTTCTGCCAGCTCTCTGTGTACACGGTCAGTCTTGCAGACCAGGAGCGCGCCCGTCGTATCCTTATCAATGCGGTGGACAATCCCGGGGCGCATAACGCCGTTGATACCGGACAGGTTTTCTCCGCAGTGGAAAAGGACCGCGTTTACAAGCGTTCCTTCCATATGGCCGGCGCTTGGGTGAACCACCATTCCTTTTGGTTTATTCACCACCAGAAGAAAGTCATCCTCATAAAGGATATCGAGAGGTATATCCTCCGGCAGGACGTCCGCCTCCTTTATTTCAGGAAGCCGAAAAAAAACCTCATCGCCGGCCCGCGCCTTATAATTTGCCTTTACCGGATGGCCGTTCACCTGCACAAACTCTTCCCTGAGAAGCTTCTGCAGATAGGATCTGGAAATGCCGCCGCATCTTTCAGACAGATAACGGTCGATCCGTACCCCTGCGCTATCCTCTTCTACCAGAAATGTTATGGTATCCATATATTACTGCTTCCTTTTCAGAGTCAGAAATGCAAAATCATTATCCTTATATTTCAGGCAATATATGAAGAACAGCAAAATGCCTCCGCACACTACCTGTATATCGGCCACATTAAACGTGGGGAAATGGATCAGGGGAACAGAAATAAAGTCCGTCACAGCCCCCAGCCGCAAGCGGTCAATAAAATTCCCCAGGCCTCCGGAAACCAGCAGGATCAGAGCGGCAATAAAAGGACCGTAATAACTGTTTTTCGGAACCTTGATAAATATATACAGACCCACCGCAAAAAACAGGATCGTCAAGATCAAAAAGAGTGTTCTGCGTCCGGAAAACATTCCCCAGGCCATTCCCGTGTTTTCCAGATAATTCAGTTCCAGTACTCCGGGAATCAGAACAATGGGCGGCTGATCCTTTAAATAGCGTACGGCCAGATATTTTGTATATTGATCGAGAGCAGTCAGCAATATAATTATGATAACGGAAACAGCGCAGGCATACCTTTCCCGGCCCCGTTTGTCTTTATTCATCCCAGAATCTCCGTAATGCCCGCCAGAAGCTCCTCATCCATTACCGTGCGATCTATAAAGCTTTTCCCCAGACCATCCATCAGAATAAATTTAATTTGTCCATTTTCCATTTTTTTGTCCTTTTTCGTGGCCTCAAGTACGGCGGAAGCCTCAAGCCCGTCCACCTTCACGGGAAGCCGGAAGTCGCTGCAGCAGCTTCGGATCATGTTGTATTCCTCCGAAGTGAGCAGGCCGCGGTTTCTGGAAACTGCGGCGGCACAGACAAGCCCCGCGCCAACGCACTGACCGTGAAGCAACCGGAAATTTTTCAGCTTCTCCACAGCATGACCAACTGTATGGCCAAGATTCAAAAGGGCCCGTTCCCCCTGCTCACGGGGATCCCTCTCCACAATGCCGGCTTTGATTTCACAGCACCGGCGGATCATTTTTGCCAGCGCCCCTTTATCCAGAGAATGAATTTCCCCCACATGATCCTTTACAAAGAAAAAGAAGTCCCTGTCGCAGATCAGGCCTGTCTTAATAATCTCTCCCATCCCGCAGGCAAACTCTGTTTCCGGAAGGGTCTGTAATACAGACATATTCATATAGACAAGGCGCGGCTGATGAAAAGCGCCCACCATATTTTTATATTGAAGGAAATCCACCCCCGTTTTGCCGCCCACACTGGAGTCTGCCTGAGCCAGTAAGGTGGTGGGAACCTGAATAAAATCAATGCCCCGGAGATAGGTGGCGGCGGCAAAGCCGGTGAGATCGCCCGTGACGCCGCCGCCCAGAGCTACCAGAAGGCTTTTCCTGTCCAGTCCGTTTTTGATCAGACATTCATAGACATCACCAATGGTGTCCAGATTTTTATTTGCTTCTCCAGCCGGAAATATAAATTCACAGACCTGGGACGCGGCGGGGCTGAGAGCCCTTTTCAACTCCTTCAGATAGAGGGGCCCCACGTTGCTGTCCGTGACGATGCACATACGCCGTCCATCCAGATTTTCTTCCTTTAACATAGGGATGAGCCCGGAAAAATCATTTTCAAAACATATGGGGTAGGAAAAATCCCCGTCTCTTTTTACCCGTAAAACCTGTTCTGTCATAATGCCTCCTGTTATACATAACGCATAAGCCGCACGCCGGTACGGCCTTTTTTTGTACGGCCGGTTATACCGTCAAACAGGAAACGGCCTTTGCCGCGGACGGAAATAATATCGCCCTCTTTTGGCTCATATCCGTTCGAGGTGATCAGTTTCCCGTTTACAAAAACCAGTCCGCCCTCAATAAAAGCTATCATACTGCTTCTGGAAGCCTGAAAGGCAATGGCGATCAGCGAATCCAGGCGCACAGACGAGCAGGTACCCGTAACAGGGGAAAGCTCGGGCTCCGGAAGCTCTTCTTGGCTCTCTACGGGAGATATCAGCACGGCGGTATGCTTTACTTTGGTGAGATTTTCCAGAAAAAAGGCGGACATTTTCTTCTGGCAGAAAAACCATGCCACATTATCCCGAATAAGGATATCTCCCATCGTGCACCTGTCCACCCCCAGATTTAAAAGAGCTCCAAGGTAATCACGGTGACTGAGCGTATCGGAATATTTTACAGCCTTTGGCTCTATTTTCAGGCAGTCAATGGGATATTCTCCGGGAAATTCCACGGCAGGAGGATGGAATGCGGCCATCCGGCGCTCTGCATGATCATAGCCCCCATAGACTTCGGCAGCCACGCCAAGCTCTTTAAAATTAAATGTGCTCAGAAGATTTTGCTCGTTTAAATTAAGAAAATCCGAAAAAGTGACAATATCCCTCTGATAGGAAACATTTGCCAGCTCCCGGATTCTCTTTAGAAAAAACTGTTCTTTTTCCATTCAGGTTAATATCCCGCTCTTACAGAGGGGACTGATCCTCCCAGAATATTCTGAAGATCCCCCGTAATGTCCACATTATAGGGGCCAAGTACAAAGATATAGCTGGAAACCTTCTGAAGGGTTCCGCCCAGAGCATAGCATGCTCCGGAAGTAAAGTCGATAATGCGCTGCGCCAGTTCCACATCAATTCCTTCCAGGTTCAAAATGACGGTGGAATTATCCACAAGGGTATCCGCAATTTCCCTGGTATCCTCCATAGAAGACGGCTTGATCACACAGACCTCCATATTTGCCGGCTGAGCGCCGCGCTTGCTGTTGCGCATGGGAGTGATCTTTGAGGATGACGTCTTTCCAGCCTTTTCCTGTCTGGCCTGGGTTTTCGCCGCTGCCGTGGACCTGCTGGTAAACCTGACAGTCGGCTTTTCCTCGTCCTCATCCAGATAGTCATCGTCCAGATAATCCTCATCTTTCCTGCGGCCGAATTTAGAGAAAAGCTTTTTAATGGGCTTTTCGCCTTCATCCTCGTCAAGAAAATCGTCGTCAGCCTCATCATCTAAAAGATCGTTATCCAAATATTCGTCTTCGTAATCGTCATTCAATTTAATGGCATCTAAAAACTTATCTAAAACGCCCATTTTAATCTCCAATCCTGTTAATCTTAAGTTATGTAATTACGCTCACCGAAAATTCCGGTGCCCACACGCACCATGGTGGCTCCTTCCTGCACGGCGACCTGATAATCTCCGGTCATTCCCATGCTCAGAACATTCATATTAACATTATTAATGTTTTTTCTATTAATGTCAACACTTAATTTTTTTAATTGGCGAAATACCGGACGGTTTTCCTCCGCGTTTTCCACAAAAGGGGCTATGGTCATAAGACCCTCCGCCTTTATATGGGGAAACCGGCTGACTGCTTCCAGAAGCGCGGCGACCTCATTCATTTTTACGCCGAATTTACTCTCCTCTTCCGCTACGTTTACTTCGATCAGTACCGGAACGGTAACGCCCCGCTTTGCGGCCTCCTGCTCGATGGTTTCAGCCAGACGCAGGGAATCCACGGAATGAATCATTGCGACCTTATCGACAATATATTTTACCTTATTTCTCTGAAGATGGCCGATCATATGCCACTGGACGTCCTTTGGAAGCCGGTCGTACTTATCCAGAATTTCCTGTACTTTATTTTCACCGAACACACGGGAGCCCGCACGGTAAGCCTCCTGAAGATCCGGTACCGGCTTCGTCTTGCTTACGGCTATGAGAGTAACCTCCTCCGGATCGCGGCCTGCGGCTTCGCAGGCTCTTCGGATATTGGCTCTGACCTGTTCAAGGTTTTCTGCGATCATCAATACATTCCTCCTGCTTTTCTGTGATTATATATCCGTTCCTCCTGTCAATATAAAATGTCTTCTTCTTTTACCTTCTTTGCATCTTTAACAATGTGATCATATTTTGCAAGGCCATAAGAGGTATCCTTGGAGACAATGGCATACTCCTCGTTTTGATCCAGAAGCTGAATGCGCCTGAAAACCGCATAGCCTTGATTGATACAGTAAACGCCCTCCAGAACGCCGACGTCGCCGATCACATATTTGCCCTGGGTGGAATCGCTCACAATGGCGTCTCCCTCCTCAAAGGCGCTTTTATCTACATAATAGACGTATTTTGCGGCCGTGGCTTCTGAGGTATCAGAAGCGGCCTTCGCTGCGGAGACCTCAACGCTGGCATAGATCGTGGGGCTTACAAACGTAGTCGCCGCCTTACCATCCTTATCCCTGCTTTCCAAAAGAAAGCCAAGCTGCTCCGTCTTTTCATCCACTGTGGAATATTCGGAGGGGATGGTATAAAACTCCTTTGTCACAATGGAGCTCAGCGGGATTTTCAGGCCAATGACCGTGTTGGTTACCAGTTCAATTTCCAGAAACCGTTCTGTGGCGTAACGGATCAGGCCCTTGCTGAAATCAATTTTTCCGTACTTTTCCCCCTCGATCTCGATAATGGAGAAATCCCCCAGCTGCGTCATACCGTCTTTGAGAAACTGCACGCGGATCGTCGTGCGATCGGCCAGCTTTGCAGCCTGCTTTTCGCTCAGGGGGATCAAAAGGCTCCATCTTTCATCTGTAATAATGGTGTATATATCGTCTCCCGCACTGACAGGATCCTGTGTCTTCAGATTAGTTTCATGATAGGAATTCTGGTCAAAATCACTTTTCGTAACCGTATCGACCGTCTTTCCCTCATAACCGTCCATGGAATAAAGTATGATCCCGTCGGAGGGCGCCATGCGGATGGTCTGATTGCCCAAAGTGACGGACGATGCGCCGGATGCCCCTGCATACTGTATGATATTTCCTTCCAGCTCCGATTTAAAGCTGTATGTATTATTAAATTTGCTGGAATTAAAGCTCTTGGAAAAACTCAGCATCTGGCTGCGGATTTTCGACAGATCCTCCTGGCTGAGGGACGTTTCCGCCTCCGGCGTCTGTGTGCTGCTGAGCCCGTAAACCGCGCCGTTTGCATTGATTTTATTGCCCTCTCTGGCATAATAGGTAATGTATCCGCCCGAATCCGCGCTAACAGTGACCTCTTCCCGCAGCGCAAGCCCAGTATACGTCTCATTACTGGACAGCGGACCCGAAATAACCTGGTAAGATTCTACGGTTCCCGACGTCAGATAAAACAGCGCGCAGACTGCCATGTACAGGAATAAAAGCCCGAAAGCCACGGTTCCGATATTCAGGCCAAATACCCCGCGCACTTTTCGGATCATGTTCCGCAGGACCGCGGACAATCTGTTTTTTTCAGGCAATGGATCTGCCTCCTTTATCATATTTCAGACGTAATCAAAAATAAAACCAAATTATATTATAATCTCTAACAGGATAAAATTCAAGTTTTTGTATCCTCGAACATATTTTCCGAATATCTGTTTGCCATTTCCGAATGTTTGTGCTATACTGGATTCATCAAAAAGATCGTGAGGTACCATTTATGTCATACGGAAGAATAAGCAAGAAACAGCAGGAGATCCTGGATTATATTAAAAATGAAATTCTGAACAGAGGCTTTCCTCCGGCGGTCCGGGAGATCTGTGAGGCGGTGAATCTGAAGTCCACCTCTTCCGTTCATTCTCATCTGGAAGCTTTGGAGAAAAACGGATATATCCGCAGGGATGCTACGAAACCCCGGGCCATCGAAATCATTGACGATAATTTTAATCTGGTCCGCCGGGAGGTCGTAAATGTGCCTCTGATCGGTACGGTTGCGGCGGGACAGCCCCTTCTGGCGGTGGAAAATATCGAAAACTATTTCCCGATTCCGGCAGAATTCATGCCGAATGAACAGAGCTTTATGCTCAGGGTTAAGGGTGATTCCATGGTCAATGCCGGGATCTTTGACGGCGATCAGGTTCTGGTTAAGGAACAGGCCACTGCTTCCGATGGAGATATCGTGGTTGCTCTCGTAGAGGATTCCGCTACGGTAAAGACCTTTTACAAAGAAAAAGGATATTATCGTCTTCAGCCGGAAAACGATACGATGGATCCCATTATCGTCCATGATAATTTAAAAATCCTCGGAAAGGTTTTCGGTGTATTCCGTTTTTACGAATGATCCCACTACGGCGCCGGTAGTGCCCGGCGCCGTAGTTTTTCCTTTTTGATTTACATAATATTATTATCGACAATCTTCAGTCCCCGTTCAGGAATTCGGATGCGTCTAAAATTTTTCCGTCGCGCCAGATTCGTTCCAGATCGTAGAAAAGACGGTTTTCCTCATCAAATATATGAACGATGATATCCTCATAATCCATCAGGATCCAACTGGAATTTTTACCGCCTTCCACCTGCCTGGGTTCATATCCGGCCCGTCCAAGGACCTCCTCCACGTTATCCAGCATGGCCTGCAGCTGATTGGAATTGCCCGCGCTTGCAATTACGAAATAATCCGCAATTACAGAAACTTCCCGAATATCAATAACCTTGATATCCCTGCCTTTTTTTTCATCCAGCGCTCTGCATGCCAGACCTGCCAGTTTTTTTGTTTTGTTTTCCATGTTAATAAACCCCTTTCTCTGACTGATATAAGCTACTCTCCCGTCCCGTGAAGATCTCCGATGGGACTATGGCGTTCAATATGCACATCCTTATAATAATTAAATGCCTCTTTTGTTGTTATGTCAATATCCTTTGGATTCTCTTCTAAATACTCCAGAGTATCATTCAGTATTTCATACATGCACTCGTCAAGATCCTGAAAGGCCGCCCTGCGAATGTGCTCCAAATGGGGCGCTTTATTTCGCATGGGCTCTATATAGTCCGCAATATAAACGATTTTTTCCAATACGGTCATCGCCGGCCTGCCTGTGGTATGATATGTAATGGCGGAAAGAATATCCGCATCATGGATATCATACTTCTCTCTGGCTAAATAAGCGCCCAGCTTCGCGTGTATCAAAAAGGGATGCTCCCTCTCAAAATCTGTGACAGGTATCCTGTGCTCACTGCACATTTTCAGCTTTTTCTTGTTTGGAATACATTTTGCGCAGTCGTGCAGAAGTCCCGCCGCCTGGGCATCCGCCAGATCGCTTCCATGGACCATAGCCAGCGCTGCACAGGTGTACATGACGCCCATGGTATGTTCGAAACGGTCCTCATCCAGATATTTGGCCAGTTTTTTTTTCATTTTTGAAAAATCATATTCTGCCATTCTCTTATACATCCTCTCCTGTATTGTGATAGATATGCTGTTTTTCAATATAATGAATGACTTCATCGGAAACGTAATATTTGAGGCTTCTGCCCTCCATGATCCATTCCCTGACAAGATGGCTGGAAATATCAATGTTCATGGTATCCAGCCTTATGAATTTCCCCCGGAAACGCCGGCTCAGCTCTTCCATCTTCTTATTGATATCCTCTATGGGCGTATGATTTCTGGTGGCGACCACCAGCGTACACACCGCACATATTTTCCCCGGCTCCATCCAGTCAGAGAAATTATAGAGAGAATCCGCGCCGATAATAAAATAATAGTCCGTATCCGGATTGGCTTTTTTTAAAGTTTCCAGCGTACGGTACGTGTACGAATATCCCTCCTCATTCATTTCGATCAGGGAAAGAGCAAAATGCGGGTTGTCTGAAATCGCCCGGCGGACCATCTCCACCCGCTGTTCATCATTGGCCCTGCCCTCTCTGCTCTTTTTATGGGGAGGATTGCCGGATGGCATAAAATACACTTTTTCCAGTCCCAGCTGCTCATATGCCTTTTCCCCTATTATCAAATGGCCGATATGAACAGGATCAAAGGTACCGCCCATAATTCCTACTTTTCTGCGTGCATTTTCCATGGATCACCTCCGAAGGATCACGGGAGAACAATCTTTTTCTTCTCGTCCTTTCCTTCCCGGTACAATACGATTTTGCGTCCTATCACCTGCACAACCTGCGAATGCGTTCGCTCCGCCAGCATTTCAGCCATTTCACGGATATCGAACAGGCAGTTCTGCAGCACACTGATCTTAATCAGCTCCCTGGCTGCGAGAGCCTCATCCACAGATACTGTATTTTCCGGTGTAACGCCGCCCTTTCCCAACTGAATAATCGGATCCATTTTCATGGCAAGGCCTTTTAAATAAGCTCTCTGTTTGCTAGTCATAATCTCTCCTATTTGTAATAATCAAAATCAAATCCATACATGCGCACCGTATCGCCCTCCTGTATACCGGCCTGTTCCAGATCTTTCAGGATTCCGCTTTCCTTAAGGAATTTCTGAAAGAACGCAAACCCCTTTTCCGATTCCAGATTGGTATAACCCAGCATTTTTTCGATCTTCGGGCCCTCCACGATAAATACGGAAGGATCGGCCGCATCCTGTTCTACCGTATAAGGCAGATTTTCCGTGATCAGCATATCCTCCGGAAAAAATTCCTGTGCGAAAACGACTGGCTCCTGACCGCATTGCTTCAGCATTTCTTTTACGTAAAAGAGCAATTCCCGAACGCCCTGCCCGGAAACAGCGGAAATGGGAAATACGCGAATCCCCACGGGATCAAATTCTGCACGGATCCTTTCTACCGGATCCTCCCTGTCATCTGAAAAGATACAGTCCACCTTATTTGCGGCGATAACCTGTGGGCGGGCAGCAAGCTCCGGATTATAGGCCTCCAGCTCCTTATTGATCTTATAGATATCATCCACGGGATCACGGCCCTCTGTGGAAGCCGCATCCACAATGTGAATGATGACCCGGGTACGTTCAATATGGCGCAGAAACTCATGGCCCAGTCCCACTCCCTCGGACGCTCCCTCGATCAGTCCGGGGATATCTGCGATGACAAAGCCGCCGTTTTCCGTATCCACTACGCCGAGATTCGGACTTAAGGTCGTAAAATGATAATTTGCGATCCTGGGCCGTGCATTTGTCACACAGGATAAAAAGGTGGATTTTCCAACATTCGGGAAGCCAACAAGCCCCACATCTGCGATCACCTTCAGCTCCAGAAGTACCTCAAGCTCCTGTGCCGGCTGGCCCGGCTGCGCATATTTGGGCGCCTGCATGGCGGCGGTCGCATAATGCATGTTGCCATTGCCGCCCCGGCCGCCTTTCAGCACGATCTGTCTGCGGTTTCCGCCGGACATATCTGCGATCACCTTACGTGATTCCGCTTCCATGATCACGGTGCCCTCCGGGACCTTCAGTACAATGTCCGCCCCATCGCTTCCATGACAGCGGCGCTTTCCGCCCTCCTGTCCGTCCTGCGCCTTATATTTTCTCTTATGTCGGTAATCACCCAGGGTGTTCTGTCCTTCGTCTACCTCAAAAATAACATCACCGCCCCGGCCGCCGTCGCCGCCATCGGGGCCGCCGTTGGGAACGTACAGTTCCCTGCGAAAGCTCACATGGCCGTCGCCGCCCTTTCCGGAACGAATTATAATCTTCGCTCTGTCTGCAAACATAATCCACCTCTGTCAATAAAATAACCAACCGTTTTGTCAAAATCCAAAGAAAGGCTCCAAACCGGAACGATTTGAAGCCTCCTCAATGAACTGAATTATTCTGCCTCTACAGGAACAATAGAAACCTGTTTCTTATCGCGGCCTTTTCTGGTGAATCTTACAACGCCGTCTGTAAGTGCAAATAATGTATAATCTCTGCCGCAGCCTACGTTTACGCCCGGATGAATCCTGGTTCCGCGCTGTCTGTAAAGAATATTTCCAGCTTTGACAAACTGTCCGTCCGCTCTCTTCGCACCTAATCTCTTGGACTCGGAATCACGGCCGTTCTTGGTAGAACCGACTCCCTTTTTGTGTGCGAATAACTGAAGGTTCATTTTCATCATGTTGTTACACCTCCTTGACTTTAACTGTCAGATATCGATTGTTATTATCACGCGCAATCTCTGTCAATCCGAGAAGCAGCGAATCCATCAAAAGAGTCCCTCTCTCCGTAATGGGCTTTTGAAAGCGGAAGGATAAATATCCGTCCTTTTCCTCCGCCTGAATCTGATCATCTGTAAAACACTCAATGGAATTCACTGTGTTAATGATCAAAGCAGATACCGCGGCGCAGACAATGTCCTGCCCTTCCACGGCATATCCCGCATGTCCGCTGGATACAAAGCTTTCATATGCACTGTTTCTCTTCTTAACTGTAACTGTAATCATATGGACACCAGATTAACCGTTGATCTTTTCAATCTTAACTTTGGTGTACTGCTGTCTGTGACCGTTTTTCTTGTGATATCCGGTTTTTCTTTTGTACTTGTAAACAATAACTTTTTTACCCTTACCGTTTTCCACTACAGAAGCGGTAACACTGGCATTTGCTGCGTCAGCGCCAACTTTTAATCCGTTGTCACTGACTGCGATCACATCATTAAAAGTAACGGTTTCACCAGCTTCAACACCGAGCTTTTCAACTCTGATCACGTCGCCTTCGGCAACCTTGTACTGTTTACCACCTGTTGCAATAATTGCGTACATCCGTGGCACCTCCTATGAACTTTACTCGCCAAATATGGTGGCCCAAGGGCGCTTCAACCTCTTTGTGCGGCATACTTAATGATAATAACATGGAAAAATATATTCGTCAATATTATTCCGAAATTTTTTTGCCTGACAGTAAAAAGCAGCAGTCCAGCTCTGGCTGAACTGCTGCATCATCCTCTTAAGAACCAGGAGATGCCTCAGTTCTCCTTTCCGGCCTCTTTTATGGACGAGGAATCAAAATTCAGGGTATATTCAATTTCATGGGGCTGGCTCATAGCCAACGTATCTCCGATCACTGGCAGTTCTTCATCAAACGCCGTCACCGGAATTTCAAAGGCGGAGTTTCCATCCTCATTAACCGGCTCATATTTCTCATCGCCGATCTTCATGTAATCATAATAGGGGCTGCTCCATACGACTGTCGCCGTAGCTTCTCCATCGGCAATTTTGATGGCAGCGGGCGAATCCACCGTCGCTTTTCCGGTTCCTCCGGTCAAAGTAACCTCCGCTGTGTAATCTCCGTCCTCCAGCCCAAGGTCAGCGACCGTTTTGCCTTCGGAGGACGCTGCCGAATCATCCCTTACGGGATCGCTGACACTCACCTTATGATCATACCATTTGCCCTTTTCTCCAAAGATCGCTACGTCAAATTCTTCATCCAGCACAGGCACCGGAATATCAAATCCATATACCTCTTCCGTATAACCATCGCTGTAGGTCACCGTATCCAAAGTGGGCTCGAGGATTTCGGCGCCATCCTTAGCTGCATCCTCAGCGGTTCCCAAAAAGAGATTTACGATCTTTTTGGAAACAAGGCTCACATGAATGGTCATTTTGCCGTCCTCTACTGTAAGAGTTCCTCTCTTTTCATTTGCCTCGTTCACATGAAACATGCTGCTGTCCGTATCAA
>CAZGTY010000030.1:0-27051 GCA_964528895.1 uncultured Blautia sp. | reverse complement strand
AGCATAGAGGGCGGGGGTACGACGATTGCGGTGGTGTTTCCAAAAAGATAAGCAAGGCGAAACGTCCATTATGGTTGAAATTTGCCAATAATGGACGTTATTTGCACCCGAAACTGTCAGCCGACAGTTGATAAGTGATTTCGTTCCTTATCACTGTTAAGCCAGGGGATTGCTGGATTAATTTCAGATATTTACTTTAAAACTCGGGTGTCCCTCTTGACTGGGTAAGACAATTATAATAAAATAAGAATTAGTTAAAATCTGGCGGCGTTTTCCGACAGCCAGGCAACAGAGTTGAATATCTTCAACAAATAATTTAGAGTGACAAAACCATTGCATGTATTGTAATGCGGCAATGGTTTTTGTCGTATGGAAAATGAGGTGATATCTATGTTAAAAAAGTGGAACCCGCCGGAAGTACCGTCGAAGGAGGAAATTCAGGAACGTCTGGAGAAGGGCCGGACACGGCTGTATGAGCTTCAGATGCAGATCAAGGAGCACAAGCTGCCAGTACTGGCGCTGTTTGAAGGATGGGGCGCAGCGGGAAAAGGAAGCACCATAGGGAAAATAATTAAGAACATTGATCCCCGTTTCTTTAATGTGGCGACCATGTCCTCCCCCTCGGAGGAAGAGCTTCGCCGTCCGTTCCTTTACCGGTATATGAAACAGATTCCGGAAGCCGGTAAATTTACCTTTCTTGATTCCGGCTGGATGGAAGAGACTACGAAGGAATGTCTGGCCGGGGAGCTGTCCGATGAGGATTATGTGAAACGGATCGACAGCATCAAGCGTTTTGAACGTCAGCTTACCGATAACGGGTATCTGGTGCTGAAATTCTTTATGCATATTGAAAAAAAGGAACAGGATGAGCGTATGGGCATGCTCCTTGCGGATAAGGATACAAGATGGCGAGTGTCCGAATTTGATAAATGGCAGAATGAGCATTACAAAAAATGCCTGAAGGTTTTTGACCGTTATCTGGCAGATACCAATATGTCCACATCACCCTGGTATATTGTGGATGCCCGCAATAAAAAATGGGCGGAGCTGCAGGTGCTTGAAACCATGGTCAGCGGCATAGAGGTGGCAATGCAGAACAACAACCATTCTGTGCCGATTCTGCAAAACGTATTTCCTCTGGTAAAAATGCCGAAGCTTAAGGATGTGGAGCTGGAAGGCAAGACCCTGGAGGATGGAGAGTATAAGAAGGAACTGAAGATACTGCAGAAAAAGCTGGGCGAGCTTCATAATCGGCTTTACCGCAAAAGAGTGCCTGTGATCATCACCTACGAGGGCTGGGACGCGGCGGGAAAAGGCGGAAATATCAAGCGCATTACGGGAGCGCTGGATCCCAGGGGCTTTGAGGTGCATCCCATTGCCAGTCCGGAGCCTCATGAAAAAGCGCGGCATTATCTTTGGCGATTCTGGACACGTCTTCCCAAGGACGGGCATATTGCGATCTTTGACCGTACCTGGTACGGCCGCGTCATGGTAGAGCGGCTGGAGGGCTTCTGCAGTGAAAATGACTGGAAGCGGGCCTATAATGAAATGAACGAATTTGAGAAGGAGCTGTCCGACTGGGGCGCCGTTATCATAAAATTCTGGGTTCAGATCGACAAAGATACCCAGCTTCAGCGTTTTACCGACCGGCAGAATAATCCTGAAAAGCAGTGGAAGATTACGGACGAGGACTGGCGGAACCGGGAAAAGTGGGATCTCTATGAGGATGCGGTGAATGAAATGCTGCAGAAGACCAGCACGGCCTATGCGCCCTGGCATATTCTGGAATCTGTGGATAAGAAGTATGCCCGCATCAAGGCGCTGAAAATCGTCATAGAAGAACTGGAAAAGGCTTTAAAATAAGACTGTATTTTTATGTATAATTATAAATAGAGAAAGGCTCCTCTCGCGAGGAGTCTTTTGCTTTTGGGGTGCGCGCGCTATCGTAAATAATTTCTCATGGCTTTTAATGCGCTCTTTTCCAGACGGCTGACCTGTGCCTGGGAAATACCGATCTCATCCGCCACCTCCATCTGTGTCTTGCCCTCGTAAAATCTGAGTTCAATAATATGCCGTTCCCGGCTGCCGAGCCTGCCCATGGCCTCCTTAAGAGAAAGATTTTCGATCCAGTGTTCTTCCCGGTTCTTTTTATCGCTGATCTGATCCATCACGTAGAGTGTATCCCCGCCTTCGGTATACACCGGCTCAAACAGACTGACCGGATTTTGAATCGCATCCAGTGCGTAGACGATCATTTCTTTTTCAATACCGATTTCCTGAGCGATCTCTGCGACAGTGGGTTCTTTGGAGTGAAGCTTCATATAATTTTCCTTGGCGTAGATCGCTTTGTAGGCGATATCCTTCAGGGAACGGCTTACACGTATGGAATTGTTATCTCGGAGATACCGGCGGATCTCACCGATGATCATGGGAACTGCATAGGTGGAAAATTTTACTCCAAGGGAGGTATCAAAGTTGTCAATCGCCTTGATCAGGCCGATGCAGCCGATCTGAAAAAGATCGTCCGCATTTTCGCTGCTGCCTGAAAATCGTTTAATTACGCTGAGTACAAGCCGCAGGTTTCCCTTGATGTACAGCTCCCTCGCTTCTTCGTCGCCGTCCTTGATCCGGCGGAAAAGCTCTTCCTTTTCTTCGGCCTTCAGTATGGGGAGCTTTGAAGTATTGACCCCGCAGATTTCAACTTTATTAAGCGCCATCTGAATTATCCTCCTTAACTCTTTTGCTACTAAAAATGATTCTCAGGGAGGATAATAAATATACTTTTTTTGGGAAAATATAAAAAATAAAAGCCCTTGACAAAAGGACGATGTTTTATCTTTTTTCCTGTATTTTCACCAGAATAATGTCGTCGCCGATCTGGCAGATACAGCTCCAGGGAATGACGATTTCGTTGTCGCGGCCAAGAAATCCCCAGAATTTGCAGGGGCCCGGAAGGATCAGCGCGGTGAGACAGCCGTTGGAGGGATTAAATTTCACATCGATGGGACAGCCAAGGCTCTGGCAGGTACATGTATTGATCACTTCTTTTCGCTTTAAATCACATAGACGCATATAACACCGTTTTTTATCAATCTATGTGGCGGTGGCGGGGAATATGCCTTTATGCGTCAGAAGCCGGAGGGCTTTCGCCTCCTGTTCGATATACCGGGAACAGGGAGAAAAGCTGCAAAAACAATCGTCCCGGCGGCAGTGTCCCGGTGGGGTAAAGGTCATTTATCCGATTGACAGATGCCCGGTAAATACATTATAATATAGACAGTTCGTTTATACGATAACAGGAATCATAGGGGGATAATACTGTGAAGTGTCCATTTTGTAATCAGGAAAACACAAAGGTTGTGGATTCCAGACCGGTGGAGGATACGAATTCCATCCGGCGGAGACGTATGTGCGATGTTTGCGGCAGGAGATTCACCACCTATGAGACCGTGGAGACGATTCCCTTAAGTATTATCAAGAAGGACCAGAGCAGGGAGCGTTATGACCGGATGAAGCTTCAGAACGGTATCCTTCGGGCCTGCTATAAACGCCCTATCTCCGTGGAAAAGATCGAGGCCATGCTGAACTCCATAGAGGGAGAGATTTTTAATACGGAAGCGAAGGAGATACCCAGCAGCCGTGTGGGCGAGATCGTGATGGAGCATCTGAAGGATCTGGATGCGGTTGCATATGTGCGTTTTGCTTCCGTATACCGTGAATTTAAAGATGTAAATACGTTTATGAATGAACTGAAGAAAATTCTGAATTAAAACGTAAAGATTTTTTGCTTTCTGAAACTTTACAAGACCGGAAAAATGTGATAAAATAAACCAGATTTTCGGGATGAAAACAATATGCGTCTGTAGCTCAGTGGATAGAGCAGTGGTTTCCGGTACCATGTGCGGGGGTTCGATTCCCTTCAGACGTGTTGTCAGGATGGACAGGCTGTTCTGACCGGTATTTCAAGGAGGATAAAAGCTTGGATGATTTCAGAGAATGGTTATCGGATAACCTTCGATATTTTATGCTTGGCGGAGCGATCCTGTTAATCGCAGCCGTGCTGTTCTTTAGTATCCGTGCATGTACCAGCGGCAAAAAGAAATCCGCGGACAGCGGACAGCAGACAGCTCAGGGTGATGCTTCTTCTTCAGGCAATGGGGAGACAAATGATGAGAAGGAGGAAGACACAAACCCATTAGAAAAAAACAATGCGGATATTACTGCCGTTGTGAAGCAGTATTATGAATCGTTAGGGGAAAAAGATACCGATACTCTTAAAACGCTGACCGTAGATTTTATACCGTCGGATGAAGCCAGGATCGCGAATGCCAGGTACATTCAGAGGTATGAGGTGAAGGATGTTTACAGCAAGAAGGGTCTTGATGACACCTCCTATGTGGTTTATGTGAGCTTTGAGTACTATTGTGAGGGTATTGATACGGCGGTTCCCGCTTTGAGCCAGATGTATATTGTTACGGACGAATCCGGCGCATATAAGATCGCGGCGGCTTCGGAGGATGACGGAGAAATTTCCGCGTATATGTCCGAATGTATGAATGATGAGGATGTCAAAGAACTCTACGCGGAAGTGAAGGCGGCATATGAGGCTGCTCAGAAAAGCGATCCGGAGCTGGCGGCATTTCTGGAAGGGCTGGGAGAGGATGCTTCTTCCTCCACTGCAGCAGAGAATGGAACGATGCTGAAGTCTACCGGAAACAGCAATGTCCGCGAGGAGCCTGACAGTGAGGCTGAGATCATCGGATCGCTGGATGAAGGTCAGGAAGTGGAAAAGCTTGGTCAGGAGGGCGACTGGATCCAGATTGAGTACGAGGGTCAGACCGGGTATGTTTACAGCAGTCTGTTAGAATAGCGGGACTGTTGTTGTGATGATAAAAGAGATAGAAATATTACAGGCACAGGGCGTTACCCCGTGCCTGTTTTTTTTCTCCTTTGTTCCGGGTAAGTCCGCTGCGCAGACCTTCCCGGGTTCATTAATCGCTG
The DNA here is from genome assembly GCA_964528895.1 of uncultured Blautia sp. Taxonomy (GTDB): domain Bacteria; phylum Bacillota; class Clostridia; order Lachnospirales; family Lachnospiraceae; genus Blautia_A. The sequence continues at coordinate 22,050 of CAZGTY010000030.1, read as the reverse complement.
AAGGACCCGTAAAGGATACCGGTATGCATTTCCTTTCCGTGAGCTTCCGCAAGCTCATGTACCGTAACAAGTTCATAGCCCTCTTCAATGAGCTTGGGAATCAGTATTTCAGCAGCATCTACGGAGGTTTCGTAAATGTCGTGCATCAGGACGATGGAACCGTCCTGAACCTGGGACATAACGGTATCTACGGTTGTTTGCGCATCCAGAGTTTCCCAGTCCAGCGTATCGATGGACCAGAGAACGATGGGTGTGCCAAGTACGGATAAAACATTGTCATCCACTGCTCCGTAGGGCGGACGTACCACGGATGCACCGTTTCCGGTGAGCTCTGAAAGCAGATCGTCTACAGCCCACATCTCGGCGGAAATGTCCTCTGCAGACATGGTGGTAAGATCCGTGTGGGTATAGGAGTGGCTGCCCAGCTCACATCCAAGCTCCGCCATTCGCCTGACGGGATCCGGAAAGCTGCTGATTTCCCTGCCAACCATGAAGAAGGTGGCTTTTGCATTATTCGCTTCCAGACAGTCCAGAAGGCGGTCAGTGAAGGAGCTTGGCCCGTCATCGAAGGTGAGGGCCACCGTTTTATCCGGCTGCTTCGTGGGAGCCGGTGTGACTTCTGCTGAAGCAGCGCTGTTTTCAGGTGTGTCATTTTCAGTGTTGTCCGGATCTTCGGGAACCGGTGTTTCTGTCGGCGTCGGAACAGGAGTTGGCTCGGGAGTGGGCTCTGCCTCCGGTGTGGGTGCGGTAAAGCCTTCCAGAGAACCGTCATCCAGAAGATGGTAGGTTTTTCCATTATATTCCACGTCACCGGTCTGCATAATGCCGTCCAGATCCAGATAATAGCGTTTGCCGCCGTCATCCATCCATCCGGTCTGCATAATACCGTTTTCATCGAAGAAGTAGCGTTTGCCGTCCGTGTCGGTGAGCCAGCTCTTGTATGGGATACCGTCCACCATAAACAGCCACTGACTTCCCTGGGAGACCCATGTGCCCCGGGAAGCCTCCGGGGATACCGGAAACTCTGTGATTACAGGAGTCGCGGTGGGTTCCGGAGTGGCAGAAGGTTCGGCCAGAGCTTCTGACGGGGCAGGGGTATCTTCCGGATCAGGAACGCCCGTAATCAGGGCTCCTGAAGTCTGCTCATCCGCCCTTTCCGCCACGATCGAATCCGGCGTTTCACTGGAAGTGGTGGGATCTGCAGATGACCGGGTCAGTACAACACCAAAAATCAGGCACATCAAAACAGAAAGCAGAATCAACAAAGGATTTGTCCGTGTTTTGGGACCTGACATAATCTTTCCCCCTTTATTTAATCATTTCTATCATACAATAATCGACAAAAAATTACAACCCAAAAAGACCGGCAATCACAAAGTAGGATGGTGAGGAAATATGATAAAAAACCGGAAAAGAAGCCTTTGAACAGATTCCAAATAGCGAATGCCCTAAAAGACAGTATATTTATCAGCAAATATATTGGCAAAATAGCTGCGGTGGTTTATCATAATAAAAGGAGATGCGGATTATGCAGAATATCGCCAGCGCAATTAGGGATACTGTCCAAATTTCACTATTTATTCGAGGACTTGCAGGAAAGATTTTTGAGGAAGTCAGGAAGAGCGGCGCCAAGGTCGTTATGAAAAACAACGCTGCCGAGTGCGTCCTCCTTTCTCCTGAAGAATATATAAGCCTCATGGACGAGGTGAACGATGCCAAGCTGTTTATAATGGCATCTGAGCGTATGCAAAAATATGATCCTTCCACTACCATTTCCGAGGAGGAAATGGACGTTCGTCTCGGCATTCGCCCTGAAGACCTTGAAAATTATGAAGGGGTAGAAATTGAATGAATTGGAATCTTGAATTTCTCCCCAAAGTTGAAAAAGACTTAAAGCAGCTTTCGGGAGATCAAAGGATACTTGTCCGAAAAGCAATTAAGAAAGTCAAAACAAATCCGGAATATGAAATGCAAAATTCATTCTCCCACAAATCAAGTTGCGGATATCTGCAAATTTTGCTATATTTTTAATAGATGTATGGGAGAGGTGAATTGGGATGATTCGTCTGGCAATTGTAGAGGATGAAAAGAAGGACCGAGATCAGCTGGTCAGTTATATCGAACAATATAAAGAGGAAACCGGGAACGAGATATCCGTCCGGATCTTTGCTGATGGAGAAGATATTATGGAGAGATATACGGCAGAATTTGACCTGATTCTGCTGGATATTCAGATGCAATTTATGGACGGCATGACCACGGCAAGAGAAATCCGCAAACGAGATAAAAAGGTTTTGCTCATGTTTATCACCAGCATGGCCAATTATGCCATTGAGGGATATGAGGTGGAGGCTTTGGACTATCTGCTGAAGCCCTTTGCCTACCCTATGTTTTCTCAGAAGCTGACCCATGCGATCTCCCGGATGGAAACCCAAGGGGGACGTTATCTTTTAATAAACATCAGTGATGGAAACCGCAGGATCGACATTTCCAAAATCTTTTATATTGAAAGCCAGAGCCATACCATGACCTATCATACCAAGGAAGGGATTTTTGAATCCAGAGGCAGAATGGATGACATTGAAAAAGAACTGGTTCAGTATGATTTTTACAGAAGCAACCGGGGATATCTGGTGAATCTGCACCATATAACAGGAGTAGAAGACGGCTGCTGCGTTATAAACGGAGATATGCTTCCCATCAGCAGGAGAAAAAAAGCTGATTTTATGGAAAAGCTGTCACGTATCCTGTAGCTTTCCTGAAAGCCGGTTATTCAATCAGATCAGAGGAAGATAAAGTGATGGTCTACATATAGATTAAAGGGGAATCCACATGGAGAAGATGCCGTTATTAAGTGCTCCTGGATATTACTGTGCATTTGGCTATTGGCTGGCCGCTGTGCTCTTCATTCAAGTAAATCCGCCCAAAGGGAACAAATATATAAATACAGGAATATCCCTGTTGTTTTTATGTTTTATTGAGGGATTTTCCATATTAACAGATACCAATCTGGCAATTTATTTTTTGCCCTGTTTTTTCTGCGTGCAATTGATGCTGTTTTTTATGGTTCATTTATGCTGTGATATGTCCCTTAAAAATACCTGTTATTTTACTATCCGTGCTTTTATTATGGGGGAATTTACGGCAGCATTGGAATGGCAGCTTTACACCTGGTTTCTCCAGAGCGTGCAGCCGGAGGGAACCCTTCTTCCCAATATAGCGTTTTTGTTTGGCGTTCATGGGGTATGCTTTGTCATTCTGTATCTTTTGGAACGGAACCACAAGGAATATAACAGCCGACTGCAGATCGGCAAAAAAGAACTGAGTTCCACAGCATTAATGGCATTGGCGGTATTTCTTTTCAGCAACATCAGCAACATTTCCCAGGATACACCTTTCAGCAGCGGAGTCCTTTCAGAAATCCTTCTGATCCGAACGCTGGTTGACCTGGGAGGAGTGCTCATGCTCTTTGCTTACCATATGCAGTTGCAAGATATGAGTGACAGGCTGCAGATTCAGATGCTGCAGCAAATGATGGAATCCCAGTATGCCAATTACCAGATGTCCGAACAAAGTATCGCTTTGATCAATCAAAAATATCATGATCTGAAGCATCAGATTGGATTTTTGAAATCGGACATTACCTCCGGAGAAAAGATCAGCTATCTGGATCAGATGGAGCAGGAGATTAAAGCCTTTGAAACGCAGAATCATACAGGAAACCAGATTCTGGATACCATTCTCACAGCCAAAAGCCTTCAGTGCCAGAATCAGAACATTCAGCTTACAAGCGTTGCGGACGGCAGGTATCTGGGCTTTATGAATCCCATGGACATCAGTGCACTTTTCGGAAATATGCTGGACAATGCCATTGAGAGCGTCATAAAGGTACAGGATAAAGAAAAACGCTGGATTCATCTGGCAATCCGTCAGAAGATGGATTTTCTGATCATCAGTGTCAGTAACAGCTATGAAGGGGAGATTCAGTTTCAGAAGGGGATGCCCTTAAGTCAGAAGCAGGATAAACGTTACCATGGTTTTGGAACCAAAAGTATTCAGGATACGATCAGGCGCTATGGAGGCACGGTAACCTTCCGCGCAGAAAACGGCTGGTTTGAAGTAAAAGCCGTATACAATCTAAATTCTCTAAAGATGAATCGGTAAATTTCCATGACAATCTGGGACTTTACCGATTCATTTTTGTTGCATTTCGGGACAAAATCCGACCATTCAGGAAACTTTCCGTACAGAAGATAAAAATATGGTATAAACATAGTAACAGAAAATATTTCCCGGGGAAAAAGTGTTTTCACACCATGAATGAGGAGGATAAAGAAATGCCAAAAGCAAAAATATGGCGCGGGCTGTCAACAATGACGGCATCACTTCTGGTTCTGACTGTGGGAGGTTCTGCAATTGCAGACAGTCATGCCGGATTTATAAATTCCAAGCTGGGTACCAGTAACTACAAAATTGTAAAATCCCAAGAGACTTCGGCAGGTGATGGTTCTTATTTTGATTCTGAATTTGCCACACTTGAGGAACTGATTGAAGAAGAAACAAAGGTGGCAGCGCAGATTGGGCAGGAAGGTGCCGTTCTTTTGAAAAATAACAACCAGGCCCTTCCCTTGCATACCGCTGAGGAAAAAGTAACGCTCTGGGGTCTGAACAGTACCTGTCCGATCCTAGGAGGATTGATCGGTTCTTCTGTTGTTGTAAATGCAGAAGCAGGACAGAAGGCCTATGGAATCCAGGAAGCCCTTTTGGAAAAAGGCTTTACTTTAAATACGGATATGTCGGATTTTTACAGTGGTTCCGCTATGGATGACTATAGAATGCGAGCTTCCTTTTTTGGAAATGAAGTTCCGGGACATGCATTGGTTCCGGCCTTTATGCCCACTTATGAAAATCCATCCGAATATTTTGTGGGAGAAGCCCCTGCAGACCTCTATACAGAGGATGTGCTGAAAACCGCAGACGATACGGCAGCTGTTGTGGTCATTTCCAGGGATAATTCAGAGGCTTCTGACTACAGTACAGAGATGCAAAATTCTGCACCAGGAGATAGTTTTGAACGTCCGCTGGCCCTTTCCCAGAATGAAAGAGATATGATCGCTCTTGCAAAAGAGCACAGCACAAAGGTGATCGTACTGCTCAATTCCGACAACCCTATGGAAATCGACGAACTGAAAAAGGACGAGGATATTGATTCTATTCTCTGGACAGGCGCTCCGGGTATGAACGGATTCCTGGGTGTGGCAGATATCTTAAGTGGTGAGGCAAATCCGTCCGGACATCTTCCGGATACCTATGCAGTGAATGTTACCTCAGCTCCGTCCATGGTTAATTTTGGCGTTTATACTTATACCAACAGTTCTGCAGCAGGCGGTGACCTGACAGAGACAAACAGGGGTGACTGGTATGTGGTAGAATCCGAAGGAATTTATGTGGGTTATAAATACTATGAAACCCGTTATGAGGATGCCGTTTTAGGCAGTGGGAATGCAGATGCAAAAGAAGGATCCACGACCGGAAATCCATGGAACTATGCTGATGAAATCGCCTACCCGTTTGGATACGGGCTTTCCTATACAACCTTTGATCAGGAGTTAAAGAGTGTGAATATGGAAATTGGCGGAGCGGGAACTGCCGTTGTATCAGTTACCAATACTGGTGATGTGGCAGGAAAAAGCGTGGTTCAGCTTTATGCACAGGCTCCTTATACAGAGGGCGGCCTGGAAAAATCAGCCGTACAGCTTCTGGACTATGGAAAAACAGAGCTTCTGGAGCCGGGAGAATCTACGGAACTGACCATTGAATTTGATCCTAAGTATCTGGCAAGTTATGATGAATCTGTGGTAAAAGCAGATGAAACGTCCGGAGCCTGGGTTCTGGATGCAGGCGATTACTACTTCTCCATTGGTAATGGCGCTCACGAAGCCCTGAACAATATTATTGCAAAAAAGCAGGACTCCACAGACGGTCTTACCTGCATTACAGAAGATGAGAATATTAAAGCAGAAAATGCGGTTCTCTGGACTTTAGAGGCGCGGGATACAGAAACCTATTCTGTAAATGTACAAAATGCCCTTCAGAGTGCTGATCTGAATTATTATATTGAAGATGCTGTGGAATATACCACAAGAGCTGACTGGACAAAAGGCTGGGAGCCGGTTGAAGCCATTACTCCAACGGAAAAAATGATGGTGGGACTTACCAACAGAACCTACAGCCTTTCCGAAAACGGTGATGGCCTTGTCTGGGGTGAGGATAACGGGCTGAAGCTGGTTGATTTTATTACAACAGATGAAGACGGCAATTATACCGGTGTTATCGATTTCTATGATCCATCCTGGGATACACTGGTAAATGAGGTTTCCCTGGAGGAGGCCCTGAACTTTATGGAAAATAACGGGGAAGGCTTCCAGAGCATTGAGTCTATTGGATATCCATACAATGGCTGCAACGATGGACCTCTCGGATTTGTATTTGACCAGGTTCCGGGGTATTCCCAAAAATGGTCCTCCTCTAATTCCGATGAAGCGACCTATGTAGCAGAAGATGATGCATGTGCGTCCTACTCTATGGCTGTTATGCCTACAGAGCCTGTAGTGGCTGCAACCTTCAACAAGGAACTGGTAGAACGAGAAGGGGAGATATTAGGAGAAATCAGCCTTTGGGCAAATATCCCGGGTATTATGGGACCTGGATTGTGTCTTCACAGAAACCCGTATTGTGGAAGAAATCATGAATACTATTCCGAGGATTCCATGCTTACCAACCTGATGGGAACAGCAGTGTGCAAGGGCGGTTCCAGCAAGGGACTTATGATGGAGCCAAAGCATCTGGCATTTAACCATCAGGAAATGAACCGTACCGGTGTTTCTACTTTCTTTACGGAACAGTCCGGACGTGAAAATGAGCTGAGAGGATTCCAGGGGGCACTGCAGAGCAATTATGCAATGGGAATCATGAGTGCATTTAACCGTGTTGGTACTGTATATAGCGGTGCATATGAAGGAATGTTGGTTCAGATCATTAGAAATGAATGGGGATATACCGGATGGATCACAACGGACCTGATTAATGGTGCTGACTATCAGAACTGGAAGGATGCTATTTCCGGGGGAAGCAGTGCTACATTGTCCAACCTTACTACTTATGCGGAAACGGAATGGGGAACTATGGCAGACAGTAAGAGTGCAATTTTGAAGGATACGGACTTTCAGACAAAAATGAAAGCCAATCTGAAATACTATCTTTACACAACCGCACGAAGCAATGCCATGAACGGCATCACCAGTGATACAGATACTGTATATGTAAGAACCTGGTGGCAGAATGCTATTTTTGGCGGAGAAATCGGATTAGGAATACTCACGGTACTTTTTGCCATCCTGTATGTTCTTGGATTGCGCAAGAAACAGTAAGAAAGGAGCCCGCATCAATTATGAATAACTATTTAGCAAAAAAAACATCTGGTTTTTATTTAACGGCAGCAGCAGCCCTTTTCACCATTGTAGGAATGATTTTTTTCAAATCTGTTGAGGGAAGTTCTTCTGCGGTGTTTATGCTGCTTGGGGCTTCTCTGGCTCTGGAGGTGATTATGGTTGTTGTGACTGCCATTGCCGGAAATAAAAAGATTCTGGAACTGATATCTGCCATCTGCGCTGTTTTAATGGCAGGAGCATTTATTCAGAGCCTGATTCCGCAGGTAGATAACTTTGGATATCTGGTATCAGGACTTTATAGCTTCAATGATATGAAATCCTATATCCTGTATGCGGCGTTTGCGGTACTGGCATTGATCTGCTATACTGCAGCCTCTTTTATGGATCAGAGTAAATAATGGAAAAAGGAGCCAGAAGCTTATGTTAAGTATTAAGAAAATCTCAATCGAAAACCAGTCAAAGGGATGTATTACCGATAATTCCGCACCGGTTTTTTCCTTCACCATGGAAAGTGACCGCCAAAATGTACTCTTAAAAAATGCGGTTATTACAGTTAATGGATGGAAAAAGGAAACTTCACAGCAGACAGGGATTGTTTACGAGGGAAGTAAGCTGGCTCCTTTTACAAAATATCAGGTTTTATTAAACATTTGTGACAACCATGGGGAAAAGGCATCTGCCTTTGGAGAATTTGAAACGGGCCGCATGGATATTGCCTGGCAGGCAGACTGGATCACAGACGGAGACTACCATTTTAAAGAAAAAAAGGTTTCCCCAAAGCCGATGACTTTTCAAAAGAAATTCTCTTTAAAGGGAACAGTAAAGCAGGCCAGGCTTTATGCAACCGCCATGGGAATTTATGAACTGGAATTAAACGGAAGTAAGGTGGGCAGCGACTATTTCGCTCCCGGCTTTACTTCCTATAAAAATCAGCTTCAATATCAGACATATGATATTACAAAGATGCTGAAAAAAGACAACCGTCTGGTTTCTGTTGTTGGCGGAGGCTGGGCAGTGGGGGCATTCACCTATAAACGGATGAACCGGATCTATGCTGACCGTCAGGCATTCCTGTGCGAGCTGCGGATTAAATACGAAGACGATACCTGGGAGATCATTGGGACGGATGATACATGGCTGGTAACAGAAGAAGGAAACTTTCGGGAAACGGAATTTTATAATGGAGAAACCTATGATGCCACAGTGGATTTGGGAAAAATATCTTTCCGAAAAGCAGTCAGGGAAAAGATGAAAATTCATCCCAGGCTTCTGGCGCAATACGGAAGCTCCGTGAAAGCTCACGAAATCCTTTCTCCTATTTCCTGCACCGTCTCTCCCTCTGATATGCTTATTTATGACTTTGGACAAAATTTTGCCGGTGTGATCGAAGCAGAGTTAAAGGCAGAAAAAGGGCAGAAAATCATTTTCAGACACGCAGAGATCCTTATGGACGGAGAACTTTATACAAAGCCTTTAAGAAGCGCAAAGCAGCAGGCAGTTTATATATGCAAAGAAGGAGAACAGACATATTCTCCCCGTATGACCTACATGGGCTTTCGATATGTGGGTGTCACAGGAATCAGGGAAAAAGACATAATACTTAAGGCCTATGCACTTTATTCCGAGATTCCCCAAACAGGTACCTTTACCTGTTCCAACAAAATGATCAACAAATTGCAGAAATGTATTGAGTGGGGAGCAAAGTCTAACTTTGTAGATATTCCTACAGACTGTCCACAGAGAGATGAACGTCTTGGCTGGACAGGAGACATTGCACTGTTTTCCCCGACAGCCGCTTACAATTTTGATATGAGCCGTTTTTTTGAAAAATGGCTGAGGGATGTAAAAGCAGAGCAGGGAAAAGGCGGCGGGATTCCAATGATCGTTCCGCTGGCAAAAATTCCAGGACAGTTTGAGATGATGTTTCCACTGGCTGTAGATCACTGGGGAGATGCCTGCATTCTGGTTCCCTGGGCAGAATACAAAGCCAGAGGAAATAAAGAGCTCTTAAAAGAAATGTACCCTGTGATGAAGAAGTATCTGAAAGCTTGCAAATTCTGGGCGGAGCTTTTCTCTTCAGGAAAAAAGAAAAGGATCTGGAAGCTGCTGTTCCACTATGGTGACTGGTGCGCACCGGATATGGAATATAAGGACTGGATGAAACGGGGCAAATGGACGGCTACAGCGAGCCTTGCTCATTGTGCGGGAATTGTGGCGGAAATTGCCGGAATCCTTGGGAAAACCAGGGAGGCTGGAGAGTACCGTAGGCTCAGTGAAGAAACAGCAGATGCATACAGGACGGTTCTTATGGACAGGGACTGCCACATTAAGGGCGGTGATTTCCAGACAGCTTATGTTCTTCCATTGTATTATGGAATGCTTAAGGGAGAGGAACGGGAGAAGGCAGCCGCAAATCTTGTAAAGTTAATTCGGGATGGGAATTACAATATTAAAACAGGATTTCCGGGCACTCCTTATGTGCTCTTTGCTCTTGCAGATAACGGATATACGGAGGATGCTTATAAAATGCTTTTGACAGAAAGCTGTCCATCCTGGCTTTATGAAATAAAAGCAGGGGGAACCACCTTTTGGGAGCGCTGGGACGCATTGAGGGAGGACGGAACCTGCAACCATGGAGGAGAGAATGGCAGTGGCGGGATGGTATCCTTTAACCATTATGCCAGCGGAGCAGTGGGAGATTTCCTGTACCGCAGGGTGGCAGGCATTGAAGCGGAAGAAGCCGGATACCGGCGGTTCCGGATCAAACCGGTCTTGGGCGGAGGGATTACAGAGGCTGCCGGAATACTGGAAACACCTTACGGCAGGATTGTAAGTTCCTGGACTCTGGAAGGAACAAAATTCCGGCTAATGGTAGAAATACCGGCAGGAACAGAATGTGAAATTGTACTTCCCGGAGAAAAATCATTTACTCAGGGGAGTGGGGTGTATTGCTACAAGGAGGAAGGAAAATGAAAGCGAAAAACAGCCGGAAAGGCAGTCACAAACTTTTAAATTTTATCATGAAAAGCAGGATTCGGTCAGAGGATGTAAAATTGCCGGAGCTGGCGCTGGGATACTTTCTCGGACCGTTCGGGGCATTGATCACTAATGCATTGTTTGTTTCTTTTCTGAACCGTTTTTATACGGATATCCTTGGGATGAAGGGAACCTTTATTACCCTGCTTCCCCTTGTATCCACGATTTTTGTGGTGATCGGCAACCTTGTTATGGGAGTTGTCATTGACAAAGTAAAGACTCCGGCAGGAAAGGCACGACCGTTTCTTCTGGCTTCCGCACCGCTGATGCTGGTATCCATTATTCTGATTTTTTCCGTACCTGCGAAAAATGATATTCTTATGATGGTCTGGGTAGCTGTTTCCTACAACTTGTTTTTTGCCATTGCCTATCCTGCTTATTTTGTGGCACACAGCATGATGATTCCCCTTTCTACTAGAAATTCCGATCAGAGAGGAATCTTGTCTGTGGCTTCCCAGGTGGCAAATCTCGGTTCTACAGGATTGTTTGCAACCATGCTGTTCCCAATGCTGTTTTATCCCAGGCTGAAAAACCGCAGCGCATGGCTGCTTTGCATGTGTATAGTAGGCGCCATGGCCTGTGTGGGAATTCTCCTTGAATTTTGTTTTACAAGAGAGCGTGTTACGGAGGAAACCATACATAGTGAGGAGAAAAAAAAGGAAAAGGTTCCCACTATGAAGCAGCTTAAGGCAGTTGTCTCAGATAAATGCTGGTGGATGATCATTTTGTTTTACCTGTTATTTAATCTTGCTGCCGCATTTAAAAACCTTTCTATGAGCTATTACTGCGACTACATACTTGGAAGCTATCAGGATGGCATTACCCAGACTGTAGTGGCGGCAATCAGCGGTATTCCCATAGCTGCAGGCGTTGTATTTGCATGGCCTCTGGCGAAAAAGATGGGAAAGAAAAATTCCATTGTTGCCGGACTGTTTTTGTCTGTTGCAGGCGGTTTGTTTGCAATGACTGCAATGGATAGTTTTGGAATCGTTGTTGCCGGTGTTTTCATGAAGACACTTGGCACCATTCCGGCCTGCTATATTATGATGGCTCTATTTGCCGATGTTCTGGATCATCTGGAAGCGAAAAACGGATTCCGGTGTGATGGATTGTCCATGTCTATCTACAGTGTGATCATGGTTGGCGTTGCAGGAATCGTAACCGCTATTTTTAATGGGCTGATTTCCATATCCGGATATACGGCACCGTCTCTGGTGGACGGCGTGATGGTGGCAGCAGTCCAGAACGACAGCACCCGATTTGTAATTGCCCTGTGCTTTTTAGGCGCAGAAACCATTGCCAACGGAATTCTGGCAGTGATGCTGATCTTCTGCGATGTGGAGAAGCATATTGAGGAAGATCAGAAATTACTCAGGGAATGAAAACCAAGCAGAAAACAAAAGAGCATCCGGAGGTTGCCAAAGAGATGGCGGCCTGTTTGTAATCCTTTCCTTTGAGTAAAAAAGATAATAAGAACCTGTCGAAAAGCAAGCCATTCTACTGTGACAAGCCTTCATTTCCATATCTACTTTACGTCTACATGTTTCTCTCAATTTGAGTTTGAACTTTGCGATTGCCCCAAAAAGACCGGCAAATCGGGAAACACCGGTTGCCAATAAAAGCAAAAAAATATATAATAAAAAAATGGACAAAAAGAACGCAGGGGCTTCCGGCCCTGATACCATTCGTATAAATAAATATCTGAGCGATGTGGGCTATTGCTCCCGCAGAGAGGCGGACAGGCTGATCGGGGCGGGGCGGGTCACCGCCGGGAAACAGGCTGTAAAGATCGGACAGAGGATCTGTCCCGGGACGGAGATCCTTGTGGACGGCCTTCCGGTAGGAAACAGGAAGAGGGATATACTCCTTCTTTTTTATAAACCCCGCGGAATCGTATGCAGCGCCAGAAAACAGCGGGATGAAATTACGGTGACGGAATATCTGCACTATCCCGAGCGGATCTATCCGGCAGGAAGGCTGGACAGGGATTCGGAGGGACTGCTCCTTATGACAAACCAGGGAGATCTGGTAAACCGTATTATGCGTGCGGGAAATTATCATGAGAAGGAATACCATGTAAAAGTGGACCGGGATGTGACGGAGGCTTTTCTTGCTTCTATGAGACGGGGTGTTCCGATAATGGGTACGGTGACCCGGCCCTGCAGAGTGGAGCCTTTGGGGAAACGGGAATTCCGGATCATTCTTACCCAGGGCCTGAACCGTCAGATCAGGCGTATGTGTGAATATTTCGGTTATCATGTGACAATGCTGATAAGGGTAAGGATCATGAACCTTACTATAAATGGTCTGAAAACAGGAGAGTATCGGGAGATCAGGCCGGAGGAGCTGGAGGAATTGCTGGAGGAAATCAAGGATTCCGGCAGTGAGCCGGTGCGTGAGAACAGGAGAGTATATGGAAACAGCCATTCAAAAAATGAAAGAGCTGGCGGAAAAGCTGAACGAAGCAGCCAGGGCATATTACCAGCAGGACAGAGAAATCATGAGCAATCTGGAGTACGACGCACTGTACGACCGGCTGGTGGAAATGGAGAAGGAAACGGGCGTGGTGCTGGCAGACAGTCCCACCGTAAGCGTGGGATATGAGGCGGTGGATACCCTTCCAAAGGAGACGCATCAGCGTCCGATGCTGTCTCTGGATAAGACCAAGGACCGGGAGGCGCTCAGGAGCTTTATAGGCGGCCATCCCTCCCTTTTATCCTGGAAAATGGACGGATTGACGATCGTGCTTACTTATAATGAAGGGAAGCTTGAAAAAGCGGTGACCAGAGGAAACGGGACTGTGGGTGAGGTTATCACGAACAATGCCCGGGTATTCCGGAATATTCCCCTGAAGATACCCTTCCGGGGCGAGCTGGTCCTGCGCGGGGAGGCGATCATCACCTACTCGGATTTTGAAAGGATCAATGCATCCATTCAGGACGCGGAGGCGAGATATAAAAATCCCCGGAATCTCTGCAGCGGTTCCGTACGTCAGCTGAATAATGAAATCACCGCGCAGAGAAACGTCCGGTTTTATGCCTTTGCGCTGGTGAGCGCCCAGGGCGTGGACATGCACAATTCCAATGAATATCAGATGAAATGGCTTCGGTCCCAGGGCTTTGAGGTGGTGGAATACCGGATGGTGACCGCCGATACGCTGGATGAAGCCATGGACTATTTTGCAGAAGCCGTTATGACAAATGATTTTCCTTCAGACGGACTGGTTGCCCTTTATGATGACATTGCCTATGGGGAATCGCTGGGAACTACGGCTAAGTTTCCTCGAAATTCCTTCGCGTTTAAATGGGCGGATGAGATGCGGGAAACGCAGCTCCTGGAAATAGAATGGAGTCCTTCGCGGACGGGGCTGATCAACCCGATAGCCGTGTTTGAGCCTGTGGAACTGGAAGGCACCACCGTAAGCCGGGCCAGCGTTCATAACGTGAGCATCGTAAAGGAGCTTGCGCTGGGGATCGGGGACACGCTGCGGGTGTACAAAGCGAATATGATCATTCCCCAGATCGCGGAGAATCTTACGCGAAGCGGAAAGCTGGAGATCCCCCGGAGCTGTCCGGCCTGCGGCGGAGAGGCGCGCATTAAGTGTGAGAATGATGTGGAGTCTCTTTACTGTATGAATCCGGACTGCGCGGCGAAGAAGATCAAGGCATTCACCCTGTTTGTCAGCAGGGACGCCATGAATATCGACGGCCTTTCCGAGGCTACACTTGAGAAGTTTATTGCCAGAGGCTTTATCCATGATTTCGGCGATATATTCGAGATTTCCCGTTATAAAGACGAAATCCTGGGAATGGAGGGCTTTGGGGAAAAGTCCTATCTGAATCTGGCGGAGAGTATAGAGCGGGCGAGAGAGACGACGCTGCCGAGAACCATATACGGTCTTGGTATTGCAAATATCGGTCTGTCCAACGCGAAGGTGATCTGTAAATATTTTGATTACGATCTGGAAAAAATCCGCCATGCAGATGCGGAGGAGGTCAGCTCCATCGACGGTATCGGCCCTGTGATCGCGGCCAGCCTGACAGATTATTTTTCTGATGAGGATAATAACAGAAAGCTGGACCATCTTTTAAGCCATCTGCATATACAGGGGAAGGAGCAGAGCGGAGAACAGCCCTTCGCGGGGATGAACTTTGTCATTACAGGCAGCGTACAGCGTTTTGCCAACCGCAGCGAGGTAAAGGAATTTATTGAGGCCAGGGGCGGCAGGGTGACCGGCTCTGTCACAGGAAAGACCAATTACCTCATAAATAATGATACCGCGTCGAATTCCTCCAAAAATAAAAAGGCGAAAGAGCTGGGAGTCCCCATTATCTCCGAGGATGTTTTTTTAGCATTGGCAGAAGGAAAAATGGCATAAGGCGTACAGTATATAAGGGAGGATGATAATATGCCGATTAAAATTCAGAGCGGCTTGCCGGTAAAGGAAATTCTGGAAAAAGAGAATATATTTGTGATGGATGAGAACCGGGCGTCTCACCAGGATATCCGTCCGATAGAGATCGTTATTCTGAATCTCATGCCTTTAAAGGAGGAGACAGAGCTGCAGCTGCTCCGATCTCTGTCCAACACGCCTCTTCAGGTGGATGTGACATTTATGACTGTTGAGACTCATGAATCAAAAAATACGTCTCTCAGTCATCTGAATAAATTTTATCAGACATTTTCTGAATTAAAGGATAAGAAATATGATGGAATGATCATCACCGGCGCGCCGGTGGAACAGATGGAATTTGAAGAGGTGGATTACTGGGATGAGCTGGTGGAGATCATGGATTGGACCAGGGGGCATGTGACCTCCACGATCTATCTCTGCTGGGCGGCCCAGGCCGGACTGTATCATTATTACGGACTTCAGAAGAAGCCTCTGGATAAGAAAATGTTCGGACTTTTCCGCCACAGGGTATTAAACCGCAAGATTCCTCTGGTGAGAGGATTTGACGATGTGTTTCTGGCTCCCCATTCCCGGCATACGGAGGTGCCGATCAAAGATATTCACGCGTGCAAAGAGCTGACCGTTCTGGCTGAGTCGGATGAGGCAGGCCTGTTTCTGGCTATGAGCGACGGGGGACGGAGGATTTTTGTCATGGGACATCCGGAATATGACCGTGTTACTCTGGACGGAGAGTATAAGAGAGATCTGGGGAAGGGTCTGCCCATAGAGATCCCGAAAAACTATTATGAAAATGACGATCCGGAAAACCGGCCTCTTCTTATGTGGAGGGCCCATGCCAACAATCTCTATACGAACTGGCTGAATTATTATGTATACCAGAGCACGCCCTACGACCTGTACGGAACGCCCTTTAATGATTGAGCCTTCACGGCCGGGAAAGGTGTCAGCGGTGGAAATGCCGCTTAATGCCGATGAATTTATAAATATAAAGAAAATGTGAAAAATCTGTGTGATTTTCTCTGGCGGTTGCTTTACGATAAAAAATATGCTAGAATATTACAGGTTATATTTGAGCTGAGCTTTATGTCCTTGAATGTGTCGTATTGTGGGGGAGTAGGACACATTCCATAAAGAAGGGAGCAACATTTTATTTTATGAAGAACAAATATCTGACGAAATGTCTTTGCATTACATTGTTATCAGCGGTAGTTTTATCCAGTCCGATGGTTGTTCTGACTTCAGTAATAGCAGATGCGTCTGAAACCCCCGCTGATGTAAGCGCGGATGGCGCTGAGGCAGCTCCGGCTGTCAGTCCGGATGCTGTGACGGACACACCGGCAGCCGGTTCGTCCGAAACGGGATCGTCGGTGGAGTCGGTCACGGATACCGGAAATGACGGAGCGAACGGAGGAAAGGAAACTGTAACGGAAACGCCTGCTGAGGGAACGGATGAGACGCCTTCCGCGACGCCGGTTCCCACGCAGACGCCTGATAGTTCACCGGCTCCTACTCCGGTTCCCACAGAGGCCCCGGATGATCCTTCCGTAACCCCGGAGCCTGAGGCGACGCCGGTTCCCAGCGTGACCCCGGAGCCTGAAGTGACGCCGGATCCGGATGTAACGCCCACGCCTGCGGTGACTCCGGCGCCGGAGAACGTTCAGGCAGTTATTGATCTGATTGATACATTGGCTTCAGAGACGATCACATTGGAGCATGAACCGCAGGTGACTGCCATGCGCAGCGCCTATGAGGCTTTGACCACAGAAGAAAAGGCACAGGTTACAAATCTGAATCTGCTGCTTTCCTATGAAGCGGTTATTCAGATGCTGCAGGAGGAGGCAGATCAGAAAACGGAGGAAACTGATCAGAAGGATACCGAATTTACGAGCGGCGATGGAGATCAGATTACGAGCGGCAGCGCTGCTGTGCAGTACGGGACAGCCGTATATTATACAAATATGGTATCGAATCTCCATGCCGGCAAGGAATTTTATCTGGATAGTCTGAAGAATAATTATCAGCTGTCATTTTCGGAGGATTTTTCCTCTGTGATGGATGAGATCGAACAGGAATATAAGGAAAAGGAAAAGGTTTCCGATTACAGCGACCTGCGGGGGGACGGAGTTACAACATCCGCAGATATGCTTCTTGCGAGGAACTGGCAGGATGTGATCGCCATCTACATATACGAGCAGAACAAAAAGGGTGAGACGGAATATTATCTGGATGCATCCTGTAAAGAGGAACTGGCCCGTATATTTGAAGAACTGAATCCTTTAGTTCGGGATAAGCAGAATATTACCCGCGTGTCATATGGAAAC
The DNA here is from genome assembly GCA_964528895.1 of uncultured Blautia sp. Classification (GTDB taxonomy): domain Bacteria; phylum Bacillota; class Clostridia; order Lachnospirales; family Lachnospiraceae; genus Blautia_A. The sequence continues at coordinate 4,828 of CAZGTY010000030.1, read as the reverse complement.
CTGCATATTAATTATTATATTAAGACAAACAAGATATCTAAGGAGGACCGGCAGATACTGAAAAAATACACGGAGACAGATTGCGAGCTCCTCTGCGCCACAGTTACGGCGGCCAGGGGGCTGGTGCGCCAGAGTGTGGGAGAGGATGTGTCCGAGGAGCGCGTAAACGTTATCAGTGAGGCCTATTCTCTGATCGGCAAGGTCGGCTATTTCTGGGGCGGCAAATCCAATACTCTTGGGGACGATCCCAGTTGGGGGGTCGCGGCGCAGGTATCTGCGCCGGGCAGCGGAAGCACGGGTACAATCCGTGCATATGGCCTGGATTGCAGCGGTTTTGTTACCTGGGCAATCATTAACGGATATCAGGATCAGTCCATGGAGGCGTATATCGGCGACGGGACTTCTGAGCAGTGGGAAAAAGCAAATGTGGTAAGCGAAACGGATGCGCAGCCGGGAGATCTGGTGTTCCAGAGCGGACCGGAGGCTGGAAGCAATAATCATGTTGGAATTATCTGCGGAAAGACAGATGACGGCGATTGGATCGTTGTACACTGTTCCTCCGGAAAAAACGGGGTTACAGTAGGTGAAGCGTACAGCGCCGGGTTCCGGTATATTCGTCAGCCTGATTTTTACCCCACCCAGGAGGAGCTGGCTCAGATCGGGCAGTCCGGAAGTATCGTGAATTCGGGGACGGATTTCTACGCGGGCACGCAGTCTTCGGATATTGTACAGGATACCCTGACTGAAAATAATATTGAACCTGCGGAATTTGTTACGCAGGGCGCTCAGAGCATTGTGAGCGATGCCCTGGGCAGCGGAAGCATAGTTCTGGCAGAATAAGAATACCCCTGGGGCAGGACCTCAGGGGTATTCCTGATTTTACAGATTGCGGACATGGAATCATTATACTATGATTCCAGAGTCAAAAGCCTGTCTCTGGGCGGATTGTGGGAGCGCGAAGCGCGGAACAATCCGGGAATCAGCTTTTGACGGGTAAATCATACTATTACAACGATGGGAGCGAAGGAGACTGACTAACGGTCGATGCCGGAGAGAAGCTCTTCGATCCACATGTCTGTATTATAATTATCATCAAACAGCTTGATGATGACGCCGTATGGCTCCGCATCACTGGAAAAGGCGTTGGCTTCGTCCGTATCCACATGCATGGCCAGCCGGAAGCTGTCATGGACGCGGACCACGACATCCGCATAGATGAGAGCGCGGCCATAGCTTTTTGTCAGGACGAAAACCTCGTCGTTGTCACGGACTCTGAGGGACCATGCTTCCTCAGGAGTCATGTGTATATGACGCTTTGCTACAATGACGCCGTGCATGATCTCCAGCTCGCCCATGGGACCGGTCAGGGTACAGCCGGGGGTACCCTTTGTATCTCCGGACTGGCGTATGATGCCGGGGATGCCCAGCTTCCGTGTATCGGTAAGGGATAATTCCACCTGGGTTTCCTTTCGGAAGGGGCCGAGGATCGCCATGTTTTCAAATTCGCCTTTGGGTCCCCGGACGGTGACGCGCTCCCGGCAAAGGTACTGGCCGGGCTGGCTTAATTCTTTTGTATAATGAAGCTCTGCGCCTTTTCCGAACAGAGCTTCAAAATCCTCCCGGGACATGTGAATGTGACGGGCGGAAGTTTCGATTGGTATTTTTATAGTCATTATTGTTCCTCCGCAGCTGGGTTGTTCCGCATTTTATCCAGTGTAAACCCTGGAAATAAAAATATCAACTCTTTTCTTGCGGGAGGAAGGCTGTTAGAATAAAATCAGAGCGGAAATATTGTCGCAAAGAGATGCGGTTCATATATGAGGAGTATGTGATGAAAATAAAAGGGGTAATAGCGGGCCTTTGTATATCTCTTGGTATATGCGGCGCGTATTTGCTTTACCGTGGGCCGGAAGTAAACAGTCTGCCCCAGACTGCCCTGGGCGAGCAGGGTATATTCAGGATATTGCAGGACATATTAGCCGGAGAGCCGGAAGAGGTGCAGGCGCTTCGGGAAACGGTGTGGCCGGATCAGGATGAGGGACATCAGGAATATTACTATCAGCAGTTAAATGAGGATGAGAGACGCTGTTACCGTGAGATGCTGGATGGGATCCGCAGAAGGCAGGAGGAATTTTATCTTACCCTGTCGGACGACCAGCAGATAGACCGGATCTACCACGCGCTATTGAAGGACCATCCGGAGGTATTCTGGGTGCATAACCGGGAGGCGGTTTATACGACGACCTACGGAAATTCCGATTATTGTCTGTTTTCACCGGGATATACTTATACGGATGAAGAGGTGGCGGAAGTACAGCAGGCCATGGAGGAGTCCTACGCGCAGGTCCTGTCCATGATTCCGGAAGGGGAGGACGCCTACGAGACCGTCAAAACAGTCTATACGTATCTCATTGATTACACGGAGTATGCGGAGTCGGAGCATGATCAGAATATAGCGGGTGTTTTCTGGAAAAAAAGCGCGGTGTGCGCCGGATATGCGGGAGCCATGCAGTATATCCTGGAACGAATGGGTATTCCGTGTATTTATGTGGAGGGAAGCGCACAGGGAAGCGACACGGGGCACGCGTGGAATATTGTGGAAATAGACGGCCAGTATTATTATGTGGATGTCACGAACGGTGACCAGCCGGAGTTCCTGGAGGGAGATGCCGTCCAGATGGCGGAGCATAAGACGATCATATATGATTATCTCTGCCCTTTTCCGGAAGAGTATGAGATATGCTATACGCCCTCGGAGGAGTTTACGGTACCGGATTGTACCGCTACGGACCGGAATTTTTATGTGCTGAATCAGGGCTGCTTTGACGCATATGAAAGAGAAACACTGTATGATTACTGCTGCATGCGGCTGAATTACGGCGCGGCGGTGGTCCGGTTCAAATTCAGCGATCAGGCTGCTTTTGAACAGGCCATAGAGGATATGATCAGAAACGGGAACGTGGAGGCTGTGGCAATGTATTACATGCAGATATATGGCCTGGAACAGGTGGAATACCACTATGGGATCATAGACCATCTGAAAACCATTTATTTTATGTTTTAGTGGAGGATAAATATGACGGAGATTACAGAAATCCTGAGACATATCATGGACGTTGTGGAACGGGTGCGGTATATGCCGGAGCTGGACTCTGTGACACAGATATTATTTGGAGTGTTTCTGGTATTCGGGGCGCTGAATTGTATTTTGGGCTACCGTCTGCTGCGCTTCTGGCTTTTATTATTTGGTTTCGGCATCGGGGCCGCGCTGGGAGGCGCGGGGGCCTATATGGCGGATGTGACGGATAAGACCATTTACGCGGCCGTGATGCTTATATTGGGAATACTTGTGGCCGTGATCGCCTTCTATATTTATAAAGTTGGTATTTTCCTGCTGGGCGCGGGTCTTGGCAGTACGATCAGTATCTATGTCCTGCATCCCACCACGTCCTTTGTATTTTTCCTTTGCCTTTTGATCGGTGTGGGACTTGGCAGTCTGGCTATGAAATGGGCGAAGGCGGTCATTATCATCGGAACCAGTCTGCTGGGCGGTCTTCTGGCAGGTATTTCCCTGGCGCGGCTGGGCGGCCTGGATGAGGTCCCCTACGGCATTGCCTTGAGCGCTGCCTTTGCAATATTGGGAATGCTGATCCAGTATGCGTCCAACCGCGCCGGAGATGAGGAAGAGCAGGAGGAAGAAAAAGAAAAAGAGGAAGAGAAGCAGGGCGTTTAATTGTCCTCTTCGTCGGATTCGTTCATCCTGTAAACCTGACGTTTCCTGGCCATCTCATCGCTGGCCAGATACTCATCATAGGTGGTGATCTTATCGATCAGGGCGCCGTCTGGAAGGATCTCCATAATACGGTTGGCTGTGGTCTGCACAAACTGATGGTCATGAGAGGTGAAGAGAATTACTCCCGGAAATTTGATAAGACCGTTGTTCAGGGCAGTGATGGACTCCATGTCCAGATGATTGGTGGGCTCATCCAGAAGGAGAACATTTGCGCCGGAGATCATCATTTTTGATAACAGGCAGCGGACCTTCTCGCCGCCGGAAAGTACGCGGACACGCTTTACGCCGTCCTCGCCCGGGAAGAGCATACGGCCCAGAAAGCCCCTGACGTAGGTGGCGTCCTTGATTTCAGAGTACTGGGTCAGCCAGTCTGTGATGGTGAGATCGTTGTCAAATTCCTTTGTGCTGTCCTTGGGGAAATATGCCCGGGAGGTGGTGACGCCCCACTTATAATTTCCCTCGTCCGGTTCCAGCTCTCCCATGAGGATCTTAAAGAAAGTGGTGATCGCCTGCTCGTTTGCCCCTACAAAGGCCACCTTATCGTCATGGCCGAGGGTGAAGGAGATATTGTCCAGGACCTTCACGCCGTTGATGGTCTTAGATAGATTTTCCACCATGAGGACCTCGTTTCCGATCTCGCGGTTGGGACGGAAGTCGATGTAGGGATATTTGCGGCTGGAGGGACGCATGTCATCCAGCTGGATTTTTTCCAGGGCGCGTTTACGGGAGGTCGCCTGCCTGGATTTGGATGCATTGGCGCTGAACCGGGAAATAAATTCCTGGAGCTCCTTGATCTTTTCTTCTTTTTTCTTATTGGCTTCCTTCATCTGTCTGATGAGAAGCTGGCTGGATTCGTACCAGAAATCATAATTGCCGGCATAGAGCCGGATTTTTCCGTAGTCGATATCTGCGGTCTGTGTGCAGACCTTATTCAGAAAATAGCGGTCGTGGGATACCACGATGACCGTGTTGTCAAAATTGATCAGGAACTCCTCAAGCCATTCGATAGCAGGGAGATCCAGATGGTTGGTAGGC
>CAZGTY010000029.1:0-27603 GCA_964528895.1 uncultured Blautia sp. | reverse complement strand
AGCTCCTTCTCCAGGCGTTTCGTCGCCGCCAGTACATTTCCGTTCTTAAGGAAAGGCAGATCCCCGCCCTTCCAGTCCGTGATCACGCCTCCCGCTTCTTTTACGATAATGCTTCCCGCCGAATAATCCCATGGCTTGAGATTCTGTTCAAAATACCCATGCTGCCGGCCGCAGGCCACATAGCAGAGATCCAGCTCTGCGCTTCCCGTGCGGCGAAAATCTCCGCTTTTTGTAAATACACGATAAAAAATCGGGAACAACGTCTTCGCCCTGTCCTTCTCATAGGGTGAAGAGCCATAGGAAACAACCGCGTCCTTAAGCTCAACGGTCTCATCCGTATGAATGGGTTCCCCGTTAAGATAAGCGCCCTGTCCCTTCGCTCCATGAAACAGCTCGTCATTAAAGGGATTGTAGACTGCGCCAAAGGTGATCTCCCCTTTTTCGTACAGCGCCAGGGCCACTGCGCTCAGTCCGTAATGATGAATGAGATTCGTCGTTCCGTCGATGGGATCCAGGATCCAGTACCGGTTATCAGCGCTCAGGTCAGAATTTTCCTTTTCCTCAGCGATCATGAAAATTTCCGGGAAGCGCTCCTCCAGCTCTCTCTTTAAAAAGTCCTGAACGGCAAAATCCACATTTGTCACATAATCCGCGGCGCCCTTCACAGTCACCTTTGCTTTTTCCAGCTCCCTCGTCACAAGCTCCCTCGTCTGTCTGACCAGATCCAATACCTGATTCTGTCCTTTTTTACTCAGCATCACTTCTACCCGCCTTATTTTCGTATTTGATCATAGTTTGTTTACACTGCTTTCAAACTATAGTTTTTCCCTTTCACCAACGCTATTTCGAATAAACGCGCACACGCAGAGGAATTCCCAGCGACTCCGCCAGCTTCCGGCTTTTCTCCACATTTTCCTCACCGATCACATCCACCACTGTAAACCGGACGTCCTCCGTATATTTCTTACAGTCCTGCGCGAATTTCAGCATGGCCTCAAAGGACTTCTCCCCATATGCGGGACGAACCACCTCGCAGTAGGACGCGGCGTCCGGCATATTCAGGCTTATGGACACGCTGTCCACAGCGCTGCATATCTCTTCCGCGGTAGAGCGCCTGTGAATGAGATCGCTGAGGCCGTTGGTGTTCAGCCGTATGCGGAAAGGATACCGCTCGCGCATATATTTGCTCACCGCGATCATCTTATCCAGCGCCATCGAAGGCTCGCCATAACCGCAGAAAACGATTTCACTGCAGTTCGAGAAATCGAAAGCGTCGATCGCAGCGTAAATCTCTTCCACAGACGGTTCCTTCTCGAACCAGAGGTTACCGGCCTCGCCTACGGAGTCCCCCGTGTTGCGGATGCAAAAGGTGCATCTGCAGGGGCATTTGTTTGTAATATTAAAATATACCTGGTCTTTATACCGGTAAATAATATCTGTCATGAAATCCTATCCCCTTTTTCTTAAATTTCCCTGGCAATTTTCGTCTTGAAACCGATCCTGTCCAGAGCCGCCCCAATGATAACAAAAGCAGCGGCGCTTCCGCCGGACTGTACGATACTTCCGCTCACAGAGGTGATAAAGGAAACGCTGAATCCGAACATGATACCCCCTGCCAGAAAATAACCGGCGGCAGAAAGTGCGAAAGCCGCAAACAGGGCGGTCACATTTCGCCTGTTTACGATTTTATTCCCTTTATTGGTAAAAGGCAAGCAAATTATCATTTTTATGATGATCGTCGCCGGCGCCCATGCCGGGGAGGTCAGAATATCCGCTATACCCCCGCCGATAGCTCCCGCCGCGCATGCATAGGGAAGAGGAAGAATGGCTGCCGATAAATAGATCAACGCATCCCCGAAATGCACATAGCCTCCGTTTAATCCCACCGGCACGTGAAAAATATAAGCGGTCATAAGCGTAATCATCGCCGCAAATACTGCCGTCACCGTCAGCCTCCGAAGCATGAGGCCGCTCTGCGCCTGTCCTTTTCTTACCGTTACATCTGTCATGATTCTGCCTCCTTGGATAATTCAGCTAATTCATATAAATAGGTTTCAAAGCAGATTCCGTCGTTGCGGTCCGTACCTTCCGCTATGGCGTCCGCAATTCCCTTTTTCAGAAAGGATACCGCCTTTTTCACGCAGCTTTCCACGGGGATTCCCCTCACCATACCGGCGCTCAGGATCGATGCAAACAGATCCCCTGTGCCGGAAAAGCTGCCTCCCAGTTTTTCTGAAAAGATCCGGCTGTACACGCCCTTTTCACAGACCAGATTTCCGATTCTTACGGTACCGTCCGCCTGTTCCATATCCACGCCTGTGATCACCGCTGCCTCGGGCTTATATTTTTCCATCAGGCCTTCGCACAGCAGCCGGATCTCCTCCATTCTGGTTTTTTCATCCATCCGTGCAAACTCCCGCCACCGTTTTGCCAGCTCTTCCCTCCCCCAAAGGAGAAGCAAAGCCTCCGTAAGATTCGGCGTGATCACCTGCGCCCTTCCTGCCAGAAGACGCATCTTTTCACATAGTTCCTCCGTATAAAATTTATAAGCCTCTCCCCGGTCTCCCATCACCGGATCTACCAGGAGCTTCGTCTGCCTCCCTGCAAATTCATCGATGAATTTCAATATTTTGTCCGCCTGCTCCGCTCCCGCCATAAAGCCCGTGTAAATCCCGTCCGGCCGAAAGCCCCGCAGCCTCCACTCCGCCATATAGGCATCCATGCGATCCGTATAATCATCGCAAAAATAAGATTCATACCCGGTCTGGTTGCTGAGCACAGCCGTGGGAAAGGGACATGCCTGTACTCCCATCACGGAGATCACAGGGATCGCGGCAGTCAGGGAACATTTTCCCATCCCGGACAGATCATTTAACACTGCAATCCGTTTCAATTTTTTCACTCCAGTCTTGCTTTTTCCCTTTATCTGCTATAGAATACCATCAAAGTGTATATCGTAAAATATCCAATATTACTTTTTTTTCAGGGGACAGTTTATGAACGCTGCAATAAAAAAAAGCGGTACGCAGCCGCTGTACATGGAAGTCCATAAATATTATAGAAATATGATCCTGTCAGGAAAGCTTCCCGCAGGCAGCAAAATGCCCTCTCTGAGGAAATGCTCACAGGATATGGGCGTCAGCAGGACCACCATTGAAAATGCATATTTTCAGCTGGCAGCCGACGGCTATATTATAGCGAAGGCCCAGAGCGGCTATTATGTGACGGACATCGCCCGTCACCAATCTGAAAATAATAAGCCCTCCGCACACCCTTCTCCCAAATACCGCTATGACTTTGCCTCCTCCGGCGCAGACAGAGAGAGCTTCCGTTTTGATCTTTGGCGCCGGTACATCAAGAGCGCCCTCCGCCAGGATGATCGTCTTCTCTCCTATGGAGAATCCCAGGGTGAAGCGGAGCTCCGGGAAGTGTTAAGCGATTATGTGTATAAGAGCCGGAACATCCTCTGTTCCCCCGAACAGATCGTCATCGGAGCCGGTACACAGAGCCTTCTGCAGATACTCTGCCCCCTGATCCGTGAAAAAAAGAGCGTCTCCTTTCCCACCGCCTCTTTCGTACAGGGCAGCGCCGTATTTTCGGATTATGGCTTTCAGATCCGTTACCGCGACAAGGACTGCGGCGTGATCTACGTATCCCCTGCGCACATGACAAAATGGGGCGAAATCATGCCGGTCTCCCGCCGCATGGAGCTTCTGGAATATACCGCAAAAAAAGGAAGCCTCGTCATAGAGGACGATTTTGAAAATGAATTCGTATACCTCCAGAAGCCCACGCCGTCCCTTTTTGGCCTGGACGGAGGCCGGAACGTGGTGTACATCGGCTCCTTTTCGCGGCTCCTGCTTCCCTCCATACGTATCAGCTTTATGATCCTGCCGCCAGCGCTGCTGAAGCTCTACGAAAAAAAAGCGCAGAATTATAATCAGACTGCATCAAAGGCAGAACAGATCGCACTCTGCCAGTTTATCCGCGACGGACACCTCTCCGCCCAGTCCCGCAGGCTTCGCCGGCTTTATTCTGCCAAGCTGAAGCTCCTTCTGGAAGCGGTGAAGGATACCTTTGGCAGCGGCTGTACCATCCAGATCGGCTCTGCAGGTACAAGCCTTGCCCTTACGATCCCCTGCTCCATGTCCGGAAAAGAGCTGAAAGAAACGGCGCAGAGCCATGCCCTGCGCCTGTCCGTCCTCCGGGAATCACCCGGAGCGCTCACACTCTTACTGTCCTGCTCCTCCATGCCCTCCAGGGACTTTCTCCCCGCCTGCCGGCTTTTAAAAGCGCTGATCGTCTGAATATATAACTGACGTTCGTTGCCCTGATCTGAACGATACCTGTCTTAATCGCGCCTGTTATCGATCATGTAGAGAAGGGCATTGCATATGCAGGCGGCGATATTGCTGCCTCCCTTCCGGCCCTTTGCCACGATATACGGCACGTCCGTCTCCACGATCAGTTCCTTTGACTGAACCACGTTCACAAAGCCCACCGGAACACCGATGATCAGCTCCGGTGAAAGCTTTTTATCCTGGATCAGCTCATAAAGGCGAATCAGCGCCGTGGGGGCATTTCCGATGGCAAATATGAGGTTTTTATCCATAGCAGCCGCCTTATCCATGCTGGCGGCCGCCCTGGTGCTGCCGTTCTTTTTAGCGGTCTTTGCCACGTCCTCATCCGACATGAAGCAGTATACCTCGCCGCCGTAACGGGAAAGGGCGCGCTTATTGATCCCTGCCTTAGCCATCTGTGTATCCGTCACAATGCAGGCGCCGTTTTTAATGGCCTCAATGGCCTTCTCCACCGCTCCCCCGGAAAAACACAGCGACCGGGCGTACTCGAAATCCGCGCTGGTATGGATACAGCGCTTTACTATCAGCTCAGTGCCCTGCGCCAGAGGCGTATCTCCCAGTTCCTCCGTGATGATCTCAAAGCTGCGTTTCTCTATGTCCATAGGCTTTACATTTTCCAGTTCAATCTTCATCTTCGTTTCCTCCTAACCGACATTGACTCCCTCATCCAGAATTTTATAAATCCGCTCCATATCCAGGTGCTTCCGGAGCTCCGCAGCCAGAATATCATACTGTGTTTCCTTAAAGGCGGCAAAATCCATGCTTTTCATCTCCGACACATCGATCCCCTTTTTCATTCCCGCCATGCGGATCAGCGCCTCCGCCGGTTCCTCCCGGTCAAATACGCCGTGCACATAGGTCCCGCACACATTGCCGCAGAATGCCCCGTCCTCCTTTTTCTCTCCAGATACCCGGTCCGTAATGGCGACGGAGTATTTTGCATCCCCCTTCAGCAGGGTTTCCCCCATATGGATCTCATAGCCCTCGATCTTTGCGCCGTTTAAGGCTTTCAGCTCTCCGGAAAGGTTTAAAAACCGGCCCGTTACCCGTGTCCTGGTCTTTTCCCTGGCAAACACCGTATCCATAGGCAGCAGCCCCATACCCTTTACGGAGCCCCCTGCTTCCACATGATAAGGATCGCTTAGGTTCTCTCCCAGCATCTGGTAGCCGCCGCAGATACCGAAGATAAATTTGCCCCGGGCTGCCTCCTTTAAAACAGCGGCCTCCATGCCGCTTTGCCGCATCCAGAGCAGGTCCTCCATGGTATTTTTCGTCCCCGGAAGCATGATCACATCCGGATTTTTCAGTTCCCCCGGATGCTTTACATACCGGACAGAAACACCGGGAATGCTCTCCAGCGGATTAAAATCCGTAAAATTGGAAATCCTCGGAAAGCGGATCACGGCGATATCGATCATATCCACGCTCTGGTCTTTGTTAAACCGCTCCGTAAGACTATCCTCGTCCTCCACCTGGATGTCCATATAAGGAGCGACGCCCACCACAGGCACATGCCCCAGCTCCTCCAGCTTTTCCACTCCGGGATCCAGAATCGTCTTATCCCCGCGGAATTTATTAATGATCAGGCCCTTGACCATGGCCCTTTCATCCTCATCCAGAAGAAATAAAGTGCCCAGAAGCTGCGCAAACACGCCGCCCCGGTCAATATCCCCCACCAGCAGGACCGGCGCCTCCGCAGCCTTCGCCATGCCCATATTCACGATATCCTCCGTTTTCAGATTGATCTCCGCAGGGCTGCCCGCTCCCTCAATGACGATAATATCGTATTCTTCTGCCAGCCTGTCGTATGCTTTCATGATATCCGGCATCAGCTGTTTTTTATACTGGAAATAATCTCTGGCGCTCATGACGCCTGCCACCTCGCCGTTTACGATCACCTGGCTTCCCACATCGTTGGTGGGCTTTAAAAGGATCGGGTTCATCAGCACGGAGGGCGCTATGCCGGCCGCCTCCGCCTGCATGACCTGCGCCCGCCCCATCTCGAGCCCTTCCTCCGTAATGTACGAATTCAGCGCCATATTCTGGGATTTAAAGGGCGCTACCTTATAACCGTCCTGTCTGAATATCCGGCAAAGTCCCGCAGCCAGCAGACTTTTTCCGGCGTTGGACATGGTTCCCTGCACCATAATCGCTTTTGCCATAGTTTATCCTTCCTGAACTGATCCCAGGATTTCTTTAAATACCCCGATCAGCTTCTTATTTTCTTCCTCAGTCTTCACTGCTATACGGTAATAGCCGCCGGAAAGCCCCTCATAATTACTGCAGTCCCGGATCAGGATCCCCTTTTTTACGCAGGAATCAAATAAATCCTCCGGCCCCTGAAAAAATATATAATTTGCCTGAGAGGGATATACCTTCAGGCCCATGGCCTCCATCCCGGCCTTTAAATAATCCGCCTGCTGAAATACAAGCTGTCTGCCCCGCTCCACATATTCCGTCTCCTTCAGGGCTGCCAGGCCAGCCGCCTGCGCCATGACCGAAATATTCCAGGGCTGCGTGGACAGCTCCATGGCTTCCAAAAGAGCCCTGTTTCCGGTAAGACCATACCCCAGACGGATACCCGCCATGGCATACCGTTTCGTAAACGCCTTCAGAATAAACAGGTTCTCATATCTTTCCAGCTGGGCCTTCAGCGTATAAGCCATAGGATCCCTGACAAAATCCAGAAAGCATTCATCCACCACCAGAAGAATGTCCATATCTCTGCATACACGCAGTACATGAAATAGAAACTCCCGTTCCATGAGGTTACCTGTAGGATTATTCGGGTTGCAGAGAAATACCATATCCAGATCCTTATCCAGCGCGTCGATAAATTCCTGCCCCACCGCAAAATCCCGGTGATCCAGCTCTATACGCTCCACCTGGCAGTCTACGCTTAAAAGGGCCCGTTCATACTCTGCGAAGGTGGGCGCCGTCACCAGCGCCTTCCCCGGTTTTTTTGCCCGGCACAGAGAAAAAATCAGCTCTGCGGCGCCGTTTCCGCAGATCACCTGTTCCGGCGATACACACTCATAAACAGCTATGGCTTCCCGAAGAGGAGCATATCCCACCTGGGGATAATCTGCGATCTTATCCAGACTCTCTATCACCGCGTCCTTCACCCTCCGGGGCGTCCCCAGAGGGTTGCAGTTGGCGGAAAAATCCAGACAGTTTTCATAGGCGTAAATATTCCCGCCATGCACATGTTTCTTCATATATCCCATCCTGACTAAAAGCCTGCCATGATCAGTCCCGCTCCCCGAAGGACAGCCAGGATCAGAACCAGACTGAGCAGGGCCGCAGCGTACATCAGTCTGCCGGATCTGGGGATATCCTCCGCTTCTATAGGACGAACAGGATCACCGATGGTAGGTTTTTCATATAATTTTCCAAAATACCATGCATTTCCCGCAAGCTGCACGTTCAGGGCCCCCGCCATGGCGGACTCTGTCTGCGCGGAATTGGGACTGGCATGGTTTCTTTTATCTCTGAAATAAATGCGGAACGCGTTTTTTACATCCAGGCCTGCAAATAATGCAGAGACTGCCATTAAAATGCCGGACAATCTGGCCGGGATATAATTCGCCCCGTCGTCCAGCTTTGCTGCGCAGCGGCCAAAATATAAATATTTTTCGTTTTTGTATCCCAGCATGGAATCCATCGTATTGATCCCTTTATAAAGAAACATCAAGGGCGCGCCGCCGATGGCCATATAAAGCATAGGAGCGATCACGCCGTCGGAGGTATTTTCCGCCACAGTCTCCACCGTGGCCCTGATCACGCCCTCTTCGGTGAGGGACTTCGTATCGCGGCCCACGATCATGGAGACAGCGTATCTGGCGTCGTCCAGCGTCCCGTTTTTCAGGCTTTCATATACTCTCATGCTCTCCACGCGAAGAGATTTCGCCGCAAAAAGCTGATAGCACCAGAAGGTCTCCAGCAGAAAGCCCGCGATCCTGTGAATCCGGTAAACCGCCGCCAGGATCAAAAACGGCGCCCCAAAGGACAGCGCACAGACGCATATTACCATCAGCAGGCCGCCCTGAAGTTCTCCTCTCTCAGTCTTTGGAAAGACGCTGCGGATACGTTTTTCCAGCCATGCGATGAAATTTCCTATCACACAGATCGGATGGTACAGCCACCTGGGATCCCCGAAGCACAGATCAAGTATGAAGCCTGCCGCCAGGGAAAATATACGAAAATGCGATTCCATCCCCTACTCCTTCAAACAACGCTCATGCCGGTATTCCAGACATTTTTTTAAAAATGCCGCGGGAATACGGGGAGCCGCGTAATAATATAAATGAGGAAAGCCCGCCATCATGCGGTCCGTGCCATGAATACAATCCCAGCCGCGGTTACTCTGGGGTTTCTCCGCATGAAAGGCCTCTCCGCAGTTATAAGAATCAAAATAATGAAATTCATGAGCCGGGATCCCGTTTAAAGAATCCTCCCCAAGCGCCGAAACGCCTTCCTTTGACGAAAGGCGGATATATCCGAATCTGGTAAGACGGCTCGTGCAAAAAACCCGCCCCGGGATCACCCCAGCCATTTTGCGGAAAATCCCGTCCATATCTTCCATTTCCTCATGGAGATACATAAATCCGCCGCACTCGGCCATACAGGGCATTCCTCCCAGGATCGCCCCCCTGAGCTCACCCCTCATGGACGCATTATCTTCCAAAGCCTTTCCGTTCAGCTCCGGATAACCGCCATATAAAAGAACCCCGTCCAGAGCTTCCGGGAGATGCGCGTCATGTACCGGAGAAAACCATATAAGCTCTGCTCCCATCTCCTCCAGCAGGCGAAAATTATCCTCATAAAAGAAGCAAAACGCCTCATCCCTCGCCACGCCAACACGCACCCTTTCCGGAGCTCTGTAGGAAAAAGCGGCCTCCCCTCTGTCGGGCTCTTCCGGCGCGTCAAGAGAAGGGGCTTCCTCGGCCAATGCCAGGATCCCCTCCACATCCAGAGATTTTTCCAGCGTCTCCGCCAGCTTTAAAAGCCGTTCTTTAAGCTCCGGGATCTCCTCCGGCAGGATCAGTCCCAGATGACGGCTTTCGATCACACAGTCCTCCACTCTGGGCACATAACCAAGCACGCGGATTCCAAGTTCCTCCTCCACCAGCTCCTTCATCCTGGGATAAAGCATGGGGGACATCTGATTAAAGATCACAGCCTTAATATGACTGTTTTCCCTGTATTCCAAAAAGCCCTTTATACAGGCAGCCAGTGATACGCTCATGCCCTTGCTGTTTACAATAAAAATAACCGGCGTATCCGTAGTGTCCGCCAGGTCATAGGCGCTGGCCTTCGTGGTGGTTCCGGCCAGGCCGTCATAATAGCCCATGACGCCTTCCATCACGGCAATGTCACAGTCTGCCGCGTTTTTCCCCAGCAGATAGGCGGTCCTTTCCCTCCCTGTGAAAAAGGTATCCAGATTCCGGGATTTTGTACCGATCACCCGACTGTGAAACATAGGGTCGATATAATCCGGGCCGCACTTGAAGGAAGCGACCTTTTTCCCCCGGTTTACCAGCGCCTGCAGAAGTCCGCAGGTGATAAGCGTCTTTCCGCTGCCGCTGGCTCCGGCGGCAAGTAATATTCTCGGTATTTTCAAAGGGAAGCCCCCTTTCTCAGCTATTTCTGACAGGTAATAATATAAATCGGGTTTTCCCCCATCATCATATGATACTGCGCAATACTTTTGGATCTGGCCGCGGTAAGCGAAACGATGTCCGACGTAGAAAATCCCTGGTCCTTTATGACGCTCAGGGCTTCCGTCACCGTCTCCAGCGTAATACAGTTGATGACTATACGGACATTCCTGTTTTTCTGTAAAAGCAGCTCCACGATCTCCTTCAGATTGCCGGAGGAACCGCCGATAAACGCATGTGTAGGCGCCGGAAGCGCATCCATTGCCTCAGGCGCCTGGCCCCGGACGACTACAAGATTATCCGCCGCGAATCTCCGTTTATTTTCTTCCAGAAGCAGCGCCGCCTCTTCTTTTTTCTCTATGGCATAGACCATGCCCTGATGCGCGCGAAGCGCCATCTCTATGGAGACGGATCCGGTCCCTGCTCCCACATCGTAGCAGACGGAGTCCTCCTCAAGGCAGAGCCTGGAAAGAGAAACGCACCGCACCTCCTCCTTGGTCATAGGCGCTTTCCCACGAATAAATTCCTCATCCCGGATACCGTGAGTCGCCGGCATGGGAACTGCCTTTTCATGATACGCGCAGACGACGCTCAGCGCCGATCCACGGTAATCCACCAGCTCTCTGGCAGGCCTTACGAAGATTTTCTCATCGGGATAGGACAGATTTTCGCCCACATAGAGGCTGACCTCTCCCATTCCGTATTCCACCAGCTTTCCGGCCAGGAGCGCGGTCCCGTCCACCGTTCCCAGAATGGAAAACACTTTTTGATTATGTTTAATAAGAGAAACAAGATTGCACGGTCTGCCGTGAGCGCTGACGATCCTGGCGTCGTCCCAGGAAAGGCCGATCTTTGACATAAAATATACCACGGAGGAAATTCCGCAGATAATTTCCGTATCTTTATCCAGAAGCTCCAGGAGCTTCCTGGCGCCGCTGTAAAAGCCCACATCTCCGGAAAGTACGATCACAATGTTTTCGTATTCGCCATGAGTGCGGATATATTCCGCAACAGCCTCGCTGCGGTATTCATACACATAATCCTGTCCCGGACAGAGGACGGCGTCCACCATCCTTCTGGCGCCGATCAGAAGATCCGCCCTTTCCACAGCCTTCTTTCCCTGTACAGTAAGCGTTTCCCGGCTTCCCATGCCGATGCCCAGAAGCGTGACCTTCTGCTTCCTCTGAAATCCGAATTTCTCAGAGAGCATTCTCTTGCATTCCCGCACCGTGAAGCCCTCTTCTTTAAGGGGGCGGCCGATGATCACAGGGACCGCGCCGCACTCCAGAGCCGCGTCGATCTTCTCCTGGAAGCCTCCCGCGCGCCCCGTATCCTTCGTAACCAGATAACGACAGCCGTACTGACGCAGCATGGCAGTATTCAGCTCCATGGAAAATGGTCCCTGCATTCCGATAAGATGGCGCCCTTCAAATCCATAGGTCCGGCACGTCTCCATTACAGACGGCAGGGACAGTACCCGGGCATACAGTCTTTCCTGATAGCCGGGAAGCGCCGTGTACGCGCCAAGCTCCTTGCTCCCGGTGGTGAGAAGAATGTTTCCCTCCGTTCCCTTCAGATATTCAATGGCAGCCCGGGTGTTCTCCACATAGACCGCCTGCTCTTCAAATCTGCCCTGCTCCCGCAGCACCCTCACATAGGAAAAGCCCGTCTCCTCACAGGCCCTGCGGATATTTTTCGTAACCTCCGCCGCATAAGGATGGGTGGCGTCCAGGATCATTTCCGGCGAAAGTTCCGTAAAAAGGCGTTTCATTTCCTCCTGATCCAGACGGCCTGCGCGGATTTTTAAATTTTCCGTTTCCTCCAGGGATTTACTTCCATATTCCGTGGCTACGCAATGATATACCGGGATCCCGTTTTCCGACAAAAACAGGCTGATGGCATTTCCCTCGGTGGTACCTGCAAATACAATGGCTTTATACATTTCGATATCCTCTCGGAGTAACCATTTTTCCGTTGATCTCTTTTGTCTGGGAGTTTCCGATAAACACAGTGGTAAACATGTCCACCTGCGTGTTCCGCAATTCTTTTAAAGTCATAACTCTGCTCTCCTCGCCATCCCGGCCGATATTGGAGACGGTTCCGCAGACGGTGTCCGGAGATTTATACTGAAGCATCAGGTCACAGGCCCTCTGCAGATAATCATGTCGCTTTTTGCTGGAAGGATTGTACAGGCAGATGACAAAATCCGCCTGAGATGCGCCCACAATCCTTGTCTCGATCTTTTCCCACGGAGTTAAAAGATCACTGAGGCTGATCAGGCAAAAATCATGAATCAGAGGAGCGCCCAGGACAGCCGCGCCCCCGGTAGCCGCCGTAACACCCGGAATGATCTCCAGCTCCACGTCCGGATAGTCCGCGCCCACTTCATACATGAGGCCCGCCATTCCGTAAACGCCCGCATCCCCGCTGCAGATCATGGAAACCGTCTTCCCCTTCTCCGCCTCCTCAAAGGCCATGACGCAGCGTTCCACCTCTTTTTTCATGGGCGTGGTAAGAAATTCCTTCCCCGGGAAATGCCCGCGGACCAGATCCACATACACCGTATATCCGATGATCACGTCGCTGTCATTGAGAGCGTTGACGGCTCTTCCCGTCATCTGCTCATATTCACCCGGGCCAATGCCCGCCACATATATTTTACTCAAAATTCCAGCCTCCATTTCTTTACCGCCAGCGCAGTGGTCACACCGTCCTGTCCGACTTTTCTCTGTATCAGCTCGCCATGTCCGCTTCCCAGCGCTGCGCTCCGCTCGCAGACATTCTCCACACCGGTCACCGTCCTCACAAAAGCGGAGGGTGTAAAATTCCCCTCCAGCGCCCGCAATTCTTCCTCCGAATAGGTGATAAACGGGATCCCCCATTCCTCTGCCAGCGCCTTCAGCCCTTTCTCATCCTTTTTCAGATCAATGCTGGCAAGCTGTCCTACGGCTTCCCGGAATATGCCGTTTTCAGAAATACAAAGCTCCGCCGCTTTCCGTATTCCCTCCGGCTCTTTATTTTTCCTACACCCCATCCCCAGAACCGCCGCAGGAGGCACCACCTGAACGGTGCATGCGAAGGGCAGGCATTCCTTATAAACAGTCACAGCCACGCCCACAGGAAGGGGAACGCATGTTTTCCCGGCCCCTTCACCTGAGGGTATTCCGCCTTTATCACAGAGGACAAGGCCCTCCGGCAGTTCCCCATCCCAGGAAAACTCGCTGTAAAACCCCGCCGTTTCCCCTGCCAGAAGCGCTGCCGAGACCTCCCTGGCTGCAGTCATGCGAAAAATGCCGCACTGATTCTTTTTTGCAAATACGTCCACCGCAAAACGCCCGTGAAGATCCGTGGCGGTGGTCACTACCGGCTGTGCGTGAAGAATAACCGCCGCAGTCTGTGTCAGCTCATTTGCCCCTCCCAGATGCCCGGAGAGAAGGGAAATGACAAATCTTCCGCACTCATCGATCACCAGGACCGCCGGATCCTCTTTCTTGGATTTAACAAAGGGAGCAATACTCCTCACCGCAATACCGCAGGCGCAGATATAGATGATGCCATCCGCCGCCTGAAACTGCCGCTCCGTCCACCGGACATGGCTCTCACAGATGGAATCCGGTATGTATTTGCTTTTTTTGTCCAGAACGACCGAAAAGCCCTTTTCCTCAAGGCCTTTTTTCAGCCGTTCCCCTGTGTCCAGTCCTGTGAGACTGAAGCAGAGCATGGATATTTTCATTTTGAAGCCTCGCGAAATTCCGTGGTAAAGGTGGGATCGTAAAGTCTGGAGCGGTCATAACGGGCCCCTTTTACCACATCGCCGATGATCATCAGCGCAGTTTTTGTAATGTTATGATCCTTTGCCGTCTGAGCCAGCGTTCCCACCGTGCAGACATAGGATTCCTCATCGTCCCAGGTAGCCTTGTACACAATGGCCGCCGGCGTATCCGCCGTATATCCGCCCTCGATCAGACGGCGGCTCAGTTCCTCCAGCATCCCGGCGCTCAGAAATACCACCATAGTGGCCTTATGGGCTGCAAAGGACTGGATACTCTCCCTTTCCGGAACCGGAGTGCGTCCCTCCATTCTGGTAATGATCACGCTCTGGGAAATATCCGGCAGCGTATACTCCAGATTCAGGGCGCTGGCAGCCCCGCAGAATGCGCTGACTCCAGGGCAATAATCATAGGAAATGCCTTTTTCATCCAGGATGTCCATCTGCTCGCGGATCGCGCCGTAAAGACAGGGATCGCCTGTGTGAAGGCGCACCGTCGTCTTTCCCTCAGCCTCGGCCCTTTCCATCACGGAGATCACTTCCTCCAGCGTCATTTTTGCACTGTTATGGATGGTGCAGACATCTCCGGTATACTCCAGCAGCCGGGGGTTTACCAGGGATCCTGCATAAATGACCACATCCGCTTCCTCCAAATATTTTTTTCCTCTCACGGTAATGAGATCCGGCGCACCGGAACCCGCTCCTACAAAATGTATCATTCTGCTTCTCCTTTCGTTTCTCCAGCCTGCTGTTCTTTATTTCCACAGGAGATCAACCCGATCAGCTCTTCTGCATCCGCCGTCTGCCCCAGATAGCCGTACACATTGGAAAAGACCACCGCTCCAAGCTTGATCTGCTCATAGGAACGGTGATTGAGATAAAACTGGATCCGCGCCATGATCTCCTTCATAGTATTCTCCAGCGCTCCCTTTTCATGCAGGACGTCCAGCGCCTCATCCGTGGTATTACAGGACAATACGGCCCTTGCGCACTCCAGATCGGCCCCTGCGCGGATCGCGTTGGAGGCCAGCGTCTCCATGCGGGCATCCGCACTGTGGGAATGGGTGTTCATGATCCCTGCGGCCACCTTGACAAACTTGCCGATATGAGATATAAAGAGGATCCCCTTTACGCCCATGTCCACGGCCATATCGATAGTCTCCCCCACATAATTGCTGCACTTGATATTTTTTTCAAAGGGAAGCTTCATGTGTTCCTGCAAATACTGTGCGCCGTAATTTCCCGGCGTCACAAGAAGGTACTCCTCCCCGGAGCTGAAATGCTGTTTCATCTCTAACCGGATGCTCTCGATCAGCGCCTTTTCACTCATGGGCTCCACGATACCGGAGGTGCCCAGTATGGAGATTCCGCCCACGATTCCCAATCTGGGATTAAAGGTCTTTTTCCCGATCTCCACCCCTTCCGGGACGGAGATCGTCACCTTTAAGCCGCCCTCGTAATCATATTTGTCCGCTGCCGCCGCCGCTTCCCTCATGATCATGGCTCTTGGAACCGGATTAATGGCAGCCTCGCCGATCTTCTGGGACAGCCCCGGTCTGGTCACCTGGCCTACGCCGATCCCTCCGTCTATGGTAATTCCGCTCTCTGTTTTCTCCACTTCGGCATAGACCAAAATGCCGTTGGTGGTATCCGGATCGTCCCCCGCATCCTTCCTTACCGCGCAGGAAACTGACCCCCGCTCCATACGGATATCCAGCAGCTCAAGCGTCAGCAGGATCCCCTTCGGTGTCATCAGCTCCACCTCGCGGATCTTCTTTCCTCCCAGCAGCATTTCCGCAGCGCCCCTGCAGGCCGCTGCAGCGCAGGAGCCGGTGGTATACCCGAAACGCATTTTTTTCTGATTGCGTATTACATAGTAGTCTTCCAGACCTGTTTTACGTGCCATTTTATCCTCCGGATCGCGGAAATAAATTCAGTTTTTATTATATGATTTTCCGCCGGAAAAGTCAATTCTGCGGCGATATTCTCAGGGCTGCTCTTTCCGCGGAAAGGGCAGCCCTTATCATATCTTCCATATTCTGTTGTTATCTGTTCTTTTCGTAGATCACCAGCAGCCCCTTCAGAAGGAGATCCTCATCCAGAATGACCTTCCTCTTACAGTGGGGAACCACCTTCCTGGCAAGTCCGCCGGTAGCCACCACCGTGGTTTTCTGTCCAAGCTCCTCCTCGATCCGGTCGATGGCTCCGTCCAGAGCCCCCGCAGCGCTGTAGAGTACGCCGCTCTTCATGCACTCAATGGTATTTTTGCCGATCACCCTCCGGGGCTCCTCAATGCTGATGCCGCTGAGCTGGGAAGCACGGACCGTAAGCGCATCCAGGGAGATCTGTACCCCCGGCAGGATCATGCCTCCGATATAATTTTTCTTTTCATCTACCACACAGATAGTTGTGGCTGTCCCCATATCGATGATCGTCAACGGCGCCGGGTACTGCGAAATACCCGCCACCGCATCTGCCACCAGATCCGAGCCAAGCTGTGCCGGATGATCCATCATAATATTTAAGCCGGTCCTTACGCCCGGTCCCAGCACCATGACTTCCCTGCGCAGGATCTTCTCCGCCGCCAGCTTTGCCACATTGGTGATCTGGGGTACGACGGAGGAAACAATGCAGCCTTCGATATCCGTTCGTCTGATATGATAAATATCAAGAATCGTCTTGATATCGACAGCGTATTCCAGCTCTGTTTTTGTCCGGACTGTGGATATTCTCTCGATAAAATAGGTTTTCTTTTTATCGATACAGCCGATCACTATATTTGTATTTCCAATATCAATCGCTAAGATCATGCATGCTCCCCCAATATTCTTTTGATCACACAGGCTGGGATTTCTGCTTCACAGCCGGAATAAATCTCGCTTTATACAAAGCCGCGCCCACTGCGCTGGTAAGTATGGTGGACGACAGCATCTCGCAAACGGCATTGACGCCTACGAATGTACAGATAAATACAAGGATGTTCTTTCCGCCCATCAGGCCCCGGACATACTCTGTATTTCCGAACAGTCCCACCAGCGCCAGCATAAAAAACACCGTATTTAAAAATGCGGAGAAAAAACCTGTGACAGCACAGGAAATATAAATGTTCTGATGCTTGCGGGTAAAATTAAAGATATAGCCCAGAAGCAGGCCGTCCAGTACGCGGGGAATGAATCTCTGGATAAATGCCAGGATGGGGCTGATCTGGAAAAGCATAGCGCCCATGGCGCTGGTACCCCCTACGCCGATACACTGCAAAAAGCTGGTAAGTCCGAAGACCGCTCCGGCGGCCGCGCCGCCTGATGGTCCTAATACAATGGCGCTGATGGCAACCGGAATCACATTAAAGGTGATCGCCAGCGGGCCGATATTCAGATAGCCCAGGGGCGTGTAAGCCATCAGGAGCAGAACTGCGGTCATAAGACCGAGCATTGTGAGCTGCGTTGTTGTAAAATTTTTTTTCATGTTGATCCTCCTTGTTATCGTTCCTTTTCGGATACAATACGGTGCTGGATTAGCGGGCATGGATTTATATTTACCCGCTTCCTTTGGTGAACGGGTTACCCTTCTTCCTTCATAGAAAGAAGCTTATCCAGGATTTTATTGGCTGCATCCTCCTTACTCATGAGCGGGAGTGATACGTCCTCATCCTGTGTAATCAGGGTCAGAACATTGGTGTTCCCCTGGAATCCGGCGCCTGCCACCTTCAGGCTATTGGCGGCTACCATATCCAGATTTTTTTCCGCAAGCTTGGCCCTGGAATTACCGAGCAAATTTTCTGTTTCCATGGAAAATCCGCACAGCAGCTGTCCCGGCTGCTTGTGATCTCCCAGAAACTTCAGGATATCGTCCGTTTTTTCCAGCTCTAACGACATATCCTGCCCGTGTTTTTTCAGCTTTTCCTCAAATACCTCTTTCGGCCTGTAATCTGCCACAGCGGCCGCCTTGATGATCAGATCCTGCTGCTCACTCACAGCCGTGACCTCCTCATACATCTCCCTGGCAGTCATAACCGGAACCACATTTACGAACATGGGAGGCTCGATAGCAGCAGGTCCGCTTACAAGGGTGACCTCCGCCCCGCGCAGCATAGCCATTTTTGCAATGGCATATCCCATTTTGCCCGAGGAATGGTTGGTAATATAGCGAACCGGATCGATGGGCTCCTGTGTCGGGCCTGCCGTTACCAGAACCTTAAGTCCGGTCATATCCTTTTGAAACGCCGCCTCCCGAAGAATGTACTGAAGCAGCGTCTCTGGCTCTGGCATCTTGCCCGCGCCTGTATCTCCGCATGCCAGATATCCCACTGCGGGCCGGATCACCTCAAAGCCGTAATGATCCAGAATCCCCAGATTATCCTGCAGAATTGGATTTTCGTACATATTGGTATTCATCGCCGGCGCGACGATCTTCTTACATTTGCAGGCCATAACCGTAGTAGTGAGCATATCGTCCGCAATGCCATGGGCCAGCTTTGCGATCACATTGGCGCTGGCGGGCGCGATCAGCACCACGTCCGCTTTTTTTGCAATGGCAACATGCTCCACCTGAAACCGGAAGCTCCTGTCAAAGGTATCCACCAGACATTTATTTCCCGTAAGGGTCTCAAAGGTGATGGGATTGATAAAATTCACGGCGTTCGCTGTCATAAGAACGTGTACGTCCGCATGAAGCTTTTTCAGCGAACTGGCCAGACATGCAATCTTATATGCCGCGATACTGCCGGTAACGCCCAGCAGAACAGTTTTTTCCTTCAGCATCCGTCTTCTCTCCCTGGCCGCGTTCTAATCTAAAATCTTTATGCTCTCGATCACCGGCTGTTCGTCTGCGGGTATCGTACCGTTATCGTCCACGGGATTTGCCTCCGTGCAGACCTTATCTACCACATCCATACCCTCCGTCACATAACCGAATACTGCATAGTCGCCGTCCAGGAAGGTACTGTCCTCATGTACGATGAAGAACTGCGAGCTGGCGCTGTCCGGAAGGGAGCTCCGCGCCATGGAAATGGCTCCTGCCGTATGAGAAAGCTCATTGTCAACTCCATTGCTGGAAAACTCGCCCAGGATCTGTTCATCTGATCCTCCCGTTCCATTTCCCTTGGGATCGCCGCCCTGCATCATAAATCCCTCTATAATACGATGGAAAGTCAGTCCGTCATAAAAGCCTTCATTGGCAAGATTAACAAAATTTGTCACTGTAACAGGCGCCGAATCCGCATCCAGCTCCACCTCAATGGTACCGTAATCCTTAATGATGATCTCCGCATGATGCTTGCCTGTGAGCAGCTCCCCGTCATCAGAATCCTCCACCTCTTCACCGCTGGTAAAACCAATCTCCGCAGCCTCCTCGTCGCTGATCGTCTCCGGGACTTTCTCTTTACTGCCGCAGCCTGCCAGCAGTCCTGCTGAAAGAACTGCCGCAGACAAAATCATCAACCATCTTTTTTTCACAATAAAACCTCCTGCTTAAAACAATTTACCGGATCCTGTCCGGGAATCCTGCCTTCCGCTGCACCTTCCGAAGAGTCTTTGCGGCATAATAGCCTGCCTTCTCCGCATTTTCCTTAATCACAGAATCAATATAGCCCTTGTCCTTACTGAGACGTGCATACTCCTCCTGAAGGGGCTTCAGTACGCTGATCACAGCCTCTCCCACTGCGGGCTTCAGTTCACCGTAGCCCTTCCCTTCAAACTCCTTCACCGCTTCATCCGGCGTCTTTCCCATACATGCGCAATAGATGTCCAGAAGGTTCTTTATGCCCGGCTGTTCATCCCGGTAGCAGATGCAGCCCTCCGAGTCTGTCACTGCGCGCCTGCATTTGCGCATAATGGTATCCGGATCATCCATAAGGTAAATGCTGCCGTTGGGATTTTCATCGGATTTTGACATCTTTTTGGAGGGATCCTGAAGGCTCATGATCTTCGCCCCCACCTTCCCGATATAGGCCTCCGGGACCGTAAACACATCGCCGTAAAGGTTGTTAAAACGCTCCGCAATATTCCTGGTCAGCTCCAGATGCTGCATCTGGTCGATCCCCACCGGAACCACATCCGTCTGATAAAGAAGAATGTCCGCCGCCATAAGAACCGGATAAGTAAACAGTCCCGCATTGATATTATCTGCGTGTTTGGCGGATTTATCCTTGAACTGCGTCATACGGTTCAGCTCGCCCATATAGGTGTAGCAGTTCAGGATCCACGCCAGCTCCGCATGACCGGATACATGAGACTGATAGTAAATACAGTTTTTCTTCGGGTCAAGACCTGCCGCAATATACAGGGTCAGAAGATTTCGCGCTCTTTTTCGAAGCTCCGCCGGCTCCTGGCGTATGGTGATGGAATGCATATCCACAACGCTGTAAAAGCATTCATACTCATCGCTCAGTGCAACCCAGTTTTTAAGGGCTCCCAGATAGTTACCCAATGTGAGATTACCGGTGGCCTGCATACCGCTGAACAGTACCTTTTTTCCGTCTATCATGATCTTACCTCCAAGATTCCGTGTCAAATTCTAACCAACAGTTTAACATTTGACCGGAATAAAGTCAATTACTTGTAACTTACACAATTCTCTGCTAAAATAAGCGAAGAAAGAAACTGAAAAAGGAGAATCATGCTCATGAAAAAAATCGCAAGCTTTACCATAAACCACGAAAAATTAAATCCAGGCATCTATGTATCGAGGAAAGACTATTCAGGCGATCACGTGATCACCACCTTTGATATCCGTATGACTGCCCCGAACAGAGAGCCGGTTATGAACACAGCCGAACTTCATGCCATGGAGCACCTGGCCGCCACCTTCCTCCGAAATCATCCGGAGTTTGGGCCGAAGGTCATCTACTGGGGCCCTATGGGCTGCCGTACAGGAAATTATCTCCTTCTTTCCGGTGATTATCAATCCTCCGACATCGTTCCCCTCATGACGGAAACCTTTGAATTCATCCGGGACTTCCAGGGGGACATACCCGGCGCCAGCGCCAGAGACTGCGGCAATTACCTGGATATGAATCTTCCCATGGCAAAATATCTGGCGGGAAAATATCTGGATGAGGTTCTTTATCACATCACCCCGGACCGTCTCACATACCCGGAATGATTCATGTATATAAAAGCCCCCGACTTCCTCTTCAGGAAAGCCGGGGGTTTCTTTTCGCCTGCCTTATTCTGTTGTTTCTGCTGCTGTTTCCGTACCGGCCGGCGCTGTGGTCGTCACATAGTCGCCGCTGACATAACCCACCTGACCGTCATACTCCACGCGGATCCAGCCATTATCACAAACGCCTGTGCTGTGAAGCTCCGTGTTCGCCGGAATACCTACAATATAATCCACATCTGTGCTGGCATCCATACGAAGATTTACGTCACTGGTAGTGTAATAAACACCTTCCTTTACCTCAACATTCACGCCGCTGGCTGTCTGCTCAATGACAGGCGCCGGCGTCGGGGTCACCTCAGGCGTCGGCGTCACCTCAGGCGTGGGCGTAGGCTCCGGTGTCGGAGTCGCCTCTATAACGGTAACGGTATAATCCTCGCCGCCATCGTCAAATCCACATCCGGGAATGAACAACGCCAGTCCCGTCAGAAAAACAAGCATTCTGAGTTTTTTCATGATAGTTCCTCCTTACGAGGCATAAATGCCTTTAACAAAATAAACTATATTCAATATACCTTATAATGCATACAGAATGCAAGCCCTTTTTGTCAAAGGTCTCTCGTGAGGGCAGAATTTCCCCTCAAAAACGGAAATCTCTCTTTCCATTCTCGATCTCCTTCAGATTTCTCGCACAGATCTCCCTGGTCTTCGCACGTTCCACATTCTGAAGCTCCCTCTCGATCACCTTGAGGCCTTTCTCCTTTGTATCTGCTGAAGCGTAGTCCTCCAGATACTCCTTCAGTGTCATCAGTGCATTGGGATGACAGCAGTTTGCGATCTGTCCGGATTTTACCAGGGACATGAACCGGTCGCCGGTCCTCCCCTCCCGATAACAGGCTGTGCAAAAGCTTGGAATATACCCCAGCTCCAAAAGCCAGTTCACCACCTGATCCAGCGTTCTTCGGTCACTCACGTCAAACTGTGCGGAATTCTCCTCGATGGACTCCTCCTCCACATATCCGCCCACAGAAGTCCTGGAACCGCCGCTGATCTGCGAAATGCCCAGTTCCAGTACTCTCTCACGGCACTTTGGCGACTCTCTGGTAGAAATGATCATTCCAGTATAGGGAACGGCAATACGGATCACCGCCACGATCTTCTGGAAGATATCATCCGGCACGGCGTTTGAAAAATCAGCGGTGTCGATGTCATCCGCCGGACAGATGCGGGGAACGCTGATGGTGTGCGGACCAACCCCGAATCTTGCTTCCAGATGCTCCGCATGCATCAAAAGTCCCACAAAATCATAGCGGTAGGTATCCAGGCCGAACAGCACGCCGCATCCCACATCATCAATGCCGCCTTCCATAGCGCGGTCCATGGCCTCCGTATGATATGCGTAATCGCTCTTCGGCCCGGTGGGATGAAGCTTCTCATAGCTCTCCTTATTATAGGTCTCCTGAAACAGAATATAGGTGCCGATCCCGGCTTCCTTAAGCTTCCGGTAATTTTCCACCGTGGTGGCCGCGATATTTACATTTACCCGGCGGATGGCGCCGTTTTTATGTTTAATGCTGTAGATGGTTTTAATACTTTCCAGAACATACTCGATGGGGTTGTTTTTCGGATCCTCTCCCGTTTCCAGCGCCAGACGCTTATGTCCCATATCCTGCAGGGCAATGACCTCCTGGCGGATCTCCTCCTGGGTAAGCTTTTTCCTCCGGATATGCCTGTTCTTTGCGTGATAAGGGCAGTAAACACAGCCGTTGATACAGTAATTGGAAAGATAAAGGGGCGCAAACATAACAATACGGTTGCCGTAAAATTTCTGTTTGATTTCCTTTGCCACCTTATACATCTTTTCCATAAGCTCCGGGTCGTTACACTCCAGAAGAAGCGCCGCCTCTCTGTGGCTGAGGCCCTTCAGATTCCTGGCCCGCTCAATGAGGCTGTCCACAAGCTCCCTGTTGTCCTTATTCACTCTGGCATATTCCAAGGTGTCCAGAATCTCCTGATGGTCGATAAATTCTGTTGCTTTTGGTGATTGAACATCATACATCTGTTTTTTCCTCCTGTAGAATTTTTTATTCAGACTTTTCCGGTACTTTGGAATAAACGGTCTTACTGGAAATTCCGGGCACCATGCCAAGCTTTCCTGACAGAGCGCTGATCTTCTCCTGGGGCGCGTCCAGGATCACGCTGATGACCGACACCCCCTTCGGAGGATAAGGCACGCCCATCCTGCCGACGATATACTCTCCATATTCGTGCAAAAGCCCGTTCAGCTCACCGCTTTTTTCGCGGTTCTCCACAATAATGGCGATCACAGCGATTCTTGTATCCATCTGTCATTCTCTCCTCTCTGCCATGTACTGAAAAGAACCCCCTGGCCCGGCCGAAGCTCTTTTCCTCATACAGAACACCGCAGACGTTCTTTCCTGATAAAACCAGAAAACGGCATCCTCCCGGACACCGTTTAATATGCTGTATGCAAGAAAAAGCCGCAGTCCTGCGCCGCAGTTTTCAATGCTCCCATATGCCTCCAAATGTCCATTCTCCGCAGGTTTCACCCTTAAAAGTCCGGTTAATATTACTATTGTTATCATACCATTTTTTCCGCCAAAGAACAATGCATAAATTTATGTTATTTTATCTCAGACAACCTCAAACAGGATCTCCACGGTCCCGCCGCATATCATATGAAGACTGTTTTCACCCTCCGGGGTAAGCTGGCAGGTAATACATTCTGTATTCCGGACAGAAGGGGCGTGCAGAACGGCCTGATATTCCACGTTTCCCCCGCCAATGCTGCCATACTGATGCCCGTCGTCCCTTAAAAACATCTTGCTTCCGGTCCCTCTGGGGGAAGAACCGGTTTTCCGGATAATGGTCATCATGACTCCGTGTGCGCCGCCCAGCACCGCATCCATTATGCTTTCGTCCACAAACGCCGTATAGCTTTTATTTTTGACCTGTACGATCTCAGCCATGATACTGACAGCGATTTCCTCCGGAAGCTGACCGCCGATAGGAAGGCCGATGGGCGCATGCATGGTATCCAGCTTTTCAGGGGAAATACCCTCTTTTAACAGATTTTCTCTGGTAATACGCACCTTGTTCCTGCTCCCGATCATCCCGAAATAAGCATAGGGCCGGTTTAATATCTGTCTGGCGCACAGGGTATCCCCCACATGTCCCCGGGTAACCACTACATAATAGGTGTTTTCATACGGCGGTATCTTTTCGGACAATTCCTCGAAGGATCCCGGAATTATCTCATCCGCATCCGGAAAACGCTCCTTCGTAAGAAATTCCTTACGGTCATCCATTACAATGACGTAAAAACCCAGCAGCTTTCCGATCTGCGACACCGGCCGGGAAACGTGTCCACCTCCCAGAATCACCAGTCTGGGATTTTTCCGAAACACTTCCAGAAAGACCCTTTCCCCGTCCCGGGAAAGGATTCCGGTCTCATCCTCCTCCGCGCTTTCACCGCAGATCCGGCGTTTTCCAAAATCCGGCCCATCCAGAATCACCTCAGATTTCACCATGCCCTGTTCACGAAGCTTTTCATATAATTCCCTGTAGATCATATTCGGCCTTCTCCCTGTACTTTTCCGGCATACTCCCACGTTTTCGCGTATCATGCTCTCTTCGGGGTCTTTCCCCTTTTCTTACAGCGCTTTCATCTGGTTTTCGATATCTTTTTCACAGGAACGCATGGCAAGGATTGTTTTTTCAAAGAGATCATTTAATTCCCAGCCCAACATCTGCGCGCCCTTTTCAATAACCTCCCGGGAGCATCCCGCAGCAAAGCGTTTATCCTTGAATTTCTTTTTCAGGCTTTTCGTTTCCATGTCCATAACGCTCTTTGAGGGGCGCATCAGCGCAGCCGCGCCGATCAGGCCGGTCAATTCATCGACTGCAAATAAAACCTTTTCCATAAAAAGCTCCGGCTCCACCTCTGAGCATATACCGTATCCATGGCTGCATACCGCATGTATCAATTCCCCGGAGGCATGGATCTCCCCAAGTAATTCCGGAGCCTTCCGGCAATGCTCATCCGGCCATTTCTCAAAATCCACATCATGAAGAAGTCCGACTAATCCCCAGAATTCTTCATCCTCCCCGTTCTCTCCCGCATACCATTTCATAACACCCTCCACAGTCAGCGCGTGCTGTATATGAAAGGGCTCCTGATTATATTTTTTCAGCAGGGCTAACGCCTCTTCCCTGGTAACGTTTGCATTCATCGTCCGTTTTCTCCTCCGCTCTTTTTCCACTGTCCTTATTCACGGCTGTCCTTATTCATGGCCGTCATTAAGCCGTTTACGATAGCTCATTTTACATATTACAGGAAACTCAGATCGCCCTTTTCTCTATGTATATAGATTCCGGCTTTTTCTTTCAGTATCTGATTGTCCTCCACCACCAGACGGCCCCTGAGAAAGACCTTGTCTATACCGCCGTGAAGCGCAAAGCCCTCAAAGGGATTATTATCCGTATTATAGGCATGGGTTTTTGAAGAGATCACGCTCTCTTTCTCCGGGTCAAACACTACAATGTCGCCATCGCTTCCGGGCTGTATACAGCCCTTTCTCGGATACACGCCATAGAGCTTAGCCGCATTTTCGCTCAGCAGCGCGCACATCTGCTCCTGCGTAATACGTCCCGGGCGCACGCCGTAGGTATAAAGGAGGGCGCCTCTGGTTTCCACACCTGGCAGGCCGCCGGGAATTTTGGTAAAATCCTCTTTCCCCAGAGCTTTCTGTGCAAGCGTAAAGCTGCACTGATCCGTAGCCACCGTCTGGATTTTATTCTCAGCCAGCGCCTCCCACAGGCAGTCCTGATCTTCTTTTTTCCGGATCGGCGGCGCACAGACATATTTTGCCCCTTCAAAATCCGGCGCCGAATAAACGCTGTCGTCCAGAAGAAGATACTGCGGACAGGTTTCCGCAAACACCTTCTGGCCCCTTGCACGGGCGCTCAATATCTCCCTGTATGCTTTTTCATTGGTCAGATGCACCACCATCACAGGCGCTTTTGCCTCTCCGGCAATAACGAGCAGCCTGTGCACGGCCTCCGCCTCCATAGTGTCCGGACGCACCAGAGGATGATTTTCCGGCCCGAACCGTCCTTCCTTTTTTGCCTCATATATCAAAGCGTCGATCACGCCGGAGTTTTCACAGTGTACTCCCGCAAAGCAGTCATTTTCTCTCAGGGATTTCAAAATATTATACAGATCATAGTCATTGACCATCATATTGGGATATGTCATATACAGCTTAAAGCTGGTGATTCCCTCGCGGATCATATCCTGGATTTCCCGTTCCGTCTTTTCATTCCACTCCACAATAGACATATGGAAGGAATAGTCGCAGGAGCATTTTCTCTCAGCCTTTTTTTGCCACTTTTCCAGACCTTCCCGCAGCGTTCCGCCCCCTTTTTCCTGTGAAGCATAGTCGATTACCAGGGTCGTTCCTCCCAGCAGCGCCGCTCTGGTGCCCGTCTCAAAGTCATCTGCCGTAACTGTGCCCGCCACCTCCAGATCAAAATGGGTATGTCCGTCTATAAAGCCCGGGAACAACAGCTTACCTGATACGTCAAGCGTCTTCGCCCCGTCGTCATAAAGCTCCGGCTCTACGGCGAGAATCTTCTCTCCCTCCATCAAAACATCCATCCGGGCAGATCGCTTCCCGGAAACAACCGTGCCATTTTTCAGCAAATATTTCACGGATCTCACTCCTCTCTCCCTTTCTCAGGATTTTATGACAAAACTTTCTGCATTAATAGCTGCTCCGATAATAACATTGTAGGATCTTCTATATAAAAGCATCAATTTTATTGTGCTGGATTTTCAGACGGATGTCAAGGATGAAATACAAATATGTACACAGACGAAATGCACGCATGTACGCAGGTCTTTCAAATGCCGCTGTCCTGAATTAATTTCAGCCCGTCAAAAATCCTTTGTAAAAGTTGTTTTTATTTTATTTTTGTCATGCTATAATAAGGACGTTCGATTAATGGGAAATATAAACTATGTTAGAAAGGGAATTGATATGGGACGACTTACCCTGTTAAAGCAGATCGCCATGGATATCGCATCTCAATTTGGGCCTGACTGCGAGGTTGTGATCCATGACCTGAAAACAAATGAACCGGCACATTCCATCGTCTTTATTGTAAACGGCCATGTGACTGGCAGAAACGTGGGCGACGGACCTTCCGATGCTGTTTTTGACGTAATCCGCCAGCAAAATAAAAAAGGGCAGGATCCCGAGGACCACGTCGGTTATCTTATGAAAACCTCAGACGGCAAAATACTGAAATGCAGCACCTCCTACATCCGGGACGATGATGGAACGCTGCACTATGTATTCGGTATCAACTACGATATTTCCAGGCTTACTATGATCGAAAGCGCCCTTCATTCCCTGATCTCTCCGATTAATAAAGAGGAAAAGGCCCGGGAGATCGCCCACAATGTAAATGATCTTCTGGACCAGCTCATCGAGGAATCCGTAGCTCTGGTGGGTAAACCGGTAGCTCTCATGAACAAGGAGGATAAGGTTACCGCCATTCAGTTCCTGAACGATTCCGGCGCCTTTCTCATTACCAGATCCGGAGAAAAGGTGGCAAATTATTTCGGGATCTCCAAATATACCCTGTACAGCTATATCGATGTAAATAAATGACTGACAATCATACTCTG
>CAZGTY010000028.1:0-28816 GCA_964528895.1 uncultured Blautia sp. | reverse complement strand
CTGCCCCCTCGGAGAGTTTCCCGATAGCCTTACGTTTTGGCCTGGCATATTTTACTGCTGGGTCATAAATGTTCTCAATCAGATACTCAACATAGGTACCACTGTCCTTCTTCCGATATGTGATCCGCCCCGCCGCCTGCGGCACCGGCACCAACAAATCCAGGTACATTTTTGCCTCCTTATTCTAGTCGGAATTCCTACTAAAATAAGTATACCACATCCATCCTGCTTTTGCAAGCAAAATCATCGAAAAATCCCAATTTTCTGGCATTTTCGAGGCTTCAGTCTCATCCCTGAATCGGTCTAGTCGGAAAAACTACTGGAAATTAACATTCAAAGTGCAGAAGGAGGTTTCCCCGGGTTTTTGCAGGATCTCCGATGGCGCTCCGGCTGTGCACTTTCTTCTTTGCAAATTATCTAAAAAAAAGGTTGATAAAGTCGAATAGATGTGATATAGTCAACTCATCAGATGACAGACATCAGATGACTTAAAAAGGCGGTGATGACAGGAGTGATCCTTGCATATGTAAAAGGAAATATTGTAAGCACAAACAAAACGTCCCGTTTAAGAGGACACAAGCTTCTGATTGTGGAAGAGTGGAATCCTCTGACAGGGGAATGTTCAAAGGTTCCGAAGATTGCAGTGGATACGGTAAATGCAGGGGAGGGCGAGCTGGTATTCTGTGTAAGCGGCAGTTCTTCCAGACAGACGGATGAGACAGACAAAAAACCGGTGGATATGGCTGTGATTGGAATTGTAGACGAAGTGACAATGGAAGGAGAAATCCTGTTTTCCAAATATGCCAGAGCATGAGAGGAGGACGGCCTATGATGGTTGGGAAAGTAGTGGGAAAGATCGTCAGCACAGCAAAGCACCCGACACTGGCCGGCCTTCGAATGCTTCTGGTACAGGTACCCTGGGATGACCCGGCTGGAAAGGTGCTGGTCGCTGCAGATACATATATTTCCCCTCTGGACGGCGATGTGGTTTATCTGCTGGACAGTACAGAGGGAGCATCTTCTCTGAGGAGGGGAAAAGTCCCGGTGGATCTGGCCGTTATCGGTCTGGTGGATCGTCTGAACAAAGCGCAGGAATGAAGCGGAAAAGAGGGATTCGCCATGCGGGTAGGAAGAGTGGTTGGAAATATGGTATCCGTCATACACGATCCCGCTCATGACGGCCGCAAATTTCTGCTGGTCCGGTTTGAAGACCGGAATGGAAATTTTCTGGAGGAAGGCGTGTTTGCGGACGCCGCCGACGCAGGAATCGGAGACAGAGTTCTGGTGTGCGAGGATGGAGATGCGGCGGAGATGCTTCTGGAATTAAACGGAGAGCCGTGTGTGTTTGACGGATTGATTCTGGGAGTGGTGGATGAGTGAGCAATGAAATTTATCATAAAAGAAAGGGAAAAAATTATGGAAAAGCAGGCATTGGGAATTATTGAAACAAAAGGTCTTCTGGCAGCAATTGAGGCAGGAGACGCAATGGTAAAAGCAGCAAATGTAACGATTGTCGGCAAGGAAAAAGTGGGTGCCGGGATTGTTACCATTATGGTAAGAGGAGATGTCGGCGCAGTGAAATCGGCAGTAGAAGCGGGAGCGTCTGCAGCTTCCCGCGTGGGCGAACTGCTTGGCACACATGTCATTCCAAGACCGCATGAAGAAGTTGAGAGCATCCTTTAAGAAAATAGCAGGCTGGACAGCGAATAGAAAGCGAGTGAAAAAACGTGGAAAAAGATAGAATCATTGAACTGATTACGCAGGAAGTCATCCGGCAGGTACAATCACTGCAGGGAAATACCGGTACTTCCGGGCAGGGAGACACAGCGGCGGGAGTTCTCCTTTCGGATATGAGACCCGGCGCCAGAGTTGCGGATATCAAAGCATTGATGGATGCAGCAAAGCGCAGGGACTGCTATGGCGTATGTATTCCCCAGTGGTTTGTTTCTATAGCGAAGGAGACTGCGGTGGGAACAAAACAGAAAATTGCCACAATCGTGGGTCTGCCGGGAGGAACCAATTCGCCGCTGGCGAAATATGCGGAAATCAAGCAGGCAGTAGCAGCAGGGATCGATCTGGTTCTGGTTCCGGTGAACATGGATTATGCCAACGCAGGCAATCTGGAGACCGTATCCAAAGAGTTCACAGAAAGCATCACTGCCTCCAAGGGCAAAGTACCTGCGGGAGCCATTATTGAAGTAAAAGATCTGGATGAAAACCAGATCACAGAAACAGCAAAAGCTTGTGCGGCAGCAGGGGCGGATATGGTAATCCTCTCCGCGATCACAGGCGGAAAAGTCAGCGCACAATCTGTCCGGAATATCAGGACGGGCGGCGTACGTGTGGGCGTGATCGGCGGAATCAGCGGAGCTGCCGCACAGAAGGAATATGCGGCGGCAGGCGCAGAGTGGCTGATCATGAAAAACGGATTTTAAATCACAGGGAGGTGACGGGCAATGGCTGAAAATACAATGAAGGCAGTTGTAAAATACGAGCATGGCGTAGACAAAATGGAATTACGCGAAGTTCCGATTCCCGAAATAGGGGACGACGATGTGTTAATCGAGGTAAAGGCGGCCGGCGTATGCGGTTCAGATATTGCATTCTTTGACGGACATCATAAGGATATTCTGTTCCCGCCGGTTATTCTGGGGCATGAGTTTTCCGGCGTGGTTGCCAGAGTCGGAAAAAATGTGACCAAATGGAAACCGGGCGACCGGGTTGTTTCTGATAATACGGGAACTGCCTGCGGCGAATGCTATGCCTGCGGTACTGCGGATTATCTGTCCTGCCCGGAACGTCTGGGTATCGGATACGGAATGGACGGCGGCTGGGCAAAATATGTAAAAATTCTTGGCAAGACCCTTGCTGTTTTCCCCAACAGCCTGATGAGGATTCCGGAATGCATGACCTTTGAAGAAGCGGCGATTATGGATCCGGCCTGCAACGGTTTTATGGCAGTGGTTCAGGAAGCAAAGCTGATGCCCGGTGAATACTGTGCAGTATTCGGTCTGGGAACTCTGGGACAGTTCAGTATTCAGGCGGCAAGAGCAGCCGGTGCTGCAAAGATCATCGCCATCGGACTGGAAGCAGACGGGGATCGCTTTAACCTGGCAAAGCAGTTTGGGGCGACGGACATTGTCATGAGTGATAAATGCGATATGTATCAGGAAGTAATGCGGATTACAGAAGGGGAAGGCGTTGCAGTGGTAGCAGATGCGGCGGGCGTAAACCCAGTTCTGGGTCAGGCAGTTTCCATTGTCCGTCCGGCAGGCACCATAGTAAAAATCGGATATGACCACAGGCCGTACGGAGCTTCGTTGGATCCCATCGTGGACAAAGCGGTGACGGTAAAAGGCCATTTCGGATATGACTGGGTTTCCTGGAGAAGCGTATTTAATCTGATTAAGGCAGGCAAATGGGACAACAAGTCCATGATTTCCCACAGGCTTCCGCTTTCTCAGTATCGTGAGGCGATACAGCTGTACCGTGAAAGAAAGAGCATGAAGGTTATTTTGTATCCGGATGAATGATTGGATAAGATTTAATTAAGGAACGGGAGGCAAACATTTTGGAGATATATATTTGTGCGGATTTTTCGCAGGACGCGATGGAAACCCTGAAAACGGTGGGACACACCGTACGGACAGGCGGATGGGGTTTCACCGGTGAAATCCTGGGTGAGGACGATCTGATCCGGGAAATCGGAAATGCGGACGTCCTGATTGTAGGATATGAAGAAGTGACAAAGAAAGTCATTGACCAGACTCACTTAAAGATTATTTCTTCCATCCGGGGAGGCCCGAGAGCAAACATTGATGTGGACTATGCGACAGAAAAGGGAATTCCGGTATTCTTTACCTTCGGACGGGAAGCACTTCCGGTGGCGGACTTCACCTTTGGCCAAATCCTTTCCCTTACAAGAAACATCGCCCGTGCGGACGAAGAGCTTCGCCGGGGGATCTTTACCGCTCCGGCAGGTGATTTCGGAAGCGATAAGGACGTGATCTGGGATATGAACGCAGAAGGACCGTGGCAGTCCCGTAAAGGAATCGAGATGGAAGGAAAAACCATCGGGCTTGTAGGCTTTGGAACCGTTGGAAAACAGGTTGCAAAGCGTGCCCTGGGCTTTGGCATGAACGTAATTGTGTACGATCCTTACCAGAAAGCGGATGTCATCGCAAAAGCCGGCTGCCAGAAGGTGGAATTAAACGATCTTCTGCGCAATGCGGACATTGTAACCTTCCATGCAAAGGTTACGGATTCCAATAAGGGCATGATCGGAAAAGAACAGTTTGCCCTGATGAAAAAAGGCGTTTATATCATCAACAACGCCAGAGCAGGCCTGATTCAGGAAGAGGCATTAAGAGAGGCATTAAGAAGCGGGAAGCTGGGCGGCCTGGCGCTGGACGTATTTCATCAGGAACCGATTAAGTGTGACGATGAGTATTTCAAGTATCCCAATGTAATTCTGACGCCGCACATTGCCGGCGCCGGACGTGACGTGATCTACCTTCAGTCTGTCATGCTGGTAAACGACCTTCTGCTTTATCTGGCGGGCGGAATGCCCAGGCCGGTAGTAAACCCGGAAGTATTTCAGAAGATCAGAAGATGAAGAGTAGAAGATAAGGAGGAAATACAGAAATGCCGCTGAGCAAAACATTGGATATTTTACAGGATTGTGGAAGACGGAATTATGCGGTGGGCGCATTTAATATAAACGGTCTGGACCAGCCGCGGTATTTGATCGCACAGGCGGAGAAGCTTGGCTCTCCCATTATTGTGGTGGAACCGGGCGTAATGGAGCCGTATGTGGATTTTGAGGATTTTGCACTGGTAACAGCGCGGGCAGCAAAAAAAGCTTCCGTTCCCGTTGGAATCCATCTGAGCCACGGACTGGATCTGGAACAGGTGGAGAGAGCCTGCAGGGCGGGCTTTACCTCCGTTATGTACGACGGTTCCAAGCTTCCATATGAGGAAAATGTAAAGAATACAAGAATCGCAGTGGAAATCGGACACAAGTTCGGCGCTGCAGTAGAGGGTGAATTGGGCGCTCTTGGATCCAGCTTTGTGGATATCCGGGAAACGATGACGGATCCGGATCAGGCAAAGGATTATGTGGCAAGAACCGGTATCGACATTCTGGCTGTTTCCGTGGGAAATGCGCATGGATTTTACAAAGGCACGCCCCATCTTGACTTCCAGAGGCTTTCCGAAATCCGGCGCGCTTTAACTGCATACAACTGCTGTCTGACTCTGCATGGAGGCACCGGTATTCCCGCGGATCATATTCAGAGAAGTATTCAGCTGGGAATTTCCAAGGTCTGCATTTATACCGAGATGTGCCATGTAGGCAAGCGCAATGTAAAAGAATACATTCGGGATAACCCGGATTATACAGGTAATTTTGACATTCCGGACATGATCCGTTCCGTAACGGACGGCTTTGTAAGTGCGGAATCGGAATGCATTGAAATGTTCATGAGCGGCGGAAAAGCCGGTTCGTCAAAAACGGAGCAGGGCGTTCCGCAGAACACAGATCTGGGACCGGAATACCCGTCTCTTCTGGCAGTAAACAAAAGCTATCACGGAACAGGCGGATACTGGGATAAGAATCTTTGATTTATTTTCAGAGGAGGA
Source organism: uncultured Blautia sp. (assembly GCA_964528895.1). Classification (GTDB taxonomy): domain Bacteria; phylum Bacillota; class Clostridia; order Lachnospirales; family Lachnospiraceae; genus Blautia_A. The sequence goes on along the minus strand of CAZGTY010000028.1, from coordinate 23,176 downwards.
ACGGGGATGCGTTTTATGGGCGTAGATATGGGAACCTCCGGGTGTAAAGCTGTAATTTTTAAGGATTCCTGGGAAATAGTCTGCCAGGCATATCGGGAATATCCCTCGATTTTTCCGGGAGAGGGCCTGATGGAATTGGATGCGGAGTTGGTATGGACAAGTATCCGGGACGTGATTCGGGAGGCAAATGAAAAGACGGATGAACCTGTAACGGCATTGGCCATTTCAGCAATTGGGGATGTCATCATACCGGTTGGTACAGACGGCGGAAGTATTCGAAACGCGATTATTGATTTTGACCCCCGCGGGGAAGAAGAAATTAAAGAATTCGTGGATGCGTACGGCATAGAACACTTTTACCAGACCAACGGGATGCCGCCGCTCTTTATCGGAAGCCTGGCGAAGATCCTCTGGCTGAAGAAACATGAGCCGGAAATTTTTGCAGGGACAAAGAGATGGGCAACCTTTGAGGATTTCATTATGCAGAAGCTGGGCCTTCCCCCGATTGCCGATTATTCGGAGGTATCACGCACCATGTTGTTTGACATCCGAAAAAGGACGTGGTCCGAAGAACTGGTGAAGGCGGCAGGGCTGCGAATGGATCAGCTTCCCATAGCCGCGGAATCGGGAACGGCGGCAGGTACGCTTCCTGAGGAAATGCGCAGGGAACTGGGCTTTACACAGTCGGTACTGGCAGCGGTGGGCGGCCATGATATGGTCTGTGCGGCTGTGGGCGCAGGACTGGATGAGCAGGAGCCAAAAACAGCGGTGGATATCGCAGGAACAATTGAGGGCGTGGTTGCGGTGCTGCCGGAATGTAATACGTCCATGGAACTGTGCAGACAGGCATTTCCGTGTTATGTAGGATATCGGGATTATGTGACCTTTTCCGTGAACCTGACAGCCGGGTGCATTACCAGATGGTACCGGGATATGGTGGTGCCGGATGAATATCAGCGGTGCCGGGAAGAAGGAATCAATTTCTATGAACATATGCAGAGAACCATGTCCGTGAACGAACCGGGCAGCGTTTACCTGCTTCCCCATTTTTCGGGCAGTGGAAATCCTTTTTTTGATGCCGGTGCGAAAGGAACTCTGTATGGCCTGACCACCGATACCACCCGTGAGGATATCGGGCGGGCACTGGTGGAAGGTCTTGCGTATGAGGTCCGGATGCAGCTGGAAGCTCTTGAAAAGGCCGGAATCATCATCGACACGTTAAGAGCGGTGGGCGGCGGCGCGTCCATTGACCGGCAGCTGCAGCTGAAAGCTAATATTACCGGCAAAAAGATTCTGAAATGCGGTGTAACGGAAGGATCCGCAATGGGTGCTGCCGTCTATGCGGCAATCGCGGTGGGGGCGCTGGATCATCCGGGCGGAATCAAAAAATACACAGATGAAAAAGAGAAGGTCTTTCTCCCAGATCTCGAAAGTAGGAAGAAGTTTGATAAGGCGTATGAGATGTATAAAAAGCTTGCATATGCGATTCACAGGATAGAGTGAAACCGGTGTGCATAAAGAAAGGAGGAAAAGAGCTTGTCAGAGTGCATAATGGAGCTGAAAAATATAGGCAAGACCTTTTCCGGAGTGAACGTTCTGAGAGGAATTAATCTCCGCTTTATGAAAGGAGAAGTGCATGTCCTTTTAGGAGAAAACGGAGCCGGAAAATCTACCTTGATTAAAATTATGAGCGGTTATCACAAGCCGGATAAGGGCGGTGAGATTTATGTAGAAGGAACGCGTATGGAATTTGCCGGTCCAAGGCAGCCGAAGGATGCCGGAATCCATACAATTTATCAGGAACTGGCCCTTTGTAAGGATATGACGGTGGCGGAAAATATTGTCATTGATAAGCAGGACCGTTTTAAGGGTTTTATGCTGAAAAAGAAAGAGTTCCGGGAAATTGCGGCAAAAGCTCTGGCACAGCTGGATTCGGATATTTCTCCGGATGCAATGGTGCGAAACCTCTCCATTGCGGAGCAGCAGATTGTGGAAATCGCCAAAGCAATCAGTGACGAAGCAAAAGTTGTGATCATGGACGAACCCACGTCGTCTATTTCCCATAAGGATTCGGAAAAGCTGCTGGAAATTGTAAGGAGCCTGAAGGCGGAGGGGATCACGGTGGTTTATATTTCCCACCGTCTGCAGGAAATTACGGAAATTGCGGACCGGATTACGGTTCTGCGGGATGGCGATCAGATCAGGACAGTGAATAACAAGGACATTACAGAAGGAGATTTGATTTCCATGATGGTCGGCCGTGAGATAAAGGACGCATATACCAAGGAAGAGGTGGAACTGGGAGAGGTTATTCTGAAGGTGGAAAATCTTTCCTCTGACGTTTTCAGAGATGTGTCTTTTGAGCTCCACAAGGGAGAAATCTTTGGCTTTGGCGGCCTAGTGGGTTCCAGAAGAACGGAGGTTTTGGAGACGATTTTTGGAATGCGTCCCATGACCGGCGGAAAAATCTGGCTGTTTGGTGAGAAATACATACCGACCACACCGCAGCAGGCAATTGCAAAAGGCATGGCCTTTGTGACAGAGGACAGGAAGAAAACCGGCCTGGTGCTTTGCCTTCCGATTTTCACTAATTTAAGTATTCTCAATGCAGGGCGAAATACAACGAAAGCGGGCTTTCTGGATTTTAAGCGGTTGAGAGAACTGGCACAGGGACAGAGAGAGGCACTGAATATCCGGATTTCCAATATGAATCAGCCGGTACAGACACTCTCCGGCGGCAATCAGCAAAAGGTTGCGCTAGGCAAATGGCTGGATATCAAGCCCCGGATCATTCTGTTTGATGAACCTACCCGTGGTATTGACATCGGAGCGAAGGCGGAAATATACAAAATCATGGGGAAACTGGTCAAAGATGGGGTTTCAATTATTATGGTTTCCTCTGAACTGGCCGAACTGATCAGTGTTGCGGATAATATTCTTGTTATGTGTGAAGGGGAGATGAGCGGATTGCTGAACAAATCTGAAATCGACCAGGAATGCATTATGAGTTATGCAACTGCAGGAAAATAAGAACGGTTGGGAGGGAACAATATGAAATCGAAAGGCTCAAAATTCGGTCAGTTCTGCATTAAATACAGAACCATTTTAATCTTAATCGGATTGATTATTATTTTTACATGTTTGAATCCGGTTTTCTTAAACAGCAAAAACGTGATGAACATGCTGAAGCGTATGAGCTATGTGGCACTTACCGCATACGGCATTACGTTTATCCTTACCATGGGTGAGCTGGATATGTCTGGCGGATCAATGGCTGCTCTGGTGGGGGTTGTGCTTGCCAAGCTGCTGAACTTGAAGGTGCCGCTGGCAGCAGCACTGTTGATCGTTATTTTGATGGCAGCTGTAGGCGGTGCATTGAATGCGGTGATTAATATATATGGAAAGATCAATGCATTTCTGGTTACGCTGGCAACGATGAACATTTTCAGAGGAATTGCAATGATTATATCTGCGGGACGTACGCTTCCAATTAAGAATCAGGCCTTTGCTTTTACTTTTGGAAATGGTATGATCGCGGGACATATTCCCATGCCGGTTGTACTGATGGCAGTTTTTTTTGCGATCAGTCTGGTGCTTTATCATAAAACGAAGCTGGGCTTTTATGTGAAGTGTATCGGCGGCAATGTGGAGTCGGCAAAGGTTGCGGGAATCAATGTGAAGAAATATAAAATTATTATTTTCACATTGGCCGGACTGTTTGCGGGAATCGCCGGACTGATTCTGGCGGGCCTGATGAACGGCGGAATGTCTGACCTTGGAGAAACGCTGTCCATGGACGCAATTGCAGCATCGGTACTTGGCGGTACGGCTATTTCAGGCGGCCTCGGAAGTATGTGGGGAACGCTTGGCGGCTGTCTGATCATGGGCTGTCTCAACGGCGGAATGTCCCTTCTGGGCGCGCAGTCTCACCATCAGATGCTTGTAAAGGGTTTGGTTATCATAGTGGCTGTTTACATGGATAATGTCTTGAAGGAGAGGACGGTGGTATCGGAGGACTGATTATGGGGTAACAAGATTCAAACAGATAGAAATCTGTAACGTAGCAAAACAAAAAATGATAGGAGGCGAGTTTTAAATGAAAAAAAATATGATAATTGGGCTGGTATGTGCAATGCTGCTGCCGTGCACGGTATGTGCAGAGGAAAATCCGTATTTTGAGTATGTGGTTCCGGCAGGGACAGAATCTGAACTAAATGACTATTATGCAGAATATGGTATTGAGTGTGACATCAATATCCGTCAGAAGGGCGGAAGCGTAAAATGGACTAACGGCGGTGACGTTGCGCTTCCCACACCGAATGAGGAATACACCATCGGATTTGCCGCATATACAACTGTTGACGAAGTTGGTGCAATGTATCTGGAAGGTATTCAGGCAGCATGTAAAGAAATTGGCGTAAAGCTTTTGATCAATGACGCGAACTGGGATCAGAATGTTCAGAACCAGGCAATTGAACAGTGGATCATTCAGGGAGTGGACGGCGTAATCCTTTCTCCGTGTGATTTCTATGGAATCAAAGATGCGTTGGATGCACTGGAAGAAGCTGGAATTCCGGTTATTTCCTACGATGCTCCGCCTAATGCTGGCAATGTAGACGCAGTGGTTATGTACGATGCAGTAGAACAGGGCAGACTGGCAGGAGAGGCTCTTCTGCAGGCACTTCAGGATTCCGGCTCCGATATGGAAGGCCGCATTTATTATGGTACACTTCCATTTCTACATCCGAACGCACAGACACGTGAGTATGGTTTCTGCAGTGTATTTGAGGAATATGATGGAATTGAGATCAAGGCTCTGACAGGTGAGGCTCCGGAAGAATTCTACTCCGCGATGGAAGGTGTTCTGCAATCTAATCCGGATATGCTGGGTGCATGGGGACTGTTCTCTTCCGCAACTTATGGTATGATGCAGGCGATCGAAGCTTCCGGCAATGATATCCTTCTGTCTTCTGTAGACAATGACCGGGTTATCCTGGAAGGCGTTTACAAAGGATCCGTTCTCGGAACAGTCGGCTATTCTGCAGTAGAAGGTTCCAGACTGGCACTAATGCAAATGATTAACCTGCTGAACGGCGAGGAGATCCCGGGAATCATTTATCAGACCAACACTTATATTACAAAAGATAATGTAGAGTCTATGTTTGAAGAATATTATGCTGGCGCTACACTGGCAGATTTCATGGCAGGAAATTAATGGATCGGACAGTCTGGTAAATGACAGACGGCTATATAAACAGAGTGAAAAATGAGGACAGAAGAAGAGAGGACAGCTATATGGAGAAAAGAGTTCCAGAGTTAATTGTAATGTTGACGCACAACGATAGAACTGTAAAGGATGCCATCAAAGTATTTGAAGCGGCAAAGGATTCCCCGGCAAAATTCTGGGGCTTTAAAGAGGTGGGAATTCCTGAAGAAGAGATGAAGGACCTTGTCCGCAGGATGAAAGAGGCCGGAAAACAGACATTTCTGGAAGTTGTGGCTTATACGGAAGAGGAATGCAAGGAAGGTGCCAGAATTGGCGCAAGATGCGGCTTTGATGTTCTGATGGGAACCCTCTATTTTGAATCCGTTCAGAAAATTGCAAAAGAGGCGGGAATGGAATACATGCCGTTTGTAGGACGAATCAGCGGCCGTCCCAGCGTTCTGGAAGGAACCATTGAGGGCATGATCGACGAAGCTAACACGCTTGTAGATGAAGAAGGCGTAACAGGCTTTGACCTTCTGGGCTATCGTTATACCGGTGATGCGGTGAAATTAAATGCGGAATTTGTAAAACAGGTGAGAGGTAAAGTTTGCCTGGCCGGCTCGGTAGCAAGCTTCCAGAGACTGGATGAGGTTAGGGCAACCGGTACATGGGCATTTACCATCGGTGGGGCATTCTTCGAAAACAAATTTGGCGACGGTTCCTTTGGCGAACAGATCAAAACTGTCATTGACTATATGAACAGGTAGGAAGATATGGCAGTTGAGATTGGAAAGGTTCAAAAACAGTCATCCCCGAATATGTTTGCTCTGGTCAGCAGTCTGAAAGAGGACGGAACCACAAATCTGATGGCATTGTCCTGGTGGACCTATGCGTCCAACTGGCCGGCAACAGTAGCCGTCTGCTTGAGCAGCAAAGGTTTCAGCGGAGAATTGATTCGATGTACAGGTGAATTTGGGCTGTGCCTTCCAGATTCCAGTATAGCCGATGCGGCGTTCCGGTGCGGAACCTGCTCCGGCCGGACAATCTGCAAAGCGGAGGAATTCGGGATTGAACTGCAGGATGCAGTTACAATTGGGGCAAAGGTTGTTGCCAGAAGTGAAGTGATTATGGAATGTAAAGTCATTCAGGAAATTCCGGTGCAGGATCATATCATGTTTCTGGCAGAAGTGCAGGAGACGACGGTGAATCCGCAGTACCACCATGTAAGTGCGGTAAATGGCTACGGAAAGTTGGAAGTCAGATAATACACAAGATATACAGTACATACAAATGTCGCGGGACAGCGGCCATCATAAGGATGGCTGCCGTCCTGTTTTTTTCCGTATCAAACTATTTTCTCTTTTCCTGCCTGGGTTCACAGGTGAGCTCTATGCCGAGCCTCCTGAACACCGAAGTATCCACGTCGGAGATCAGGACCGAAGTATGAGCCTGGCAGCCCTTGAGCCTGGGAAGCTGTTCCAGCGCCAGACGCGCTTCCGCGCTGGTGGCGGCGCTGACAGACAGGGCGATCAGCGTCTCATCGGTGTGCAGGCGCGGATTCTTACTGCCAAGATAGTGCGTTTTCAGCTCCTGGATGGGGCGGATGGCATCAGGCGAGATCACATGGGTCTTATGGGCGATGCCGCCGAGCTCCTTTAAGGCATTCAGAAGAAGGGCGGAGGAGGCCCCCAGAAGCCCGGAGGTTTTTCCGCAGATGATCCGGCCGTCCGGGAGCTCCAGAGCTGCAGCGGGCGCACCGGTATTCTTTTCCATTTCCAGGCTGGCCGGAACCACACGGCGGTCTTCAAGAACGGCATGGGCCTGTTTGAGAAGAAGCTCGAGCTTAATTACCTCGTTCTCTTTTCCTGTACCGGCAACAAGGGCGGCCATGCTCTTATAATATCTGCGGATGATCTCTTGGCGGGAGGCTTCCCTGCATACCTCGTCGTCGATGATACAGTTGCCCGCCATATTTACCCCCATATCTGTGGGAGATTTGTAGGGACATTCGCCGGTGATTCTTTCGAACATGGCCTGCAGCACCGGGAAGATCTCTACGTCGCGGTTATAATTGACGGTCGTCTCACCGTAAGCTTCCAGATGGAAGGGGTCGATCATATTGATATCGTTCAGATCTGCGGTGGCGGCCTCATATGCCAGGTTTACCGGATGCTTCAGCGGAATATTCCAGATGGGAAACGTCTCAAACTTGGCATAGCCCGCGCTGATGCCCCGCTTATATTCATGATAGAGCTGGGAGAGGCAGGTGGCCATTTTTCCGCTGCCGGGGCCGGGCGCCGTAACTACGACAAGGGGCCTGCTGGTTTCAATATACTGATTTTTTCCATAGCCCTCATCGCTGACGATCAGGGCCGTATTGCTGGGATAGCCCGGTATGGAATAGTGGAGATAGACCCGGATACCCAGCTTTTCCAAACGGTTTTTAAACAGGTCGGCGCTCTCCTGGCCTGCATAGCGGGTAATGCATACGCTTCCCACGTAAAGGTCCCGCTCCGTGAAAACGTCAATGAGGCGGAGGACATCTCTGTCGTAGGTGATGTCCAGATCGCCTCTTATTTTATTTTTGTCAATATCCGCGGCGCTGATAACGATGACGATTTCAGCCTGGTCGCTCAGCTGCATAAGCATGCGTAGCTTGCTGTCCGGAGCAAAGCCAGGGAGAACTCTGGAGGCGTGATAGTCGTCAAAGAGCTTTCCGCCGAATTCCAGATAAAGCTTGTTGTCAAATTTACTGATGCGCTGGCGAATGTGTTCTGATTGCATTGTCAGGTATTTTTCGTTGTCAAATCCGATCTTCATTTGTCGTGTTCCCTTTCCCTCGCACATCAGAGGAACCGTTAAAAAATATCCCCTGTTATTCTCCAAGTATACTACAAAGCTTTCTGTTTGTGATACTTATTTTTCATTTGGAGGAAAATTTTTCAACGTAAAATATTTTTTCTTTTATCCAAATTCAAAGTAATTTCACAATCTGCCGGTTGATTTATACCCGTTTTATCATTATAATGAGGTTAGTCGAGCGGGACATACAAGAGGAGGAACAGAATGGATAATCATATGGACAATAAGCCCAATGGGAACCGTCCTGATAGAAATAATAACCGGAATCAGGGGCCGAATAAAAATCATCAGTCGATTCTGGCGTTTTTGGTTTGTCTGATGATCACGCTGATCTGTCTCAGCTTTTTTACCAACATGCTGAAAGACAATTCCAGCGAGATCACCTATGATAAATTTATCGAGATGGTCGATAATGGAGAGATCCGCGAGGTTGTGCTCCAGTCGGAGACGCTGACGATTATTCCGAAAAATCAGACGTCGCTTTATCAGGAAGTTACTTATTATACAAATCAGATGGAAGATGTGGACGCCCTTACCAGCCGCCTGGAGGGGACCGGCATTATTTTCTATTCGGAGAAGCCGGATGCGATGAGCGAATTCCTGGCAATGATGCTCAGTGTGCTTTTGCCTACGGTGCTGCTTTTTGTCATGCTCATGTTCTTTATGCGCCGGATGAATAAGGGCGGCGGAATGATGGGCGTTGGTAAAAGCCGCGCGAAGGCCTATGTTCAGAAAGAAACGGGCGTTACCTTCCAGGATGTGGCAGGTCAGGACGAGGCCAAGGAATCCCTGCAGGAGGTGGTGGATTTTCTTCATAATCCTGGTAAATATACCAGCATCGGAGCCAAGCTCCCCAAAGGCGCCCTGCTTGTGGGCCCTCCGGGAACGGGCAAGACGCTGCTTGCCAGGGCTGTGGCAGGAGAGGCGCACGTACCTTTTTTCTCCCTGTCCGGTTCGGAATTTGTGGAAATGTTTGTGGGCGTGGGCGCGTCCCGTGTCCGTGACCTTTTTGAGGAAGCGAAGAAAAATGCGCCCTGTATCGTGTTTATTGATGAGATCGATGCCATCGGCAAGAGCCGGGATTCCCGCTATGGCGGCGGCAATGATGAGCGCGAGCAGACGCTGAATCAGCTCCTTGCGGAGATGGACGGTTTTGACACGTCCAAGGGCCTTCTGATCCTGGCGGCGACCAACCGTCCGGAGGTTCTGGATCCGGCGCTTCTTCGTCCGGGACGTTTTGACAGGCGTGTGATCGTGGACCGGCCGGATCTGAAGGGACGTGTGGAGATCCTGAAGGTGCATGCGAAGGATGTGCTGCTGGATGATACGGTGGACTTTGATGAGATAGCCCTGGCCACATCGGGAGCGGTGGGCTCAGACCTGGCAAATATGATCAACGAGGCTGCGATCCTGGCAGTCAAAAGCGGCAGAAAAGCTGTTTCTCAGAAGGATCTCTTTGAATCCGTGGAAGTGGTCCTGGTAGGTAAAGAGAAGAAGGATCGCATTCTCAGCATGCAGGAGAGGCGGATCGTTTCCTATCACGAGGTGGGACATGCCCTGGTGAGCGCATTGCAGAAGGATGCGGAGCCCGTACAGAAGATCACCATTGTGCCCCGCACCATGGGAGCTCTTGGGTACGTGATGCAGGTGCCTGAGGAGGAGAAATACCTGAATACCCAGAAGGAGCTGGAAGCTATGCTGGTAGGCTATCTTGGGGGACGCGCCGCAGAGGAGATCGTGTTTGACACGGTAACCACAGGAGCTGCCAATGATATTGAGCAGGCGACAAAGGTGGCCCGGGCAATGATCACCCAGTACGGCATGTCGAAGAAGTTTGGCCTTATGGGACTGGCTACTCAGGAAAACCAGTATCTGACCGGCCACACTGTGCTGAACTGCGGCGATGATACGGCTACGGAGGTGGATCATGAGGTAATGGAGCTGCTCCATGTTTCCTACGAGGAGGCGAAGACGCTTCTCAAAAGCCACAGAAAGGCGCTGGATCAGATCTCGGAATACCTGATTAAACGGGAAACCATCACAGGTAAAGAGTTTATGAAGATTTTCCGGGCCGTAGAGAAGGGCATGGAGATTCCGGAAAATCTGGATGAGCTGGATCCGGAAAAGCAGGAGAATGAGCCTGCGGCTGCTGCAGCCTTAGAGCAGCAGGCGCCGGAAACGACGGAGAAGAAATCCAATGTTTCAGATTGAAGAAGAATTAAATAAGCTTCCGTCCAGGCCCGGCGTTTATATTATGCACGGGGAAAAGGACGAGATCATATATGTGGGAAAGGCCGTCAGTCTTAAGAACCGGGTCCGGCAGTATTTTCAGAGCAGTCGGAATAAAGGCGTTAAGATCGAACAGATGGTAACCCATATCACACGATTTGAATATATCATCACAGATTCTGAGCTGGAAGCGCTGGTGCTGGAATGTAATCTGATCAAGGAGCATCGTCCAAAGTATAATACGATGCTGAAGGATGATAAGAGTTATCCCTTTATCAAGGTTACGGTGAACGAAGCATATCCCAGAGTGTTGTTCGCCAGAAGGCTGAAGAAGGATAAGGGCCGGTATTTCGGCCCTTATACAAGCGCTGGAGCCGTAAAGGATGTAATCGAGCTGGTGCGGAAGCTCTTTCAGGTGCGATCCTGTAACCGTGTCCTTCCGAGGGACTGCGGTAAGGATCGCCCTTGTCTTTATTATCACATGAAGCAGTGCGCGGCTCCCTGCCAGGGAAAAATCAGCAAAGAAGAATACGATAAAAATATACGGCGGGCGATTCGTTTCCTGAACGGCGATTTTCAGGAAACCATCGACATGCTTACGGATAAAATGCAGCAGGCGTCGGAGGAATTGCGCTTTGAGGATGCTGTGGAATACCGGGATCTTATTCAGAGTATCCGCAGGATCGGCGAAAGGCAGAAGATCACCGGGTATGACCAGGAGGACAGAGATATTGTGGCGGCAGCCATGGGCGAAAGCGACGATCTCAGGGAACAGGATGCGGTGGTGCAGATTTTTTTTATCCGGGGAGGCAGGCTCATCGGACGGGATCATTTCTATCTCCGTGTGGCAAAGGGCGATACCAGGGCGCAGGTGCTGTCCAGCTTTTTGAAGCAGTTTTATGCGGGAACTCCATTTATACCCGGAGATATCATGCTGCAGGAGGAGATCGAGGATTCTGCCGTCATTGAAGAATGGCTGACCTCCAGAGGGAAGCAGCGGGTTCATATCCGTGTGCCCCGAAAAGGGACAAAGGAGAAACTGGTAGAGCTGGCTTATGAAAATGCGAAGATGGTTCTCAGCAAGGATCGGGAGCGCATCCGACGTGAAGAGGGAAGGACCATAGGGGCAGTCCGTGAGGTAGAGGGGTGGCTGGGCCTTTCCGGTATTGTGCGCATGGAGGCCTTTGATATCTCCAATATCAGCGGTTTTGAATCCGTGGGATCCATGGTGGTTTATGAAAGGGGCCGCCCGAAAAAAAGTGATTACCGTAAATTCCGCATCAAATCCGTAGAAGGCCCCAATGATTACGCCAGTATGGAGGAGGTGCTTACCAGGCGTTTCACCCATGAAAGCAGCGGCGAATTTGACAGCTTTGCCAGAATGCCGGATCTGCTTTTGATGGACGGCGGCAGAGGACAGGTGAATATTGCCCTGGCTGTGCTGGAAAAGCTCGGGCTGCGCATTCCGGTGTGCGGCATGGTGAAGGACGACCATCACCGGACCAGAGGGCTCTATTTTAATAATGAGGAAATTCCCATAGACACCGGCAGCGAGGGCTTTCGTCTCATTACCAGAATTCAGGATGAGGCGCACCGGTTTGCCATAGAGTACCATCGGTCGTTGCGGAGCAAGGACCAGGTGCGGTCTGTCCTGGATGATATCAGCGGCATCGGAGACACCAGGCGCAAGGCGCTGATGCGGCGGTTTAAGACGATTGAGAATATACGGGACGCGTCTTTGGAAGCGTTGGCCGGTACGGAATCCATGAATGCGGCCAGTGCGAGGCAGGTTTATGACTTTTTCCATCCGGAAAAAAACGGAGAGAATTCCTCAGCCAATTTGCCTGCCATTCATTGAAATGTAACCGATGGGATGATATAATGAGGATACGTATATTAGACCCAAAAGGAGATAACATAATGAAGGGTGTACATTTAACAAAGATGATGCAGGAGCTGGACCTGGTGAATCTGACTCCTGCTCTGGATCTCAGCGAGATGCTGGTCATGACTGCGGAAATTAACCGTCCTGCCCTGCAGCTGACGGGATATCTGGAGCATTTTGCCAACGAGCGCGTTCAGATCATCGGATACGTGGAATATACCTATCTGATGCAGTTGAATGACGAGGAGCGGCGATTCAAATACGAGCGTTTTATTTCCAGTAAAATTCCCTGTGTGATTTTCAGTACAAAAACAAGACCGTCTCAGGATATGCTGGATCTGGCGCTGAAATATGATGTGCCGACCTTCGTTACGGAGAGAACGACCTCCGGTCTGATGGCGGAGATCATACGATGGCTGGGCGTACAGCTCGCGCCGTGCATTTCGATTCATGGCGTGCTGGTGGACGTTTACGGCGAGGGCGTTTTGATCACAGGGGAAAGCGGTATCGGCAAGAGCGAGGCTGCTCTGGAGTTGATCAAGCGAGGGCACCGTCTTGTGAGCGATGATGTTGTGGAGCTCCGAAAGGTGAGCGATGTTACGCTGGTAGGCTCCGCACCGGATATTACCAGGCATTTTATTGAGCTGCGGGGCATTGGCATTATTGATGTAAAGACACTGTTCGGCGTGGAAAGCGTAAAGGATACACAATCTGTTGACCTGGTCATCAAGCTGGAGGAATGGGACAAGGATAAGGAGTATGACCGCCTTGGCCTTCATGAGGAGTATACGGAGTATCTGGGCAATAAGGTGGTATGCCATTCGCTTCCGATCCGTCCTGGCAGAAATCTGGCCATCATAGTAGAGTCCGCCGCCGTGAACCACAGGCAGAAGAAGATGGGATACAATGCGGCGGAAGAATTATATAAGCGTGTACAGGCCAATATTGCCAGCAAGCGCTGACAGTATTGCAGAATAGAAAAGGGAAGGGTTAAGGTATGGGATTATATTGCTTCGGGATAGATGTAGGGGGAACGACGATTAAATGCGGTCTGTTTCTTACGGACGGAAAGTTGATCGATAAATGGGAAATTCCCACAAATAAAGCGAATAAAGGCGAATCGATCCTGCCGGATATCGCGGCTTCGATCGAGGCGAAGCTCACGGAACATGAGATCGATAAAAACGATGTGGAGGGCGTGGGAATCGGTATTCCCGGACCGGTAAATGATAAGGGCGAGGCCGCCTGTGCCGTAAACCTCTACTGGGGCTTCAAGGCTGTGGCAAAGGAGCTGGGCGAGCTGACCGGCCTCAGGGCAAGGGCTGCGAACGACGCGAATGTGGCTGCCCTCGGAGAGGCCTGGAAGGGCGCTGCGGAGGGAGCTTCGGATGTAGTGATGGTTACCCTTGGCACCGGCGTGGGCGGCGGGATCATTGTGGGCGGAAGGATCATTTCCGGACATAACGGCGCGGCCGGCGAGATCGGACATTTTAATGTGGATCATGATGAGACGGAGCCCTGCAACTGCGGAAATAAAGGCTGCCTGGAGCAGACGGCATCCGCTACCGGCATTGTACGGGTGGCAAAGAAAGCGCTGGCTGCCTCGGAAGAGGAAAGTGTTCTGAGAAACCGTGAAAATCTTTCCGCAAAGAATGTGCTGGACGCTTATAAGGACGGAGACGCCCTGGCTGTTACGATCATGGAAATGGTGGGCGACAAGCTGGGCGGCGCTCTGGCAAATGTGGCCTGCGTGGTTGATCCCGAGACCATCGTTGTAGGCGGAGGTGTATCCAGGGCCGGACAGCCGCTGATCGATCTCATTCAGAAATATTATGTGAAGCATGCTTTCGCTCCCAGCAAGGGGACTTCCATTGTAACTGCGAAGCTTGGAAATGACGCGGGAATATACGGCGCGGCATGTATGGTTCTGGAAAAGAAATAAGCGATAGGGCAATTATGTAAGAACGTAAATAAAAGCGGCGACTCTCTGTCGGGAGCCGCCGCTTTTACAACTATTCGTATATAATTTCGGGTATGATGCTTCCTTCTTCCGAATCATCAGTACCGGGATCCTCACCCGGGTCGGGGATATCCGGGTCATCGGTATTATCCAGATTATCGGTATTATCCGGATCATCGGTTTCACCAGGGTTTTCCGTATTGTTCGTATCCTGAACGGGTTCTTCCGTAGGCGTCGGGGTGAGCTCATCCGAAGGAAATTCCTCATAGTCCTCTTCATACTCTTCTACATAATAGTGATCATAGCAGTATTCCGTAGGCAGATTTCCAACATCGAAATATTCTGTGATAACATCGCAGCCGGCTCTGGGAAGAAGTCCGGTTTCAGAGCAAACGCTGCATTTTTCCACACTTGCAGGCATATCGAAATCCCTGTATTCCAGATCCTGGTGAATGCGCGTCATGACCTTCGCCCAGAGAGTCTTGTGGAAATTACGGGCATCCTCGGGAATAACCTCGTTGTTGTCAAAGCCGGTCCATACGGTACATGTGTAATATGGTGTAAAACCAGCAAACCAGAGGTCATTATATTTTTCAGTGGTTCCTGTTTTACCTGCCACCGGCATGTTTTCCAGCTGGCATGCGGTACCGGTACCCTGTGTGACGACGTCCTCCATAGCGCTGGTGAGGAGCCATGCGGTGCTGTCCTTGATGACGGAGCGTTTGACGGAGGTGTTTTCGATCAGGACGTTTCCATTGTGATCCAGGATCTTTGTATAGTAAATGGGCTTGATATAGTCGCCGCCGTTGGCAATGGCGGCATAGGCAGCGCAAAGCTCAATATTGGTGACGCCCCGGGTAATACCGCCGAGGGCGGTGGCAAGGTTCGCGTCGCTCCAGACAGTCCCGTAGGAATCCGTATCCTGCTCCGTGCCATGTGCCAGAGTGGTGAAGCCGAAGTTATCCAGATAGGTCAGACCAAGCTCCGGAGTAACGTCCTCCAGACATTTTACCGCAATTACGTTTATGGAATTCTGGATAGCCTTCCGGATGGTAGTGGTGCCTCCGTAGGTTCCGGAGGCGTTATTTACCGGTGAACCGTCCGGATAGTTGTATGGCTCATCCTCATATGTGGTGGCAAGGCTCATGCCGAGCTCATTGAGGGCCGGCGCATAGGTGGACACGATCTTAAATGTGGAACCGGGCTGGCGGGTGGAGTCCGTAGCGCGGTTCAGGGTCAGGCTGGCGGTCTTTTCGCCGCGGCCGCCGATAATGGCCTTTACATAGCCCGTATGCTGATCTATGACAGTCATGGAAGACTGAGGCTGGGGAGCGAAGCTGATACGCTCGGCCACCTCCGTATAGCCGTTGGCAAGAATGGACGCTTTATATTGATCCACATATGCCTGTCCCTCCTCCGGAGAATCAAACAGCAGGTCGAAGGAAGAATCCTCGTTTTTAAAGAAAAGAGTCAGCATTTCCTTGCTGTAATTGATCTCGTTTCCATCCGCGTCCTGAACTGTCAGCGCGTAGTCCAGGGCGTATTGTACGTAGGACGGGAAGTTTTCCGCATTTGCATATTCCTCGTCAAGAATCGCCTGGATATTGGGATCCTGTGTGGTATAAATGCTCAAGCCGCCGCTGTACAGCATATTGCGGGCCTGGGTCTTGGTGTAGCCCTTGATGTTCATCAGGTCGTTGATAACCTGATCCGTCAGCTCATCCTCAAAGTAGGTGTAGACGCTGCTGGTCTGGGAGGAGGCCTCCTGGGCCGCCTGAATCCGGGAATATACATCGTCGTTCATGGCCTCGTCCATCTGGGCCTGATCGATGTAGCCCTGCTCCAGCATATGTTCCAGGACTTCTTTTTTACGCTTTGCGTTGTCCTTTGGATTTTCAATGGGGTTATAGCGGCTGGGGTTCTGGGTGATCCCGGCGAGGGTAGCGCATTCGGAAAGATTCAGATCCCATACGTCTTTATTAAAATACTGGCGGGCAGCCGCCTGTACGCCGTAGGCGCCCGCGCCCAGATTGATGGTGTTCAGGTAGTTTTCCAGGATCACCTGCTTGTCGTTGATCTTTTTCTCGATCTGGACAGCGAGATACTGTTCCTGGATCTTGCGGGTAAACCGCTCAATCCAGCTGGACTCCTGAGTCCAGTTGGTAAATACGTTGTTTTTCAGAAGCTGCTGGGTGATAGTGCTGGCGCCTTCGGAAAGATCGCCCGCCGAGATGTTTCTTACAAGAGCACGGAGAATACCTTTTACGTCAATTCCATTGTGTTCATAGAAACGTTCGTCCTCGATGGCAACCACCGCATGCTGCAGATCAAGGGGGATCTGATCGATGGATACCGGAAGACGGTTGGAGCTGGGGGCGGCCAGTTTGCGAAGCTGATTGCCCTGATCATCATACAGGAATGTGGCATAGCCTAAAGGCATGATATCCACTTCGTCCACATCGGGAGCGTTATCAATAACGCCCTTAAAGGATCCGATACCCAGGCATCCTATCATAACGCAGAGCGTGATCAGACATATAAATAAAACTCTTATAAACGAAACGTGCGCGCGTTTTCCCATCATGGAAGAACGGGAAATGAGCGCATTCCGCTTTTTTGAGGTGGCTTTTTTTCCGTAATTCATAAAGACCCTCCTTATTTAATCCTGTATATTATAGCAAATTAAAAATGGTAAATAAACCCTAAAATAAAAAGTTCACACTTTTTCAGGCCTGTGCCCGTCCGCGTGGGAAGGGCATTTATTCCGGCTTTATGCAGAAGCAGCGGCATATTCTTAGGATTGACAGGATCTGCGTGTAAAATGTAAAATAAATTCAGCAAAAATTATTTTTAATTATAGCATGATGTTTCCAGGCTTTGTAATTTTTGTATACCGGAGGAACTGGAATGAAAGACCGCTACAGGACCATACTGAAAGGCGGAGTGGGAGAGATCACGGAAAAGAAGTCGAGATTTATCGCCACGGTACGCCCGACGGAAACCGAGGAGGAGGCTCTGGCTTTCCTCGAAGAAATGAGAAAAAAATACTGGGACGCCAGACATAACTGCTATGCCTGTTCCATCGGACAAAACAGAGAATATACCCGATGCAGTGACGACGGCGAGCCCCCGGGAACTGCAGGACGCCCCATGCTGGACGTGTTGCTTGGGGAGGATTTGCATAATGCTGCGGTGGTAGTTACCAGATATTTCGGAGGGACTCTTCTGGGGACAGGCGGCCTGGTGCGCGCATATTCCAGGGCTGTACAGGAAGGGCTGGCCGCCAGCCGGATCATTGAGAAGATCCATGGGATTTCCCTGGCGGTGAATATTGATTATACATGGCTTGGCAAGCTGCAGTATATTGCGGGGGAAAGAAAGCTTCCCATTCTGGACAGCGAATATACAGACAGGGTGGCCCTGAAGCTTCTGGTGCCGGACGGCCAGGCGGAGTCAGTGATAAAGGCGGTCGCGGAGGCCACCGGCGGGCAGGCGTTCATGGAAAAAGAGAAGGAGCTGTACTTCGCCCTACTGGACGGAGAGGTCTATTTGTTCGACAGATAAAAGCCCGCCGGCGCCGACGGGCTTTTATCTGTCTATTTCAGCATTTTTCAGGTTCCGGATAATCCACGCCGAAGGTGTCTACGGTCATGGATTTAATGCGCTGGTCGTCCAGCGGCCTGTCGCGGTAGTCCGTATCCTCCTGAGCGATGCGGTCCACCACATCCATGCCCTCAGTCACCTTCCCGAAGGCTGCATAAGCGCCGTCCAGATGGGGCGCGTCCTTGTGCATGATGAAGAACTGGCTTCCGGCGGAGTTGGGGTTCATGGCCCTTGCCATGGAGAGAACGCCTGCGGTGTGTTTCAGGTCATTTGATACGCGGTTCTGCTCGAATTCACCTTTGATGCTGTAGCCCGGGCCGCCCATACCGGTTCCGTCCGGACAGCCGCCCTGGATCATAAAGCCGTTGATCACACGGTGGAAGATCAGGCCGTCATAAAAGCCTTTTTTAATGAGGCTGATAAAATTATAAACAGTATTCGGAGCGACCTCCGGATACAATTCCGCTTTGATCACATCTCCGTTTTCCATGGTAATGGTTACTGATGGATTTGACATAATCATTTTCTCCTTTTTCGGTTTTTTTGTACATATTCAGGGGGAATAACCGCTTGTATTTCCCTGTTCGCTCTATTATAATATGCAAAGAACAATTCTGCAAGACAAAGGTGGTTTTATGATCATAGAGACAAATTCGCCGGAGGAAACCTATGCGCTGGGGATACGGATCGGTGAAAGGGCCCATGCAGGCCAGATTTACACGCTGGATGGAGATCTGGGCGCGGGAAAGACCGTGTTTACCCAGGGGGTGGCGGCCGGACTGGGGATCAAAGAGCCGGTAAACAGTCCTACCTTTACCATCCTTCAGGTGTATGAGGAGGGCAGGCTGCCTTTCTACCATTTTGATGTGTACCGGATCGGTAATATTGAGGAGATGGAAGAAATCGGTTATGACGATTTCTTTTTCGGAGAGGGCGTTTGCATGATCGAATGGGCGCGGCTCATAGAAGAGCTCTTACCAGAGAAGCTGATCCGGGTAAGGCTTGCGAAGGATCCGGAAAAGGGTTTTGATTACCGGCGGATCACCATAGATGGATTAGAAAAGGAGCAGATATTATGAAGGTATTAGGACTGGACAGCTCCGGGATCGTGGCATCCGTGGCCATTGTGGAGGAGGACCTCCTGCTTGCGGAGTACACGGTAAATTATAAAAAGACCCATTCCCAGACATTGCTCCCCATGCTGGATGAAATTGTGAAAATGACAGAGCTGGAGCTGGAAGAGCTGGACGCCATAGCCGTCGCGGCAGGGCCCGGATCCTTCACGGGACTGCGCATCGGATCGGCTACGGCGAAGGGCCTTGGGCTGGCTCTGAATAAGCCTCTGGCAGCAGTGCCTACGGTGGAGGCGATGGCCTATAATCTTTACGATGCAAAGGGGCTGATCTGCCCCATTATGGACGCCAGGAGAAACCAGGTATACACAGGAGTGTACTGTTTCCGGAAGCACGAGCTGGTGACGTTAAAGGACCAGATGGCTGTTTCCATACAGGAGCTTTTGGATATTTTAAATGAGTTTGGAGAGTCGGTAATCCTTCTGGGAGACGGTGTTCCGGTATTTAAGGAAACCATAAAAGAGAAGCTTCGGGTTCCCTTTACCTTTGCCCCGGCTCATGTGAATAAGCAGCGTGCCGCAGCAGTGGCGGCTCTGGGAATGCTCTATGTGCGTGAGGGAAAAGTGCAGAGCGCGGCGGAGCATGCGCCGGATTATCTGAGAGTGTCCCAGGCAGAGCGCGAGCGGGCAGAGCGGGAGAAAAAGGGATGATCATTCGCGAAATGCTGGTGGAGGATCTGGAACAGGTCATGGAAATCGAAAATCGATTGTTTTCCGTCCCCTGGACAAAGGAAGGGTATTTCACTCTTCTCACCAGGGAGGACACACTGTTTCTGACAGTGGAGGAAAAGGGACGGATCCTGGGCTACTGCGGCGTCCTCATGGTGATGGATGAGGGGGACGTGCTGAATGTGGCGGTCCGGCCGGACCGCCAGCGTGAGGGAATCGGATATTTTCTTATGGAGAGTATGATACGGCTGACAGGGGATCTGGGAGTCCGCATCCTGCATCTGGAGGTGCGAAGCTCTAATGAGACAGCTCTCCGGCTTTACGAACGCGCCGGTTTTCGCAGAGAGGGAGTCCGGAAATCGTATTATACCGATCCCGCAGAGGATGCGGTATTAATGACCAGAGACTGAAAAGCCGCCGGCCTGGACTGCTTGTATGATGTTGGCAATTCCGCGTTTTTATTTCTGCTGTCCTTTTTCTTCTATATAGACGGCGTATACACGATAAATCTGACAGAGGAGGGTAATTATGCTGGATGTTTGTCTGGTGGGAACGGGCGGTATGATGCCCCTTCCAAGGCGCTGGCTCACCGCGCTGATGACACGTTATAATGGCAGCAGTCTGCTTATCGACTGCGGGGAGGGCACACAGGTGGCCATAAAGGAAAAGGGATGGAGCTTTAAGCCCATTGATGTGATCTGCTTTACCCATTTTCACGGAGATCATATCAGCGGACTTCCGGGGCTTCTTTTGACCATGGGAAACGCGGAACGGAAGGAACCTCTGACACTGGTGGGGCCTAAGGGGCTGGAGCGGGTAGTGAACTCGCTGCGGGTGATCGCGCCGGAGCTGCCCTTTGAGATACGTATGATCGAGATCACGAGGCCGGAGGAAGTGCTTGAGCTAAACGGATACCGGATCACCGCCTTTCGGGTAAACCACAATGTGATCTGTTATGGCTATACGCTGGAGATTTTAAGAAAGGGCCGTTTTTCTCCTGAGCGGGCCAGAGAGCAGGGGATCCCTCTGAAGCTGTGGAATCCGCTTCAAAAGGGCGAGGTGATAGAGCTGGACGGTAAGATATACACGCCGGATATGGTTCTGGGTCCTCAGAGAAAGGGGATCAAGCTGACCTATACCACAGATACCCGTCCTACGGAGTCTATTCTCCGTAATGCCAGAGAGGCGGATCTGTTTATCTGTGAAGGAATGTACGGCGAGGAGGACAAAGCGGACAAAGCCCGGGGGTACAAGCACATGACCTTCCGGGAGGCGGCGGTTCTGGCCAGGGATGCGGAGGTCTCGGAAATGTGGCTGACACATTATAGCCCGTCTCTGATCTATCCGGAGGATTTCATGGGCGACGTGAGGAAAATTTTCCCAAATGCCTATCCGGGCAGGGATGGAAAGACCGTGGAATTAAAATTTGAGGATGAAAAAGAGGGCGCAGATCAATGACTGCCCTATGGAATGGAGAATCTTATTTATGGAAGATACGTTGATTTTGGCCATCGAAAGCTCCTGTGACGAGACGGCGGCCTCTGTTGTGAAAAACGGAAGGACGGTTTTGTCAAATGTGATTTCTTCGCAGATAGAGCTTCATAAGCTGTACGGCGGCGTTGTGCCGGAAATCGCCTCCAGGAAGCACATAGAAAAAATCAACCAGGTCATCAGCGCTGCTCTTTCAGAGGCAAATGTAACTTTAGATGATCTGGACGCCGTGGGCGTCACATATGGGCCGGGACTTGTGGGGGCGCTTCTGGTGGGAGTGGCTGAGGCGAAGGCGATCGCCTATGCGAAAAAGCTCCCTCTGGTGGGGGTACACCATATAGAAGGGCATGTTTCCGCTAATTATATAGAGAATCCGGATCTGGAGCCGCCTTTTTTGTGCCTGATCGTATCGGGCGGACATACCCACCTGGTGATCGTGAAGGATTATGGAGAGTTTGAAATTCTGGGCCGCACCAGAGATGATGCGGCAGGGGAGGCCTTTGATAAAGTGGCCAGAGCTATTGGCCTCGGGTATCCCGGCGGTCCGAAAATCGACCGCCTCTCGAAAGAAGGAAATCCTGATGCGATCGTTTTCCCCAGGGCAAAGGTGGGCGAGTGTCCATATGATTTCAGCTTCAGCGGGGTGAAGTCTGCAGTGCTCAATTATCTGAATCATGCGCAGATGACGGGAGAGGAAGTAAACCGGGCCGATCTTGCAGCCTCCTTTCAGAAGGCGGTGGTGGATGTGCTTGTGGAGCATACTATGCTGGCTGCAGGGGATTATCACATGGACAAGATTGCCATTGCCGGCGGTGTAGCGTCAAACGGCGCCCTTCGGGAAGCCATGGCCGGAGCATGTGAGAAGAAGCATTACCGGTTTTATCATCCGTCCCCCGTTTTTTGTACGGATAATGCGGCGATGATCGGGGTGGCGGCGTATTATGAATTTGTGAAAGGAACGAGGCATGGATGGGATCTGAATGCGGTTCCGAATCTGAAATTGGGAGAACGGTAAAAGCTTTCCCGATTTTTATAAGGTGCGGGAATCGGGGGTGAGAATATGGGAAAAGAAAGATGTACGGCGATCGTGCTGGCTGCCGGGCAGGGCAGGCGGATGAACAGCAAAATACGGAAGCAGTTCCTGATGCTCGGCGGTCATCCGGTGCTTTATTATTCTCTGCGGTGTTTTCAGGACAGTACCCTGATCCGGGATGTCGTTCTGGTGACAGGAGCGGAGGATATTTCCTATTGTAAGGAAGAGATCGTGGAGCGGTATCATCTTGACAAAGTAAAACGGGTGATCCCGGGCGGAAAAGAACGGTATGATTCTGTCTATGCCGGGCTTTTGGCCTGCTGTGATTGCGACTATGTTTTTATCCATGACGGAGCAAGGCCCTTTGTCACAGGCGAAATTGTGGAGAGGGGCTTTCATGGAGCGCTGGAGAGCGGAGCCTGTGTGATTGGTATGCCCTCTAAGGATACGGTGAAGCTGGCCGATGAGCAGGGATTTGTCAGGGAGACGCCGGACAGGGGCATTGTGTGGAATATACAGACACCGCAGATCTTCCGCTATGAACTGATCCTGGGTGCGTACAGAAAGCTGCGGCAGGAAAACATGTCAGGGATTACAGACGACGCCATGGTGGCGGAACAGGCGGAGGGGACAAAAGTGAAGCTTGTGGAGGGCTCTTATGAAAATATAAAGATCACCACTCAGGAAGACCTGGCGGTGGCGGAATCTTTCCTGAAAAAGCGCCGGGAAATTTGCTGAGGATCTGGCTGAGGATTTGTGAAAAAACTGGTTAATCTGTATTGACATGCCGGGAAATTGATGATAAAATACACTTTGCGCTGACGGATTGCGCTGAAAATGGCGATTCAGCCGGCTTGGAGAGATATCGAAGTGGTCATAACGAGGCGGTCTTGAAAACCGTTTGTCCGCAAGGGCGCGTGGGTTCGAATCCCACTCTCTCCGCTGGTCAGACATCTGAAAAAAGTTTTAGAAGATGCTTGACAAGAATGAATTATATGAGATATAATGTCTAACGCTTTCCGGTTTGAGGAAAGAAATAAGTAGGGCAATTTGGAGAAGTACCCAAGCTGGCCGAAGGGGCTCCCCTGGAAAGGGAGTAGGTCGTT
>CAZGTY010000027.1:0-29281 GCA_964528895.1 uncultured Blautia sp. | reverse complement strand
GCAGAGGACTGAAAATCCTCGTGTCGCTGGTTCGATTCCGGCTCTGGGCATTTGTAATGCTTAAGAATGAGTACATCTTATCTACGGTATTACGAATGAATAAAATATGTGGGGTATTAGCTCAGTTGGCAGAGCACTTGACTTTTAATCAAGTTGTCCGGGGTTCGAATCCCCGATGCCTCATTGATAGTCAGGTTGAGGCTGGCATAGACGGACGGAATTGTACCTGACGATGTATTTTTAAAAAATCCTGAAAAAATAACAATTTACAATTGAATAGCAGTAAACATGGACAAAAACGACACAAGTATTGCTTCAGCAAGTAAATCTGATTACGGTACATTTTGTACCGGATTAAATTTATGGCCGGAAGAGCGCTTGTGTTTTTTTGTTACCCATCAAAGGAGGTAAAAGTAATGCCGAGAAATCAGTTTCAAAGAATGTTTTTTGCTTTCGTGACCGTCGTGATCACTGTTCACGCTTATGTATTTTACAGTCTGTATGTGGTGAATGGAAATACGCTGATGCAGGTCACCGGAGAAGGGAGTGTTCTGTCTGCGATACGCACGCAGGGCGGAGTGTATATGCTTGGAAGGATGCTGCCAATATGGGGAGTGATCCTGATTGAGTTTTGTTTTGCATATTTACTGGAGAATATATTGGGCAGCCCATTGTCTTTCAATCTGGCGTGCAGAGTGTTTAATCCGCAGAAGAATCACCCTATGATGTTTGAAACGGCGATTATCTGCGCTACTGTAGGAATTATGTGTCCTGCCATGAGCTTTATGGCGGCATGGTTTTATTATCCGTATTATGCCGGTTTTAATATCTGGACGCTTTTGGCAAACTGGCTTAAGCTTGTGTGTTTCAATTTTCCGTTTGCTTACTTCACACAGCTGTTTTTTATACAGCCTGCGGTCAGAGTGATCTTTAAAACGGTATTTGCAAAGGATATAAAGGCAAGAGAAGTGGAATACAATGAGTCCAGGAAAGAAGGAGAGGCGCTGAATCCGACCGATGAGACGGAAGCGATTGCCGATATATTCCGCAGAATCGACGAAATCCAGGAGGAAATTGCGCATGAGCACAGACGCAGGAAAGCGCTTGAAGCTCAGGTTATTCATAAGGAAACTCCCGGAATTGACGATCAGAATAAGCTCTGATAAAAATCTGAATATCCTCTGAAAAGTATCGGCAACATTCTCTTGCAAAATCTGGGGATTTGTGATATATAAACAAAGGGACGCGACCATCTTCAGGGATGTGCAAACCTATAGGGCTTGCACATCCCTTTTTATGAGCATGGGTATCTAAAGGAAAATGACTGGCAAAGCTGTTGGATGCGCGGTTTGGGTAAGCTGTCGGACTGCATCTTGTCTGCTTGAGTATTGGAGGAATGAATATTGGAACAGACTGAAAGAAAAAATAAAATGGAGACTATGCCCATGGGCAGGCTGGTATTTGGTATGTCTTTGCCAATGATGCTCTCGCTGCTAATTCAGTCCCTTTATAATATTGTGGACAGTATCTTTGTGGCGAGATTGAGCGAGGAAGCTCTAACGGCTACATCCCTTGCGTATCCGGTTCAAATGCTGATGATTGCTGTAGGTGTCGGAACTGCTGTTGGTGTAAATGCCCTCCTGTCGCAGACGCTTGGAAGAAAGGATTTTGAAAAAGCGTCAAGGATTGCACAGATGGGCGTCCTTTTGTCGGCATTTAGTGCGGTTATCTTTATGATGATCGGGCTTTTTTGCGCAGATGTTATTGCGCATAAATTCACAGAGAATGAGTGGGTTGCCGGCCAATGCGGGGCTTATATGCGGATTTGCATGGTTTTCTGTATGGGAAATATGGTCTGTATGACATTTCAGAGGCTGCTGCAGGCATCTGGAAAAGCTGTGCTAAGCATGGTGATATTGATGTCAGGGGCCGTCACGAATCTGCTTTTGGATCCTATTATGATCTTTGGTCTGTTCGGTATGCCCGCTATGGGAGTCAGGGGGGCGGCAGCCGCGACGGTAATCGGGCAATGGGTCAGTATGGCAGTGGGATATATTCTGAATTTAAGAAAAAACCCGGAAGTGAATCTCCTTAAAAAAGGTTTTCGGTGGAATAAAAGACATGCGATGGATATCTATAGAGTTGGATTCCCTACCATGATCATGCAGGCTATGACAAGCTTTATGGTTACAGCGTTTAATGCGATTCTTCTGCCATTTTCAGGGACGGCGGTGGCTTTTTTCGGCGTTTATTACAAGCTGCAAAGTTTTTTATTCATGCCGATGAACGGCCTTGGGCAGGCGGCTATCCCTATTGTGGGATATAATTACGGAGCCGGTAACAAAGACAGAATTAAGGAGTCGGCGAAGATAATTTATCCTTCTGCAGCTATTATTGCCTTGGTGGGAACAGTAATCTTCTCTACATTCGGTTCGGGCCTGCTCTCCATGTTTTCGGCTGGAGAAACAATGCTTGAAATGGGAATACCGGCGCTTAAAATAATATCAGTAACTTTCATTCCCGCTGCAGTCACCATGATCAGCGGATACTTTGCATCTGGAATGGGAGATGGTATCACAAATATGGTCAGCTCATTCCTGCGTCAGTTTGTTCCATTGATTCCCTGTGCTTATCTGCTTGCAGAATATATGGGGATAGAAAAAATCTGGTATTCATTCTGGATATCAGAAATAACCGCTGTAGTATATGCGCTTTTCAGAATTATTCCACAGATTTGATTGTTTTCGCGTTCAGTACCGGCAGACACCACAGCAGTATATCCGTGTATTCAAAACGAGCCAGGGAGTTACCCCGGCCCGTTACCGTAAGCTTTATGGAAATCTGTAATGTGGGGTCAGTCACAGAAGGGACAGGGATATCCGTACAGGCGGAACAGGGCAATCATTTTTTTCTGATTTATGGAGAGGGCCTCTTCTATGGAAAGGCCGTCTTTTAAAATCATATGCAGCACTCCGCAGAGGATCGCTTCGATCTTATTCTGTGGGATGACCAATGCGTGGGCTTTATTTGGCCCCGTTCGCTTTTGTACGTATGAAAAGCTTTTTTCAGTAATGCTCATCCACGGGTAGAGGCGCAGGAGCTCCTGGCTGCGGTATGGAGCTTTGGCAGGGGACTGTCCGTCCAGAATGGTCATATAAAAGCTGGTGTCCTTGCGCAGGATCCAGCGGAAGAAGGAAAAAGCAGGATCTCTGTTTGGGGAAAAAGGGTTCAGGCCCACATTCCATCCTACGTTGACCGGCCTTTTTCCGGGAAGGATTTCATATCCCACCTGCCCGATAATATTCCGGCGGATGCTGCGGCTGATCTGTGAAGCGTATTCGGAATAGGTAATGAGCATTGCAGACCGCCCGTTTATAAAATCCTCCACCGTATCGGAGATAGAAATCGTATGGGGGTCTCCCCTGGTAAAGGTCAGCGTTTCTAATATATTGCGGAATGCGCGGGCATTTTCCGGAGTATTCAGGCAGGGGCGGCGGTATTCATCCCAAAGCCGGCCGCCGTAGGCCCAAAGCCGGATAAATATTTCCGGAGCCAGTTCTTCATCTGTGATACCGGCAAATGATGTGCCGAACTCTGTGGGAGAAAGGGGATTATATGCTTTTGTAAAAAATTCCGCCGTATGATTAAATTCATCCCAGGTTCTGGGCGGCCGGAGCGATAAATGGTACCTGGAAAGATATGCTTTGATAAGCTCCCGGTTTTCAAATAGATCGCGGCGGTAAAACAGGATCTGTGTGCCGCCGACAAGAGGGATACCGTAGTAAATTCCCTCATGCATACAGGAATCCAGATTGACTTTAAAAAGTCGGTCGGAGTGGAAGGCCTGTGAGGTGACGAAATCTGTAATATCCGCGAGGAACGTGTTCTGCACCATATAATTCAGCCAGGGAATATCATACATATAAAGATCATAGCTTTCCCGAAGTCCTTCTATGGAGTCGGAGATCTTCTTCAGCATCTCCTCCTGAGGGACGTAATCCAGCTCCAGGGAGATTCCCGTAGTTTTCATAAAATGACGGGAGAGCAGCCGGATGGAATGGGCGGTGGGAAGATCCACCATAAGAATGCGCAGTTTTGTTTGATGTTCTCCGGAAAAAACGGCTGCAGGAGCAAGGGTATTCCTTAAGGGAATAGACGGGATATTTTCGATGACGGGATCCTGCAGGATCCTGCAGGCGATTTCTTCGCATTTTTTATTGCGAATATTGTTCAGGAGAAGGGTACCGGCCTCCTCTCCCAGAGAAAAGGCAGTCCGCATGGTATGAATCAATCCGTCCCGGCGGGAAGAATTATTCCAGGATTCTTCGCCGTAGGTAACGACGGTCACATTGTCAGGAACGCGGATACCGTAGGTTTCAAGAGCTTCTACGGCGCCGAGGGCAATGTTCTGTGAAGTGGAGAGTATGGCGTCCGGCATCTGGCGGCAGAGCTGTGTAAGGGTCACCTTAAAAGCGTCCTCCTTGGAAAAATCCGTCTGAAAGATCAGAGGCGAAAAGATATTCCCCGTATCCGTATCTTTTAATGCATCCGAGTATCCCCGGCAGCTGGCTTCTTCAGCGGAAAAGCTGTCATAGCCGCAGATCAGGGCAATTCGCTCATATCCCCTTTTTAAAAGCGCATCTGTGAGAAAATATGCGGTAGCATAATTATCAAATCCGCAGAAATTTACGTTGCTGAGCAGTGGCTTTTGCTCAATAAACACAGTGGGAACGTTATAGTTTAAAATTCTGTTGCGAAAAAAATTTTCATTGTGAGGCTGGCAGGTGATCAGGAGCAGGCCGGCCGCATTTTGGCTGATAAAGTCCTCGATTCTCTCCTGCTCTGTGACAGGTGAGTTATCGGAGAAGGCAACGCTTACATTGTAGCCGTGACGCTGAAGAACGGCGGAAATCCCCTTAAAAATCTCCGAGTGGCAGGCGTTGTCCATATCCGTGATAACGACGCCAACCAGATTGGAGGAAAAATTTTTCAGATCACGTGCGGATCGGTTCGGAATATATTTGAGCTTTTCGATGGAATCCATCACGCGCATTTTCGTCTCGGGTTTTACATTCTTTTTGCCGCTGAGGCAGCAGGAGACCGTAGCTGTGGAAACTCCGGCATCTTTTGCCACATCCTTTAAGGTTGTCATAAGATCACCTCCGGAATAGTGAATGAACACATAAGAAACACTTCTAAATCTGTGTTCATTATATCACCCGTGAGAAAGGCACGTCAATCTAAACGTTTAGATTTTTAGTTCCCGGAAGACATTGAACAGAAAAAATAATGGGGTATACTGAAAACATAAATAAGTTTCTTGTAAATGATCGAAAGGAGAGTTTTAAATTATGGCTATGACATCACGCGAAAGAGTATTGGCATCCCTTAACCATAAGGAGCCGGATAAGCTGGCCATGGATCTGGGAAGCAACGTGAGCGCGGGAATTTCCGGTATGGCTTATGCAAATCTGAAGGAGTATCTGGGAATGAAGGGCGGACACACCAGAATATATGACGTGGTGCAGCAGGTGGCGCAGCCGGAAATAGAGATTCTGGATCTGGTGGGAGCAGATGTGCTGGATGTGGGACGTGTATTTAATACAAAGGACAGCGACTGGTATGATGTAACGCTTTCAAACGGCAAGATCGGCCAGTGGCCTTCATGGTTCAGACCGACCCGTATGGAGGACGGCTCCTATAATGTATATGCGCCGGACGGTACTTTTATCGCCAGAATGCCGAAGGGCGGCATGTGCTTTGACCAGATGTACTTTCCCTATAAGGAGGATTATCCGGATAATTATGATAATCTGGACGCGGAGATGGCAAAGGTTCTCTGGAGCGCTATGGTACACAGCCCGTGGGATCATGCGGGAGAGGACGGATTCTACGATGAGCTCCGCAAACGTTGTATAGCGCTGCGAAACAGCACGGACAGAGCATTGATGATCACATGCGGATGTAATCTTTTTGAGTGGGGGACCTTCCTCAGAAGAATGGAGAATTTCCTGATGGATACCTTTGCGGAGCCGGAGCAGGTCATCCGGCTGAATGAACAGCTCATGGTGCGGCACCTGACCATGCTGGAGAAGGTTTGCGATGCGGTGGGGGATGTAGTGGATATTCTCCGTTTTGGGGATGACCTGGGAATGGATACCGGCATGTTCATGTCTCTGGATACATACCGGGAGCTGTTCAAGCCTTATCACACGAAGCTCAACGAATATGTGCACACACACAGCAATATGAAGACCTTCCTGCATTCCTGCGGAGCCATCTTCCCAGTAATCGGGGATCTGATCGGTGCGGGATATGATATCATTAATCCGGTACAGACCTCGGCGAGAGGAATGGATCCCGTAAAGCTGAAAGAGGAATATGGAAAGGATATTACTTTCTGGGGCGGCGGCTGTAATACCAGAAAGATCCTCAATCATGCTTCACCAGAGGAGGTATATGATTACTCGCGCCGCATGATCGATATTTTCCATAAGGACGGCGGTTTTATTTTCAATACGGAGCATAATATTCTTCCGGACGTACCTCCGCAGAATATTATGGCCATGTATAAGGCTGTGGAAGATGCCCGCGGGTAACATAAGTTACCTTCAATACAGGGGCGCCACAAGACAGACGGTCTTCTAGCGCCCTTAAGAACGCGCGTAAATAGAAATTTCTGTTAAATTAAAAAAATAGTTAAACGTTTAAAACTAAAAATTTTAAGTTGTTGAATTTCATGAATTAACCGTATAGAATATTTTATAAGGTTATGATAAATGACGATAAAACAGGGCTATGAGTAAGAAAAAATCACAGAAAAACAAACAATCTAAATTCTATATTGCGGAAGCGGTTATCGTGATCGGCCTGGCGGTGGCAGCGTGCGTTTTTTCTATGGTGCGTTCCGCTGCAGGTATTGTGGATGAAAAAAACGCTGTTGAGATAGACGGTGAAAAATACTCGGTTTCTGACGTGAACTATTTTTTTACTTCCTATTATGACTCTTACAGAGAACAGAATTCTGAATTTATCTCTTATATGTTTGACGAGTCTGAATCATTGAAGGATCAGGAATATGAGGATGGGGTGTCCTGGTTTTCCTGGTTTTTGAATGAGAGCATCGATTCTATGGTCAGTGTGATCCGGGTTTCACAGGCCGCGGACAAGGAGGGCTTTGAGCCGGAGGAAGCCAGCATGTCGGAGATCCAGGCATATCTTGACGGCGTCAGTCTTGCGGCGGAAAACAGCGGTATGGAAGCGGACAGCTATGTTGCCGGTATTTACGGTGAGGATATGACTCTGGAACGGTACAGGGAGCTGCTTACTATGTCTTTTACTGCCAGGGATTACGCCTTACATAAGCAGGAGAGCTTCTCTTTCACGGATGATGATATTCGGGAATATTATGAGAATCATATAAAACAGTACACCTTTGCCAGTTATGAGCGCCTTTATTTTAAAGCTGCCGACTATGATGAAGAAGCTACGGACGAGCAGCGTAATGCTGCCGAAGAGCTGGCGGCGGAGGCTTTGAAGCAGGTTCGGGAAGGCGGGGAGCTTCAGGAAATAGCCGAGGAGTATGAAGACGCCGTATACTATTCCACAGAGGAAGCATATTACAGCGAGGGCTATTCCTATGGCGACTGGCTCTTTGACGAAGCCCGGAAAGCCGGCGACAGTGAGCTGATGGATGATGGAAACGGCTTTTATGTGATGGTTTTCCGGGACCGCTCGCGGCATGACTATCCGGCGGTCAATATTCGGGATATTTATTTTGCAATTGATATTTCGGACGGAAATTCGGATGAATTGTATGAAGAGTCCTGTGCGCAGGCCGAGGATACTTTGGAAGAATGGAAGAAGGGCGGCGGCACGGAGGAGCTGTTTGCCGGGCTTGCTGATGAAAAAGCCCCCGTGGAAGGGCATGAAGGCGGATTATATGAAAATCTGCTGAAGGATACTGTGGATTCCAATGTGGAGAAGTGGTGTTTTGATGAAGAGCGCAGGGCTGGAGACTGCGCGGTCGTTTATTCGGAAGGCGGCTTCCATGTCCTCTACTTCAAGGGCGGGGGAGAACCCGCATGGAAGATAGAAGCAGAGGAGGATATGCGGGAAGAGAAGCTGCAGATTCTGTTGGCTGATATGATCGAGGGCGCCCAGGTAGACTGCCATGAGAAAGCCCTTGAGAAAGTTATTAGTAAAATGTCATAAGGGTAACAAATAACGAGAAAGGAGCAGGTAACTATGAGCAAAGAACCGAATAAATCGGGACAGGCTTATGCGTTGGATATGCGGAAGGTTTCCAAACGTTTCCCCGGCACATTAGCTGTAGATCAGGTCGATTTTCGAGTGAAAAAAGGGGAAGTACACGCTCTTATGGGAGAGAATGGCGCCGGAAAATCCACTCTGATGAAGATGTTGAATGGTCTGTTTAATGATTATACAGGCGATATCTACATTAATGGGGAGAAGAAACTCCTGCATTCACCGAATCTGGCAAAGGAGGCCGGAATCGGGATGGTTTATCAGGAGCTTTCCCTTGCGCGCAGAATCTCTATTTATGAAAATCTTCTGGTAGGAAGGCTGCCGAAGAAAAATGCGTTATTTATTGATAAAAAGAAGGCGATCGAGGAGGCAAAAGAGCTTCTCGTCCGCGTAGGTCTGGATTATATTGATCCGACTAAGGATGTTTCCGAGATCAGCCAGTGCGAGGCGCAGCTTGTGGAGATCGCGAAGGTGCTTGGCTTTAACCCGTCCATTATTGTTATGGATGAGCCTACATCCGCCCTTTCCAGCGAGGAGGTCAAACGCCTTTATGGGATCATTAACCAGTTGAAGGCGGAAGGACTTGCGATCGTTTATATTTCTCATCATCTGGCTGAGATCTTTGATATTGCGGATAACGTAACGGTTATGCGGGACGGCAGGCTGGTGGGTTCTCTCCCAGTGAGTGAGACAAATCCGGATCATCTGGTGGAAATGATGGTTGGTACCCCGGTTAAGAATTTCTATGCGGATCACGCATCCACCATTCAGGAGGAGATTGTGCTGAAGGCGGAGGATTATACCCGCTGGGGATTTTTCCATCATGTAAACTTCGAGGTACATAAGGGCGAGGTTCTGGCGATCTGCGGTCTTGCAGGAGCAGGAAGGACAGAGATCGCCCGTGCGCTGATCGGTGTAGACAGGGTTGACGGCGGCAGGGTTTATATTCATGGCAAAGAGACAAATTTCAGGGATTTTGGACAGGCCATCGAGGGTGGTCTTGGGTATCTGACAGAGGACAGAAAGGTAGTCGGTCTTGCGCTGAACCAGACAGTTGCGGATAATGTAACCAGCTGTGTCGTAGACAAGTATTCAAAGGGTATTTTCTTTAACCGGAACAGTCTGAATGGCCTGGTCGATGAAAAGATCAATGAGATGAGCGTTTATCCGGCAGACAGAGACCGTCTGGTAAACAGCTTCTCCGGCGGTAATCAGCAGAAGGTGCTGATGGCCAAATGGCTTGCGTCCGGTGTGGATATCCTGATCCTGGACGAACCCACTCGAGGCGTAGATGTCAACGCCAAGCAGGTTATCCACAACGTGGTAAAGGATTATGTATCGAAGGGCAATTCAGTTATTCTGCTCTCTTCTGACCTTCCGGAGGTTGTCGGCCTGGCAGACCGTGCAGTGATCCTGCGCGAGGGTCATACCATCGGCGAGATCCAGAAGAAGGATATGACTGAGAACTCAATCTTAATGGCGGCTAATGGGGAGGGAGAGTTTGTATCATGTCAGAAGTAAAGAAGAATGAAAATGCTACCGCTCCAAAGGTAGATACAAGAAAAACAGAGATTAATAAATTCAGCCTGATTTTTAACAGACTGGGTATCTGGATCATCGTTGCAGGGCTTATCATCCTGGGAATGATCATCTCCAGGGGACAGTTCTTCAGCAAGAGCAATATTCAGTCCATTTTGGAAGCAGTTGCTCTGGTAGGTATGGTCTGTGTGGGGCTGTTTTATGTTACATACTCCGGAAATATGACGGATATGTCTGTCCCGATCACCATGGCCTTCGGCGGCGTTATGGCGGTTCAGTGCATTAACTTCGGCTTTGTGGGGTCGATTCTGATCGGCCTTCTTGCAGGCGCGCTGATCGGTGTGGTCAACGGCTTCATGATCGGTAAGATGAGGGCGAATGCTATCATCTGGACTCTGGCGGTGAACCTTTTGATATCCGGCGTCATCCGGGTGGTATGGCAGGGCAAAATGCTCTACGCGGAGGATATTGCCAGAGAGGACAAGTCTGCTTCTGCACAGCTTTTCTACTCTATTTCCAGAACCTACATCGGAGGAGTAATTTCTCTGATGGCTATCGTGATGCTGGTAATGTTCCTGATCTCCTGGGTGATCCATACAAAGACCGCCTTCGGACAGAAGCTGAAGATCATCGGTACAAACTATGAGGTGGCAAAATTCTCCGGAATCAACTGCACGAAGCAGATCATCATCGCTTATGTGATCAACGGCATTTGCAGCGCTACTGCAGGCATCTTTTATGCGGCGCTCAGAAAATGTGCTTCCTATGAAAATGGTACAGGCTATGACTTCGATGCCCTGACCGCCATCCTGCTGGGAGGCGTATCTCTGAATGGCGGCAAAGGTACTATGGTTGGAACTTTTGGCGGCGTGCTTGCCTATGGTATTTTGAATAACATCCTTTCCTGGGTCGGTCTGGGTACTTACTCGAAATACCTGGTACAGGGTCTGGTATTCCTGTTCATCGTATGGCTGAACACGTATTCTAACAGAAAGTTGGGTAAAGCATGATGGAGAAAAAGGGTTTTAAGCTGAATGCAGCGTTTTTAAACAGGAACAGATCATACTTGTTTTTAATCATTGTTCTGTTCTGCGGATTATTTGCTAAGAATTTCTTTACATCTTATAATATTCGTGCGGTTACAGGCAACGGAAGTCTGGTGATCTGGCTGGGACTTGGATTTACGATCGTTCTGATCGCCGGGCACATGGATATGACCGTTATGTATGTATCGACTTTCGCGGCGCTTCTGACTTTGGGCTTCCGTGATTCCATGGATCTTCCCTGGGGCGTATGTATCGCGATCGGTGCGGCTATGGGCGTGCTTAACGGGTTGATCATGGGTTTTCTCGTAACGAAGCTGAAGATTCATGCGTTTATTGCAAGTATCGGTATGCAGCTTGTACTGAAGGGTGTTATGTACATTTACTGTAATGGTAAAGAGCTGAGTATCGGAAGAGACTACGATCTGAACGAGACCCTGAACGGCCAGATGTTCCCCTTCCTCCCGTTTTCGGTGTATTTCATTGTCACCACTGCTTTCGTGGTTGCGGTTATGATCATTCTTCGCTACACCAGGCTTGGAAGAAATATTCATATGGTCGGAGGCAATGCGGAGACAGCATGGCTGGCAGGCATTAAAAGCGACCGCGTTGTTACAGCCGCTTTCGTGATCTCCGGTCTGGCAGCAGGTCTGGGCGGCGCGCTGAATGGTATCTATTCCGGTGCGGCAAACGTAACTATGGGTGAGAAAGGTATTTCCCCGTTTTACATGGCATTTACCGCAACGGTTATCGGCGGTACGGATATCTACGGCGGAAAAGGAAGCGTGATCTGGACATACGTATCTCTGATAATGATCGCGTTTCTGAAATCCCTGTGTAAATCCACAGAACTTCAGGTCCTTGTTATCGGCGCTGCGCTTGTACTGTGTCTGGTGTATGAGACCGTTGTGAAATACAACAGAGATAAAATTCTCGGCCGCCGCCCGAATCTTCATCTGGAGCACCAGAGAGAGATGGGAAGCGCAAAATAAGGATTCGTTGTTAACAGCGATTATTAAAGGCGCAAAGGCGCTTTTAATAAATATTTAAACTATATAATAAGGAGGAACAAAGAAATGATGAAAAAGACATTGGCTATTCTGTTGAGCGGACTTATGATTTTCGGAACCGCATCCGTTTCATTTGCTGAGACGGAAGAAGCGACAGAAGAGGCAGCAGCTGAGGAGGCGACGGAAGAAGAAGGTTCTGACGCGGCAACTGTAGAGGTTCCCGAAGCAGCGCAGGCTTCCTACGAAAAGCTTCTTGCAGCTGAGGAAAGCTTGATGACGTCAGATAACCATCCGATGATGGCTGAAGGCCTGAGCTTTGATGTACCAGAGGTTGACGGCGACGCTGAATACTGCGAAGACAACTACGAAGAGACAGACAAGAATCATTGGCATTACAAAGAGTATCTTGACTGGGATGAGAGCCAGGATGCTGCATTCCCGGAATCTCCTGCAGATGGACAGGAAGGCAAAAACATCGTTCTGATCGTGCATGGCGCTCATGCCTGGACAACCTGCTACACAGAGGCTTTTCAGGCAGCCTGTGATGCAGTTGGCATGAACGTAACAATCTATGATCCGAACTGGGATCAGGGTAATCAGGACAGCTATGTAGACCAGGCAATCAACGAGCAGCCGGATGCGATCGTTGTTATTCCTGTATCTGCTGACCATGCTACACAGCAGTTTAAGAAAATCACTGATGCCGGCATCCCGGCATTCTGCTCCAACACGACGCCGGAAGCTGACGCTATGAACTACATTATCGCATACACCGGCCCGAACGACTGGTATCAGATGAGAACTTTGGCGGATATGCTTGGTGAGAAGCTGGAAGGCAAGGGCGGCGTTGCTTACATTACTCATAACGTAGGCGGATCTCCGTATTATGCTCGCTGCTATGGCCCCATGACCGAGCTGGCTGAGAAATATCCGGAAATCGAAACTCTGGATATCCAGTCTCCTGGATTTGAGGCTTCTGAGGTTAAGCAGGTAGTTTCTGACTGGATCACCAAGTTTGGTGATAAGCTGAACGCAATCGTTCTGGCTGATGATTCCGACCAGGCTATCGGTACTGTTGAGGCTTGCAAGGCTGCCGGACGTGATGATATCGTTATCGTTGCTGCTGGTATTTCCAAACAGGGCCTTGACCTTGTTAAATCCGGTGACCTGTATGGTATGTCCTATCAGACCTGTCAGGGTGACGCCGGTCTTGCAGTCCGTACGATCTCCGAGTGGTTCTGCGGCATCGATATCGCACGCGTAAACTACCTTGGAACGGATGTTGTTACTATTGAGAACACCGCTGATTTTGAGCCGTGCCAGTGGTAATTCATGACAGAGCTTCGTTGAGAATGATCTGAAATGATAAAACGCCGTTTTCCGATCCGGTGCTTCGGGAAACGGCGTTTTTTATTCCATCCTGTTATCATTTAGATAGAGCATGAATGATCTTTGACTGCATGTCATCCAGACAGCCGGAGATCTCCTGCTGAGTCTGGGGGAAGGTGCGCAGGCAATCGCATAGAATCGCTTCAAATTCATTGGGAGCCAGAAGACCGTTTGACTTTTTTAAAGGATAATTTCTGGAGCGGCATGTCTCCATGGAGTCCTGTGTCAGCCTGATCCATGGGTACATTTTTACCAGCTCATGATTATTATAGGGAAATTCCAGCGCGGAGGAGCCGCCCAGTATGGATGTATAGTAGGAGGTATGCCTCTGCAGAAGCCAATGGAATAATTTCATGGTATATTCCAGTTGAGGGCAGTTATTTGGTACGCCAAAATGCCAGCCTACGTTTATGGGGGTCCTTCCCGGAATCATGCTGTAGCCGTTACGGTATAAATATTCGGAGTGCGGACTGCTCTGGAGCTGTGTGGCATATTCGGTAAAAGTGATCAGCATGGCCAGATGTCCCTTTGTAAATTCCGAAAAAGTTTCCTGGCTGGAGAATAATCCTTTTTGGGAGTAGCGGCAGGATTCCATGAAGCTGGCTACGGCGCTGGCATTCTGGGGAGAATTCATGCAGAGATGACCGTGTATATCATAAAAGCCTCCTCCGTGGCTCCACATACGGGGTTCGAATTCGAGCGACAGCTCTTCGTTGAGGCCGGTCGGGATAGCGGTGCCGTACAGGGTGGGTGAGTCCGGATTAAATTCCCTGGTAAAAAAACATGCGATGGAATTAAATTCTTTCCAGGTTTTTGGCGGACGCAGGGAAATTTTGTGATCAAGCTTATATTTGGCGCATAACTCCGGGTCATTAAACAGGTCCTTGCGGTAAAGTAAAAATTGTGTGCCGCCGATGATGGGAAAACCGTAATGGCGGTTATGATAAGTGCAATTATGTAAATTCTGCTGCATAAAGGACCGGGAAACATCAGGCGAGGTAAAAAAAACATCGGTAAGATCCCGCAGGCAGTTTTTGTGCACGAGAAAAGAGAACCAGGAGGTATCGTACAGATAAATATCGTACAGGGGCTGCTCCCGGAGGGAATCATGCAGGATCAGCGAGAAGAGGTCTTTCATCTCCATGATCTCAAAATTTAAACGGATGTGATGCTTGTTATAAAATTCCTGACTGAGGGCCTTGATGGCATGGATGGTGGGAAGGTCTGCTGCGGCAATGTTCAGCGTGGCGATGGCATCGCTGGTCTGAGTGACCTTTACCTTCTTTGGCTTGGGCAGGGACAGGGGATAATTGCTAATAGTGTCCTGTAATATGTGGAAACGGTTTTCCGGCTTTTCCGTATGCTCCGCCACAGCGATCAGGGCCTGGCAGCTCTGTACGCCCATTGCATAGGCAGGGCGGGTGGTGCGGATGACATGAGGATAAAAGGAGGAACGGTTCCAGTTGTCTACGTCCAGGGTAATGATGCAGACATCCTCCGGTATTCGTTGATTTGTCAGGTTGCAGGCCTCGATGACTCCCTGGCACAGAGCCTGAGAGGAAGTGATAATGGCCTGGGGCGGATTGTTTGTCCACATATGCAGATACATACTGAAAGCGCTTTCCTTTGTCATATCGGATGTGATCTGCCGCCCCTGGCTTATGGGCAGCCCTGCGGAATCCATGGCGTCCTGATATCCGGCGATGCATTCGGATTCGGAAAAAAAGTTATCCGGTCCCGTGAGCAGTGCAATATCCTCAAAATCATTTGCGATCAGCTGGCCGGTAAGATAGTAAAGTGTGTCATAATTATTGAAACCAAAATATATTGCATCTATCTTACTTGGCAGACGATCCAGAAAGATAGTCTCTGTTTTGTGTTTATATAGAACCTCCCGGAAAAAGGCAGTGTTCTGAGGCTGACAGGTAACCAGAAGAATGCCGGCGTAGTTTTTGCTGATGGCGTTTCTGATGAGAATTTGTTCATTGCTGATATCATTGTAGGAGCAGGAGATATTCAGGGAATAATTGCTGCTTTCCGCCTGCATCAGAATCCCCTGGAGGAATTCACTGTAACAGAGATTATCCAGATCGGGGAAGATCGCACAGATTTCCCGGGACGTGCGCCGCTTGAGATTTCGTGCCTGAGAGTTGGGAATATAGTTCAGCTCCGCGATCGCCTCATTGATGCGTGCGCGGGTTTCGGGCCTCAGATTGTGGGTCCCGTTGATGCAGTAAGATACAGTGGCAATGGAAACGCCTGCTTTTGCGGCAACATCCTTTAATGTGATCATAGGTATCCTCCGTCTTTATATAAAAACATATCTTTGCGGTATTAACTTTAGCATGTATGAAAACCTTTGTCAACGCAGGAATTAAACGTTTAAATTATTCTAAAATATATTCTGTCATTTTGAAAGTGGATGTTTTATAATATAAATAGAAAAACTGGACATGTTCATTGTGAGAAGGAGGTATCTTTTTGTGGACGCTTTAGAAGCTGTGATTTCAGATTGGGAGGGTTATCAGCGAAAGGACTTTAAGCTGGACGGACATGACTGTATTCTGATCATGCCAAAGGAGGCGCATCCGGGTAAACCGTGGGTCTGGCGCGCGGAATTTTTCGGCGCATTTGATTATGCTGACCGTGCGCTGCTGGAAAAAGGATGGCACATTGCATACATTATGATCAGTGATATGTACGGATGTCCGGAATCCATAGATATTATGGAGAAGTTTTACCGTTATATGACTCAGAGTGAGGGCCTGAATGAGAAAGCGGACATTTTCGGCTTCAGCCGGGGCGGCCTTTATTCCGTAAACTATACGGCGCGCTGTCCTCAGACTGTTTCCACATTATATCTTGACGCGCCGGTTATGAATATAACCAGCTGGCCGGGGGGATACGGCGCCAGTGAGCGTTATCCGAAGGAGTGGGAAGAGTGCAAGGCAGTTTATCATCTGACCGATGAAAACGCGCTGGAGTTCAGGGAGAATCCGCTGGATAAAATGGACCGGCTGCTGGCGTCAGGCATCAGGATCATGCTGGTTGCCGGAGCGGCTGACAGCGTTGTTCCATATGCGGAGAACGGCGCGAAGCTTGCGGAGTATTATCAGAATAACGGCGGAGTCATCAGGGTGATTGTAAAACCGGACTGTGATCATCATCCTCATAGCCTGGAGGATCCGGAACCCATCGTTACATATATTATGGAGAACTTTCAGAACAGTCTGAAATAATAAGGCTGTCTTAAGGGGTATTGCGGCAGAGCCGCAAAAAAGTGGATGACCTGTAATGTAAAGGAGGAAATCAAAATGAGACGAGTACAGGAAATTATTTATGTTGTTCCCGAGGAACGTGAGGAGTTTCTTAAACGTTGTCTGCATCCGACCAAAGGGGTGCGCCAGGCGTATTGGGAGCATGGGGTTCGTTATCAGTATTATTTTTCAATGAACGAATTTATTCTGATGACATTTGAATATGTGGGCAATGATTTCTATAAGGACATGGATGCTCTTGTGGAAAACCCGGAGCTTCATCGTTATATCGTGCGCAAAAGAAGAAAGGACGTGCCGGTGGAAGACCTGAAAACCACGAACTGGTGGGCTCCTCTGAAAAAACTGGGCTGTATCCTTACCGCCAGTCCTATGGACGATGAAGAGGCTGAGATGAGCCAGGGCGAAATGCTTGGCGGATGCATGAGCTCAGATGAAGCAAAGTATGATATTACTTTTGATGATGATGACTGGAGTGAGTCCATACACCTTTAATTCAAATATACCCAAATCAGATCAGTGATAGTTTAAATTATTTCAAGTGAAGGGAGAAGTAACGATATGAACAGCAGGGAGCGCTTTATTGCAACAGTTGAAAGGAAACCGGTAGACAGACCGGCATGCTGGCTGGGTGATCCGACGCCGGAGGCAGTCCCGGCGCTTTGTGATTTTTATGGCGTAAATGACATCAAGGAGCTTAAGAAAGTCTGCGGCGATGATTTTTATGCAGTAGAGATTCCATATCATTCTGAGACATGCAATGCGATTTTCGCGGCCTTTGACTGGTATATGAACGGAAGTAATGTAGATACTGAACACCGCACGCTGACAGCGGACGGCTGCTTTGCGCAGTGCGAGGATGTGGAGGATGTTGAGGCTGTCAACTTCCCGTGGCCGGATCCTGCAAAATACATTGATCCGGAGGTCTGCAGGCGCCTTGTGGATGAGGCTCCGGAGGACAAGGTCGTTATGGGTATGCTCTGGGCCTGCCATTTTCAGGATGTATGTGCGGCGTTCGGTATGCAGACCTGCCTGATGAATATGGTTTCCGAGCCTGAGATGGTTCATTATGTTGATGATCACATCGTTGATTTTTATCTGAAGGCCTTAAAGATCTTCCTGGATGCTACCAGGGGTAAGGTTCAGGCAATACTGATCGGCGATGATATGGGAAGCCAGCGAGGATTGATGATCAGCCCGGCGCTTATCGAAGAGTTTGTCATTCCGGGAGCGAGAAAGCTTATCGAGCTTGCTCACAGCTATGGCGTAAAGGTTATGTATCATTCCTGCGGTTCCATCGTGGAGGCGATTCCCCTTCTGATCGACGCAGGCGTAGATGTCATTCATCCGATTCAGGCTTTGGCGGCCGGTATGGATCCGGCTAATCTGAAATCTAAATTTGACGGACAGATTTCCTTCTGCGGCGGTGTTGATACGCAGGATCTTCTTCCAAACGGAACGCCGGAGATGGTCGAGGCCAAGGTTAAAGAGCTGAGGACATATTTTCCCACCGGACTGATTGTATCACCCAGCCACGAGGGTCTGCAGCCGGATGTACCTCCGAGAAATATCAAGGCGCTGTTTGATGAGGCTACTAAGATTTACGAATAATACTGAAAGGGAGGCATTTTCTCATGGTACGCAGAATTGGCGAAATGATCAAAATTAAACCAGAGGGCCTTGAGGAGTATAAGAGATATCATGCGAACCCCCTTCCCGGCGTAAATGAAATGATTAAAGAATGCGGTATTAAAAATTACAGTATTTACCAGAGAGGCGATTATATGTTCGCGTATTATGAATGGGAGGGCGAGGATTTTGACGCCGATATGGCAAAGATGGCGGCAGATCCTGTCACACAGCATTGGTGGAGCCTGGTAAAGCCGCTGATGCAGCCGCTGGATGACCGCAGGGAGGGCGAATTCTGGTCAGGAATGGAAGAAATTTATCATCTCGATTAAAGAGAATAATCTTCATGGTTGATTCTTGACTAAAATCTGCCAAATTCTTGACTAAAACCTGACAGATTCTTGACTAATTGAACAAAATAGTTTATTATAATGCTACATTGTATTTATTGGGGTAAATGTGTTAGGAGGAGATTTTGACATGATAATTATTGGCGAAAAAATCAATGGCTCAATTCCAAGTGTTGCGAAAGCGATTGCAGAACGTGACTCGGAATTTATCAAAGACAGAGCAAGAAAACAGGCTGAAGCGGGCGCTACCTATATCGACTGCTGTGCGTCAGTAGAAGAGGACGTTGAGGTAGAGACTCTGAAATGGATGATCGACTGTATCCAGGAGGTTACGGATCTGCCTATTTCCGTGGACAGCCCCAGTGCAGATGTTCTGGCGCAGGTATTTACATACTGTAAGAAGCCGGGTCTGATCAACTCCGTATCTATGGAGGGAGATAAGGTTGATAAGCTGTTCCCGCTTATTGCGGATACGAAATGGGAAGTTATCTGCCTTTTGTCCGATGACACCGGTATTCCGAAATGCGCGGCTGACCGTCTGAAGGTTTTTGATAACCTGATGGCAAAAGCGAAAGAGTATGGAATCAAGCCGGATCGCATGCATATTGATCCGCTGATCGAAATGCTCTGTACTTCTGAGGACGGTATTGCAATGATCGAGGAGGTTATCACGACCATCCGCGAGCAGTATCCGACCATTCATATCACTGCCGCAGTCAGCAACATTTCTTTTAATCTGCCGGTTCGTAAGCTTGTGAATCTGGGATTCACCGTTCTGGCTATGAAAGCGGGTCTTGACAGTGCGATTCTTGATCCGACAAACCGTGATCTGTTGGGCGTTATTTATGCTACGGAGGCGCTGCTTGGTCTGGATGATTACTGTATGGAGTATATCTCTGCATACAGAGAAGGTTTGATTGGACCTGTTAAATAATCAATCACAGTTTTATTTATGAATCTTAGGGGTATCTTTGCGGAAGGATACCCTTTAAGAGCGAGTAGCCATAGAATACAGACAATATTATTAAACGGAGGAATAGGAAATGTCTAAAATTCAGGAAATTGCAGAATTAGTTGAAAAGGGAAAAGCAAAATTAGTTGGTAACGCAGTAAAGGAAGCAATCGATGAGGGATGCGATCCCACAGCCATTCTGAATGAGGGTATGATCGACGCTATGGCCGTTGTCGGCGAGAAATTCAAAAACAATGAAATCTTCGTCCCGGAGATGCTGGTAGCAGCACGTGCCATGAAAAAGGGCGTTGAGGTTCTGAAGCCCCATCTTTCATCCGGATCTACGGGAGCTCTTGGCAAAGTGATCATCGCTACTGTTGCCGGTGACCTTCATGATATCGGTAAGAACCTTGTTGCTATGATGATCGAGAGCGCGGGCTTTGAGGTTATTGACCTTGGCGTTGATGTCCCGATCGATAAGATTATCGAGTGCTACAGAGAGAATTCGGATACAAAGATTATCGCTCTGTCCGCTCTGCTGACAACTACTATGCCTTCTCTTCGTGATACGGTTGCTGCGCTTAATGCGGAAGACTTCAGAAAAGATATCAAGATTATGGTTGGCGGTGCACCTATTACGCAGGAATTTGCTGATGAGATCGGAGCGGATGGTTACTCCGAGGATGCTGCAAGTGCGGCTACTTTAGCTAAGTCCTTAGTTGCTTAATTATTTGAAGTTAAGTGCATGATGTCCCGCTGGCAGTTGAATCGTTGAGATCCGGGAATTGTGCCATTACGAATCCGTGGGAACTGCTCATCCGAGCGGTGTACCACGGATTTTTGTATATCATGGCTCTGAAGCCCCGCCCGGGGCAGGATACATGATTTACCAAAAGAGAAGTGAGGTGTTGGAATGTTTGAAGTCCGGTTTATGAAGGAAAATATAACCGTTATGGTTGAAGCCGGCACGACTGTCATGGAGGCCATGCGTATGGCGGAGCTTCCGGTGGACGCGCCCTGCGGCGGTAAAGGCGCCTGCGGGAAATGTCTGGTGGATATAAGCGTTGACGAAAAAAAATGGGAGACCGTAAAGTCATGCCAGACTGCAGTTCAGCAAAAGTGTACGGTACGGACTCACGAAAATGCGTCTGCATATAAAATACTGATTACCGGTACCCATCGGGAAGTGGAAGTGAAACCTGTGCTTGATATATGTGAAGTAATCATTCCCAGATGCCCCGTGGGAGAAAGCACGTCCGACTGGGACCGCTTATGCGGGGCAATACGTGAAAAGCTGAGAATAAAGACGAAATTTCAGCCGAACCTGAAGCTGCTTTCTCCTCTGGGGGCATATGCAAAAGCGGGAGAACCGATGGAGGTGATACTCTTTGAAAACCAGGTGCTGGATATACGCAAAGCAGAAAAAGCCCCGGTACTCATGGCGGCCTTTGATGTGGGGACCACATCTGTGGCCGGCTATCTTCTGGATGCGCGCACAGGCGGACAGTTGGCCGTGACCAGCGATCTGAACCCGCAGACAGCATATGGAGGCGACGTGATCATGCGTGCCAACTATGCCTTGGAGCACGGGGCGGAGGAGCTGGCGGACTGTATAC
This sequence comes from uncultured Blautia sp., assembly GCA_964528895.1. GTDB lineage: Bacteria > Bacillota > Clostridia > Lachnospirales > Lachnospiraceae > Blautia_A. The sequence goes on along the minus strand of CAZGTY010000027.1, from coordinate 8,210 downwards.
GAAAACAGGTCTCCCGGATGCTCCGGGAGCTCTGTGATGAAGCGGGAAGACAGGTTGAAGATGTATATGAGATCTGCGTGGTGGGAAATACCTGTATGCACCATCTGTTTTTGGGTATTTCACCGGATTCTCTGGTGCATGCACCCTATAATCCGGTGATCAGTGAAGGGATCACGGTAGCTGCGTCCGATTACCGGATCTGTGGAAATCCGGCTGCCAGACTGACAGTCCTGCCGGTGATCGCAGGCTTTGTGGGAGCGGATACGGTAGGCTGCCTCCTGGCTGCAGGGATGGAAGAGGAAGAAAAGATCACCCTTATGATCGATATTGGAACAAACGGGGAGCTGGTTCTGGGAAATCGGGAGCGGAAAATCGCCTGCTCCACTGCTGCAGGCCCGGCCTTTGAAGGGGCGAAAATATCCTGTGGTATGCGCGGCGCGGCAGGAGCCGTTGAACATGCAAGGGCGGAGAATGGAAGGATTACATATTCCGTGATAGGCGGAGGAGCGCCCATCGGTATCTGCGGTTCCGGCCTGATCGACCTGGTAAACGCCCTTTTGGATGTGGGTATATTGGATGATTCCGGAAGGCTGGAGGAGGGCGAAGGCACCATTACGGTAGATGGAAAGCCGGCTTATCTGCTGGCGGACAGCGAACACAGCGGAAACGGAGAGCCCGTTTATCTGAGCCAGAAGGATATCCGTGAGGTGCAGCTTGCAAAAGGAGCGATGGCTGCAGGAGTGAATCTGCTTGCAAACCAGATGGGAATTAAGATCGGGGATATTGAACAGGTCTATATCGCCGGGGCCTTCGGCAACTATATGGATCCTGACAGCGCCTGCGGGATCGGGCTGATCCCTCAGAAGCTTCGGGACAGGATCGTGCCTGTTGGGAATGCGGCGGGCGAGGGCGCCAAGATGGCCGTTTTAAGCAGAGAGGAGCTTAAGCGTTCCCGGAGGCTGGCTAAGGATACGGAATTTTTAGAGCTGGCAGCTTTGCCGGAATTTCAGGATGAATTTGTAGACGAGTTGGATTTTCCGGAGAGGTAGGATGAGGAAATGGACATAAAGCAATTGGAAAAGATCGGAGTGGAATTGGGATTTACCAGAGTAGCGCCTGTGGATGCGGATACGATTCAGCTTTTAAAGGACGTGCGGAAAATGTGCGAGGTGAATTCCTGCACGGCCTATGGAACAAGGTGGACCTGCCCGCCGGGGTGCGGAACGCTGGAAGAATGTGAAGAGCGGATCCGTAAGTACCATCACGGGGTCCTGGTACAGACCACCGGAGAGCTGGAGGACGAATTCGACGGAGAGGGTATGATGGAAACCGAGGAGCGTCATAAGGAGCATTTTTTGAGAATGCATGACGCTTTAGTGAAAATATATCCGGATATGCTGTCTCTGGGAGCCGGGACCTGCACCATATGCAGAAAATGTACTTATCCTGATGCGCCCTGCCGTTTTCCGGATAAACGATTTTCTTCTATGGAAGCCTACGGCATGCTGGTGACGCAGGTATGCCAGGATAATGGAGTGGACTATTATTATGGCCCGGGAACCATTACCTATACCAGTTGTTTTCTGGTGGAATAAAAACTGAAAAATTCGGTTCTACGGGATCAGGTCCTCCGCATAGATTACTATTACCTGCAAGGTGTGGGAAGTGCGCAGTCTCCGCCGACGCGGGTATAGCAATGATAAGGAGGGCCTGTTTTTTATGAAGAAATGCGGAGATTTTTTTAAATTGATCATAACCACGGTGATCTGCCTGATGTCCGGCCTGTTTTCCAAAAAGGACGGACAGGCAGCTGCTGTGTACGGCGGGACCGTGAATTGTCGTTGGGGCCGATGGATGAGAAGACATGCGGTACGGCCAATGAACAGGGGAAAGGTAATCTACGGCGTTTTTACCGGAAGACAGGCTTTCAAACCTTATGAAGCCTGCGGCCGGATAAATGTTTGCGGCATAGGATGTAAGAACCGGAAAAATGGGACGGACTATTTTGATACGGGGTGATATGGAATCCGGTTTTCATTCATGAGAGACAGGAAAAAGCAGTCGGAGCCGCGTGACTGCCTGCCGGGCGGCGTTTTGCATAAAGAGGTGTTTGTTATCATATATTAAGAAAAAATACGTACAGGCATTTTAGCATGAAAAATCGTATTTTCTCTTATCTTACCGCAGTATCCTTTATTTTTCTTCTTCCCTACTGTCTGACGATCCTCATCAATGGAATGGATGCGGCTCTGCTTAGTCACCCGCCAAATGTGGAGGATTATCTTCCGATGATCGTCGCCGGACAGATTCCGGAGGAATATCAGGAGGAAGCCATCCGGGCACAGACCGTCATTGCCCGGACGAATATTTACCGAAGGCTGTGGGACAGGGAACGGCCGTGGGAGATCCTGACGGAGATGAGAAAGCAGCAGATCGTGGACACGAAATATTTTCGCATACCGGCGGAGATCTATATACGATCTGCTGCGGCTACGGAGGGACAGGTGCTCACCTATGAGGGCGAGCTTAAGCTGGTTCCGTATCACCAGATAAGCAGCGGAAAAACGAGAAGCGGGGAGGAGGTTTTTCACGATCCCGCATATGGTTATCTGGTTTCCGTAGACAGCAGCGTGGACAAAAACGCTCCGGATTATTTGTCCAGTACATATATCAGTCTGCAGCAGCTTCCGAAGAAATTAGAGATCCGGACCCGGGATTCCTGCGGGTACGTGACCAGCCTTTTAGCTGACGGCAGCCTCCTGGAGGGAGAGGCCTTCCGGCGGGGGATGGGGCTGGCATCCTCGGATTTTTCCATACATAATGTTTCCGGGGAGCTGCGGTTCCTTTGTCTGGGAAGGGGACATGGGCTGGGTTTTTCCCAATATGGGGGAAATGCCATGGCGGAGGGAGGCAGCACCTTCACCGAAATTTTAAAAGCGTATTTTCCTGCAATGGATTTAGAACATATTCGCGCATTTTTGTGAAAAAGTGAATAGACGGCCATATTCTGGACACCATATAGATACAGTAATGATTATAAGTTGAGGTGAAAGGAATATGATGAAAAACAGAACAACAAAATATGTGGTAAATGGCGCGCTGTTAGCTGTGCTTGCCGCAGCGGGGATCACCGCGTTTCAGCTTGGTACTTCCTCCGTGGATGAGATGGATAAAGCAAAAGAGATCCCTCTTGTGGAAAAAAGCGCGGATGCGGATATAGAAGGGGATTCCCTGGTGGATGCGGATACCAGCCGGGTGGAGGCGGAGATGGCAGCGGATGATTCCGTGGACCTTGCGTCGGCGGATTCGACGGAGCCTTCCGCAGAAGATACTGTGGAGCTTGCGGCAGCGGACCTGACGGATTCTGTATTAGATGATGGAGCGGATGATCTGATCTCGGAAAATTCCCTTCTGGAGGCAGGGGAGATAGAAGCCGGCGTGGATGTGGACGGAGCTATGACGGGGGACGAAACGGAGATCGCGGCCAATACATCTTCCGGTGTGATTGCGGCGCCGGAGCTTGATTTTTCTGAGGATACTCTGATGCAATGGCCTTTAAACGGAAATATCCTGCAGGATTACAGCATGGAGCAGACCGTATATTTTCCCACTCTGGATCAGTATAAGCTGAGCTCGGCCATTGCGGTGGAGGCAGCGGAGGGCGCAGAGGTGCTGGCTGCCGTAAAGGGTACGGTGATCTCCGTTTCACAGGACGCCCGGACGGGAACCACGGTCACCATGGATCTTGGAAACGGTTATCAGGCGATTTACGGCCAATTAATGGATCTGGGCGTGGCAGCAGGCGACACAGTGGAGGCAGGGCAGCTTATCGGATATGTCAGCAGCCCCACCAAATACTACTGCGTGGAAGGCAGTAATCTTTATTTTGCCATGAAAAAAGACGGGGAACCCATCGATCCGATAGCGTATCTGCCGTAAGAGAGGGCGGCGCCCCGGATGCGGGGCCTTTTTTCACAAAAATAAAAGAAATGCGTATAATAAAAGCAGGTGGAGAAGAAAATCCGCAGCCGGTATTTCTCCTACCTGCTTTTCTATGTGGGGAATTTCACGGGAATTTCCCCGTCTTTTCAATGTACCTGTTTCGTCCGGCTGCTTTTTATAGAAAAAAGGACGGCCGTCATTTCCAGATGTCCGCCGTCCCGTACATAGATGGGTGTATACAGCGGCCTGATGATTTTACAGGATACATTGGGAGGAGCGGATTCCATGACAGAAACTCCCAGGTTGTTCTTGAGAGGGGCGGACAAGTGTGATATAATGTGCTTTAAACTATCGGACAGGTTTCTGCGCTTCGCGGAAACCTGCCGGAGAAAGAGGAGATTAATAGAATGGCAGGCAAATTATATGGCATTGGCGTCGGGCCGGGGGATCCGGAGCTTATTACTCTGAAAGCGCTGAGACTGATGAAAGAATGCGACGTGATCGCGGTTCCCGGAAAGAACCCGGCGGAGAGCGTGGCTTATAAGATCGCACGTGGGGCGTATCCTGAGATTGAAGAGAAGGAGAAGCTTTTGGTAGCAACACCTATGACAAAGGACGTAAATGTACTGAAGGAAGGCTATGCGCTGAGCGCAAAGGCCATTGAAGGGCTGCTGGACGAGGACAGGGACGTGGGGCTTTTGACGCTCGGGGATCCCACCATTTATTCTACATATATTTATATTCAGAGAAATGTGGTAGCAGATGGTTATGAGGCGGAAATCATCAACGGTATTCCGTCTTTTTGTGCTGTTTCGGCAAAATTCGGTGACAGTCTGGTGGACAGGGACGAGCCCCTTCATGTAGTTCCGGCTTCTTATCAGATCGAGGATTCTCTCAGGCTGTCCGGGACCAAGGTTCTCATGAAGGCGGGAAGTAAGCTGTCGGAGGTGAAGCAGCTCCTTAAGGAAAATGGCTGCAGTGCGTTGATGATCGAAAACTGCGGCATGAGGGATGAGAGGATCTACCGTTCTGCGGAGGAAATGCCGGATGCGGGAAGCTATTATTCTCTTGCGATCGTAAAGGAAAAGTAAACCGGAGGCATTATGATCGAGCTTATAAATCTCACAAAAAAATTCGGTGATTTCACAGCGGTGGATAATATTGAGCTGAAAATAGAAACAGGGGAATTTTTTGGCCTTTTAGGTCCGAACGGAGCAGGAAAGACAACTACGATCAGTATGCTTTCCACGCTGCTTTTGCCTACGAAGGGCAGGGTTTTTATAGACGGCGAGGAGCTAAACCGCAGCAGGCCTGACCTGAAACGCAAGATATCTGTGGTGACTCAGGAATATTCCATGCGCCAGGATATGAATATGCTGGAGGTCATGGAATATCAGGGCCTTTTGTATCACATGCCTTTAAAAAAGATAAAGCAGAAAACGGAAGAGCTGCTGGAATTCGCGGGTCTGATCGAGTTTCGCAGACGTTCCATACGAAAGCTTTCCGGCGGAATGAAGCGGAAGCTTATGGTGTGCAGGGCGCTTCTTACAGAGCCTGAGATCATATTGCTGGACGAGCCCACTGCCGGCATGGATGCTCTTTCCCGCAGACAGATGTGGAATATGCTGCGGCTTCTGAATAACCGGGAGCTCACGATTTTACTCACCACCCATTATATGGAGGAGGCTCAGGCCCTCTGTGGAAGAGTTGCCCTTATGGATAAGGGAAGGTTTATGGAGATCAATACTCCGGCAGGCTATATCGAAGGGCTTGGAGCTTATGCGGTGGATCGGGTTGAGGCGGAGAACGTGTCCAGCAGATACTTCGCGTCCAGGGAGCTGGCCATGCAGTATCTGGCAGGCCTTTCGGATAAAGCGACTCTTCGGGACACCACATTGGAGGATGTGTTTATCACAAGGATCGGAAGAAAATAAATTATGGGAATAATCGCAGTTTTATGGGAAAAATGGGTAGAATTCCGGAGGGATTTCTACAAGATAACGCTTGCCGCCATGATCGCTCCGCTGATGTATCTGGTAGTATTCGGACTTGGCATACAGACCATGTCCCACGGTGAGCCCTATCTGAATTTTCTGATTCCCGGCGTTGTGGCCCTTACCACAATGAACGGAAGCTTTAATGCCATCGCGCAGAACCTTAATGTGCAAAGGCTGTATGAGAGAGCTTTTGATCAGGTCATGGTTTCCCCTACGCCGCTGTGGCAGTTTATTGTGGGGCAGATACTGGCCGGAAGCCTGAGAGGTATGTATGCGGGCGGCGTGATCCTTGTTCTCACGCTGCCGATCGCTTCGGAGCTTACCTTTAACGGATGGTCTTTTTTGATCATGATGTTAAACGGAGCGGTTTTTGCCGCAGTTGGCGTGGTAGTGTCCTTTGTGGCAAAAAATCATGCGGATGTGCCAAGATTTTCCAATTATATCATTATGCCCATGTCCTACATGTGCAATACATTTTTTTCTCTTGAAAAAATGCCTCATGGGCTGAGGGAGGCCGTGGCGGCGCTGCCGCTTTCCCAGGCAAGCGCAATGATCCGGTCGATCGCCCAGGAAGGGCGCTTTGACTGGCATGGAATTCTGATCATGATGGCATATCTGCTGGCGCTGGGAGGAATTGCCATGGGTTTCATCTACAAAAAGAAAAATCTGTAGCGGGGGATATTATGTTAAAGAAGAAAAGGGCCGGTATGCTGGCATTGATCACCGCATTGGGGATTTTATTTTCTCCTGTGCGGGCGAGCGGGGCCGGGGATGCGATTGAAATAGACCTGGAGGATGGTGAATATTCGATTGAGGTGGATCTGACCGGAGGAAGCGGAAAGGCGAACATTTCCTCCCCGGCTCTTCTGATCGTGGAGGACGCGCGGGCATACGCAAGGCTTGTGTGGAGCAGCTCCAATTATGATTATATGATCGTAGGAGAAACGACATATCTCAATGAGGCTGAGGATGAGGCGAATTCCTGTTTTACGGTTCCCATTACAGCCATGGATAAGACAGTGGACGTGATCGGCGATACGACGGCTATGGGTACGCCGCACGAGGTGGCTTATACTCTGACTTTTCATTCGGACACCATTGATTCCAGGAGCGCGCTTCCGCAGGAGGCGGCAAAGAGGGTGGCGCTGATCGCGTTGGTGATCATTGTGGGCGGAGGCATATTGAATTATTTTGTAAAAAAGAAGCTGGGAGAATAGAGCCCGGCTTCTTTTTATATAGGTGCGCACGTTTCTTATATGAAGAAATACATTACGATAAAATGGCAGGCGCTTCCAAGCATGACAAAAATATGGAAGATCTCGTGAGAACCGAAATTTTTATGCTTTGAATCAAATAAGGGAAGCTTCAGTCCGTAGATCACGCCGCCGATGGTATAAATGATGCCGCCTGCTAAAAGCCAGCCAAATCCGGCTCTCGGCAGGGAACGGAAAATGGGGACAAAGGCCAGAACACACAGCCATCCCATGGCAATGTAAATCACGGAAGATACCCATTTCGGACAGGTGATCCATACGCCCTTCAAAATGATGCCCAAGAGGGCAATGGCCCATACCAGAGCGCACAGAATGTAGCCGGTTTTTCCATGAAGGGTGATCAGGCATACGGGGGTGTAGCTTCCGGCAATCATAATAAAGATCATCATGTGGTCTAATTTCCGCAGCCTGCGGTTTACCTTCTCCGTAGAATCCACTGAATGGTAAATGGTGCTGGCGGCATAGAGAAGGATCATCGTAAGGATGAATATGCTCAAGGCGACCACATGAAGTGCATCTTCGCTGCGGGCAGCCTTATGAAGTAATGGGGAAGCGCCTGCCACGGCCAGCAGCATGGCAATTCCATGGGTGATAGCGCTTCCGGGATCTTTTAATTTCATTTAAATCGCCTCCTGGACAAATATGTCATATGAAACCTTGACAAGTAGTTTTTAAAACTACATATAAAGTATATTGCTACTATATCACAAATATACAGAAATGCAAGGGGTTTTTTAAAAAAAAGAAAACTTACGGCGAAGCGGCTCATGCATAATTCTCCGCTTTTTCCACATACTAATATCCACAGTAAGAATATATATCAGAAGAGGAATGACTCGCGCTTCTACAGGCGGTGGATAACAGATTTGTATCGATGGGATTTCAATCTTGCATCTGATATACGCTTCGCGAGGATTGAACAGGTGATTTGCAGAACAGGAAAAACTACAGGAGGAATAATAATATGAAAGCTACGGGTATAGTGAGAAGAATTGAC
>CAZGTY010000026.1:25212-29443 GCA_964528895.1 uncultured Blautia sp. | reverse complement strand
TCGTCATCTATCAGTTTTCTGTCGAAAGCATACACAAACATGATATTTTTCATGCTGTCGATATCATCAATGAGCTGCCGGATACTCTCATAGGTATCCTCGCGCTTCATCTTCGTATAATGAATTGGCTCAAGGCTGGAACGGCTGATCAGAATCTCCAGATCGTCGATAGCAATAAAAAGTCCGGAATAGCCGCCCATATGTATCACTGCCGCCAGGGAGCGCAGCATATGTCTGGCATTGTACCTGGTAATGCGGCTCGGATAAAAGTCCAGCGCCCGTAGTTGGGAGAGTTTGATCGTCCGGTCTCCCTCCAGCCAGGCCAGAAGCAGCTCGCGGTTCTGTTCCTCCAAAATGGGATATCCAAGGATGCTTCCGGTGAGCATGCTGCATGCCAGTGCAAAATTATTGTCCAGCATTGGATTATCAAGGAAGATCTGTTTTAGCTGTGTGCGTATTTCCCTCTTTGTGAGCGCGTCGCCCATTCCATTTTGGGATAAGTAGTCAATAAATTTTACACCTTCCGGTATTTCCTGCACATCAAAACCCATCTCGCGGATGAGATGCTTGCTGACTGCATCCAGGCAATCCAGAATATCGCATTGCCGGAAGATTTCTATGTAAATTTCCCGAAAGTCATGTAGCCAGATGTCGCGGGCGGAAAAACGTACTGTTTTATAGTTTTCCTGACGGGCAAGCTTTGCCGCCAGCTGAAGGAAGTAGGTTTTTCCGCTTCCCTGCCGCCCCGTCACAAATTTGATCTTACTGCCGCCGTCCCGGATGTATTCCCGGAAATATTTTTCATTCCAGAAATCCGTAAGAAAATCAATTCCGACTCCTCTGTACTCTTCGTTCATTATCTGCTCCTTATTTATAGAAACGAATGGTCGCAAGATACTGTTCCTGCCCGTCCCCATCCAGGATACGGATTGCCTTGTTCTGATTCCGGCTCGGCCCGAACTGGAATCTTTTTCCATTTTTCGTCTCTTCAATTCCGGACATATACAATCTTGCCAGGTCAAATGCAAAGCTCTGCTGATCGTAGTCCTTTCGGAAGCGGCTCATCGGCGCCAGAAATTTATACAGGCTCGTCAGATAAATATCGGATTCCGGGCGTTTATTCAGTTTCAGCACCGCCAGATCGTAAGCGTCCGAAAGCTCGCTGACAAATGTGAGCGCATTAAAGGACGCCTTATTCAGCTTTTCCTGTCCGGCCTTTACGATGTCAACAAAGCTTTTCGGGCGCATACACTGTACTTTTTTGCGGTCCAGATAAATATCCTGGTTTTCCGCGTCCACCTTCACGCGGTAAGGAAACATTTCATAAACCGGAAATTCGCCGCGCACATCCACGCCTTTTTCTTCACAGCTTGCCAGCATCTGGTCTGCAAATTCGCCGCTCTCAAAATACCCTCTGGTATCAAAGCCGGAAACAGTGCCGTCCATTTCCAGCAGGAGAGCAGAAAGGGATTCCGCTGCTTCTGCCATAGCGCCCAAATCACGCGTGAGGCTTTTTACGTCGCCATTTTCTGTTTCTTTTCCCACAGACTTAAAAAGCTTCTGCAGCAGTGCCAGGCGTTCTTTCATAACCTTTTCTTGTGGCAGCAGCGCTGCGTAAAATTCTTCGTAATTCATTTTTTTATCCTTTGCTGATTTTATTTTTCGTTGCTTTGTAAAAAAGTATATCTGAAAGCCTCCTATATTTCAATAGATTGTTTTTAAAAATGGCTGAATTATGTTAAAATTATGTTAAAATGATAGCGGGTTCTTATCAGTTCATCAGTTCCGTGCAGGCGGCAGAAAGGAGCATACGGAAAATGAAAAAACCCCTTTATCCATGGCAGGAGGATTGTCTGGAAAAATGGTTTGCCAATAACGGCAGAGGGATAGTGCAGGCAATTACCGGTTCCGGTAAGACACTGCTTGCCCTGACAGCGGCAGAGCGTCTGGAAAAAATGCTGCCGCAGGAACTGCTCGTAAAAATTGTAGTTCCTACCGGAGCACTGATGCGCCAGTGGCATCATGCTTTGAAGGAATACTTTACGGATACCGGCAAGGCAGAATCCGCCGCCTTCGAAAGGGAAATCGGACTGCGCGGGGCAGGCTTCAAAGCTCATACCGGCTGCCGGTATATGATTTACGTAATTAATTCTGCACGCTACGAACTGGCAAAGCAGATTTTAACAGATCTGAAAAGCGGAGCTGCCGTTCTGCTGATCGCTGATGAATGTCATCGCTACGAAAGCGAACAGAACCGGCTTATTTTTGAATTTCTCCCATATATAACGCCATATAAGGAGCGCTTTTTTTCATTGGGGCTGTCTGCCACCCTGCCCTCCGGGCAGTCGGAGAATTATCTTGCTTCGGTTCTCGGACGCAGAATCTATAATTACGGAATGAAACAGGCTGCTTCCATGAATACTATCTGCCGATACGATATTTATCACATTGGTTTGTCATTTCTGCCCGATGAAGAAGAAGCGTATCAGGAGATCACAGATCGGATGAATTATCTGTACCGCAATCTGCTACGGAGGTATCCCATTCTGAGGGATATGGCGGTAAAGGAACGCTACAATTTTCTGAAAACGCTTACAGGAGACAAAAACCGCAGGACAGCCAATACAGCGTCCATGTACATAAAGCTTTCTTTCAGGAGGAAAAGCCTTGTGTGTCTGGCGTCCGCCCGTATTTCCTGCGTGTGTGAACTGTTGACGCGATTGCCCCCGGCGGAGAAAATTATTATTTTCAGCGAACGTATCTGCCAGGCGGAGGAGCTGTATCAGCTATTGCAGGTACGGTATCCGGGTAAGGTCGGCAGATATCATTCCCGGATGGGAGAGACCGCAAACCGGCATACACTGAACTGTTTTCGCGATGAAAATATCCGGATCCTGATAGCATGCAAGGCGATTGATGAAGGCCTTGATGTGCCCGATGCATCGATTGGCATTATTCTTTCCGGAACCTCCGTGCAGCGGCAGCGAATTCAGCGTCTTGGGCGTATTCTGCGAAAAGCAGAAGGGAAAGCTTGCGCCTCCCTGTATTATCTGCATTTGACGGAAACCACAGAGGATGCCTGCTTTCTGCCAGACACAGGAGAAAGCAGGATATTCGATTTGAAGTATTCCCCGGATTTACGGGATTTTTTCAATCCGCCTTATGACAGTGCGTCGGAAGCATTGTTGGCGGATTTGCGGCGGGCTGGCGCCGGGAGCAGCGTTATTGCGGAAGCACAGCGCTGCCTTCGCCTGGGAGCCGTTCGATCCGACTGGCTGTCCGGGCGCGATGACCTGGACGCGAAAATAAGAGCCGCAAAATATATCAGTGACAAAAACTATTGGGTCTGCATGAAAAAAATGGGGTTTCGGCGTTAAATATTGCGATATAAAAATTAAGGCCCCATTTTTATGGGCATACTCTGGGAATGGGCTTGCAGACACATAGTATTAATTGAGGGTTTTAAGTTTATCCGGCAGTGTCGTTACAAGCAGTCTGCTTTTAAAACATGAGCTTATTTTGTTTTTTATATCTATTAATTTGCGCACAAAGTTAATTTTTATCAGACGTATCTTATAAAAATAGAAAAACGCATTGTAGATTAGTTATATTAGTGATATCATGTTGGCAATATCAGAAAGGAAACTGATCATTATGATTAAGCGAGAAACATATATGAGCCGCATCCGCCCTTTTAAATGAAATGAAAGAGGAGTAGCAGATTATGAAAGGCTCGCATAGAATCATTGTAGAATCCAAAAAAGTGAAATATGATTTTATCATTATCATAAAGAGAAATATCACTATCCTCACAGGTAACAGCGGATCCGGAAAAACGGTATTGATTGATTTTATTCATGAATACAGAAGATATGGTACTGATAGTGGTGTATTTCTTTCCTGTGATTGTGAATGTAAAACGATAGATAATGAGGACTGGGAAAGGCAGATAGAGGAAACTTCAAATAGTATTATATTTATTGATGAGGGTAATCGATTTCTTACTTCAAAAAGATTTGCAGAGCTTGTGCAGCAGTCGGACAATTATTTTGTCCTTGCAACAAGAGAAAAATTACCGATGCTTCCTTATAGTGTGAACGAAATTTATGGTTTCCGGCAATCCGGAAAATTTCACGAAGCAAAGAAAAAATATAATGAGATTTATCATCTATATTAAAGCCGTCGATTCATCCGCATCAGCTACACGGGCGGCCACTACGGCTACCAGTCT
>CAZGTY010000026.1:0-25112 GCA_964528895.1 uncultured Blautia sp. | reverse complement strand
AAGCCGTCGATTCATCCGCATCAGCTACACGGGCGGCCACTACGGCTACCAGTCTCTGTGAGGTGACGTTTTCTGCGGCTTGCGGCATGGTAATCACACCGTCAAAGGTTTCTCCCTCTGTCACCTCCTGCGTAGCTGCGGCAAGTTCCTGAGACACTGCCCGGGTATACACTTGGAACCGGCTTATTCTGCGGCCTCCGACGTAGAAGGATGTGGACAGAATTGACAGTAAGAAATGGGATAATTACGAAAAACCATACAAATTGTACAAATTGAACAAAAACTTATTAAACCTATTGACAAAGTAGGAATATAGGCATATAATCCTGATTATCGAATTTGAGCAGGTGAAGAAAGGAGTCGAATAGAATGAAGAGTATCATTATTGAACGTCAGTACGATTTCATGTGTTGTTGCCGAATGTTGTTCTCCCGGGCATATTCTATGGCCAGGTGTTTTGACGTTTTTAATTCGGCTGCACCTGTTAACGTTTTATAAACGTATTTATAGCCATTTGCCCGGGAGCTTAGCTGCCCGGTTTTTTTGTTGTACAGAGCGTCAGAGCTTCCTGGCCATATACAATAAAAAGCTGTTTTTCCAGGATGAAAATATCCTGTGTTGAAGAATAAAATTAAGAAGCGCTCAGATTCTATTCAAAAAAATGAAAAGAAAACATATCAATAATAAAGAAGAGAGGATGGAGAGATTATGAAAAATCAGTTTCGTCATTTATTAAAAAAGGCAGGAGCAGGGCTTCTGAGCTTATCGCTTGCAGGAGCATTATTTGCAGGATCACAGCAGATCGTAACAGCGGACAGCTCCGCTGATGGGAATTTCAGGACCGTGGACGAGATCATAGAAAGCGGAACCGTTAATATCGGCGTATTTTCCGATAAAAGTCCGTTCGGTTATGTGGATGAAAACGGAGAATACCAGGGCTATGATGTTTATTTCGCCAACCGGATCGGTGAGGATCTGGGCGTAGAGATCAACTATGTTTCCACAGAAGCGGCAAACCGCATCGAATATCTTCAGAGCGGTAAGGTTGATATTATTCTTGCCAACTTTACGGTGACGGAGGAGAGGGCGCAGGAGGTTGATTTTGCACTTCCATATATGAATGTGGCTTTAGGCGTTGTTTCTCCTGAGGACGCGGTGATCACAAGTCTCGACGAGATCGGCGAGGATGATGAGGTCATCGTTATTTCCGGCACTACGGCCGAAACCTATCTGGAAAAGAATAATCCGGAGATCAAGCTTCAGAAATACGATGCCTACGCGGAGGCGAAGACGGCGTTCGAGAACGGAAACGGCGTGGCCTGGGCGAACGACAATACGGAAGTGATCGCTTTTGCCATTGAGAATGAAGGCTATGTGGTGGGTATTCCCTCTCTCGGCAGCGCGGACACCATTGCTCCGGCTGTGACCAAGGGAAATGAGAGCCTGTTAAACTGGCTGAATGAAGAGATTGAGGCGCTGGGAGAGGAAAGCTTCTTCCATGAGGATTACGAGGCCACTCTTCTGGATACCTACGGAGCTGATTACGAGGATACGCTGGTGGTAGAAGGAGGAGCAGTTTCCGAAGAAGCGGAAGCTGATCCGGAGGCAGAAGAAAAAGGAACGATTACCGTTGCGGCCTCTCCCACTCCTCACGCAGAGATCCTCGCTGAGGCAGCAAAAATCCTCGCAGCGGAGGGTTGGACCCTGGAGGTCGTTGAATTCGAGGATTATGTACAGCCGAATCTGGTAGTGGACAGCGGTGAAATCGATGCAAACTATTTCCAGCACATACCGTATCTTGAGAATTTTAATGAGGAGAATGGAACAAACCTCGTATCCGTAGGCAAAATCCATTATGAGCCCTTTGGTATTTATGCGGGAACAAAATCCGATCTTTCCGAGCTGGAGGACGGCGATGTGATCGCTGTGCCGAATGATACGACCAACGAGGCCCGGGCTCTGCTTCTGCTTCAGGATAATGGCGTGATCACCTTAAAGGAAGACGCGGGCCTGACCGCCACCGTAAAGGATATTGTTGACAATCCGAAAAACGTAGAGATTCAGGAGCTGGAAGCCGCACAGGTATCCAGAGTAGCGGATGAAGTAGCCTTTGTTGTCCTGAACGGAAACTATGCGCTGGAAGCGGGATACTCCGTAGGCCAGGATGCGGTGGCTTATGAAACCAGCGATTCTGAGGCGGCGCAGACATATGTGAACATCGTGGCAGTAAAGGAAGGAAATGAGGAGAATGAAGGTATCCAGGAGCTGGTAAAGGTTCTGAAATCCGATGAAATTAAGAACTATATAAACGACACCTATGATGGAGCAGTTGTTCCGTTTGAAGATTAAATGTAATTGTTCAGTACCGTACAATTATGATTAAGTTTCAAAGTGCGGGCAGTGGGATCACGGATATCACTGCCCGCATATTTTTCACATTCTGATAAGAGCAGGGGGAGAAAAAAATGGGCGTACCCCATATTGAGATAAAGGATTTATCGAAGAATTATATTGCAAAAAATGGTTCGGTAGAAGCTCTTAAAAATATTTCGCTGTCCATTTATCAAAATGATATTTTTGGCGTGATCGGACTTTCGGGAGCCGGTAAGAGCACTCTGATCCGATGTTTGAATTTGCTGGAACACCCTTCTTCCGGAGATGTTTTGATCAACGGCGAAAGTCTTTTAGGACTGAGCAGAGAGCAATTAAGGCTCCGGAGGCAGAAGATCGGAATGATCTTCCAGCATTTTAATCTGCTGGAACAGAGGACTGTGCTCGATAATGTCTGTTTTCCTCTTGAGATACGGAGAATTCCCCTGAAGCAGCGAAGGGAAAAGGCGTGGAGCCTTTTAAAGCAGGTGGGGCTGGATGACAAGGCGAAAGCCTATCCGTCTCAGCTTTCCGGGGGACAGCAGCAGCGTGTGGCTATCGCCAGGGTGCTGGCAAATGAGCCGGATATCCTTTTGTGCGATGAAGCGACCAGCGCGCTGGATCCCCAGACCACCAGGACCATACTGGGGCTTCTGAAATCCATCAATGAGACGATGGGAATCACCATTGTGGTGATCACGCATGAGATGAAGGTGATTCAGGAGATCTGTAACCGGGTGGCAGTTCTGGATAAAGGGATATTAAAGGAACAGGGAAGCGTTTCAGAGGTTTTTGAGCATCCGAAAACCGCGGCGGCAAGAAGGCTTCTGCTGATCGAACAAAGTGAAAAGGAGGGAGAAGAGGATGTGGGATGAAGCGATGGTATGGATGCTGCTGGAAGGAATTCGTGATACGCTTTATATGACGATCTTTTCTACCTTTTTCGGGTATGTGCTCGGGCTTCCGCTGGGGATTGCCCTTACGGTCACCGGGCAGGACGGACTTTCCCCAAATAAGATCATTTACAGGATTCTGGATGTGATCATAAATATTATGAGAAGTATTCCCTTTTTGATCCTGCTTATTCTGATTATTCCTCTTACAAAGGCCATTGTGGGAAGAAGCTATGGCGCGACGGCTACGATCGTTCCTCTGACTCTTGCGGCAGCGCCGCTGATCGGCCGGATGGTAGAGTCCTCTTTAAAAGAGGTGAATCCCGGCGTTATAGAGGCGGCTATCAGCATGGGAGCAAAAAACAGGACGATCATATGGAAGGTTTTGATTGGCGAGGCAAGGACCTCACTTCTGGTGGGAGCCACCATAGTACTGGGAACAGTCCTTGGATATTCGGCAATGGCAGGAGTCGTAGGCGGAGGAGGCCTTGGCGATATTGCCATCCGGTATGGGTATTACCGGTATGAGACAGGAGTTATGCTGGTAACTCTGATTTTTATTGTGGCTCTGGTTCAGCTTCTTCAGGGAACGGGTATGCTTCTTGCCAGAAAATTTGATCACAGAAAACAGCTATAGCGGGGGCGAAATATGGATCTGGATGTAATGTTAAATTATCTGCCGTTATATAAGGACGCGCTTTTGTTGACGCTGAAGATCGGATGGACCGGCGTACTGATCGCTTTTTTGATCGGCGCGGTCTGCGCGGCCGTCGTGCATCTGCGGATTCCGGTGTTAAAAGGGATCGTAAGATTTTATATTGAACTGTTTCGAAATACGCCCTTACTTGTGCAGCTGTTTTTTATGTATTATGCGCTTCCCAGGGTCGGGCTGAAGATTTCTGCGGAAGTCTGCGGAAGCCTGGGGCTCGGCCTTTTGGGAGGGGCGTATATGGCGGAGACCTTTCGAAGCGGGTTCGAAAGTATTGCGGTTATTCAGTCGGAGAGCGCGGAGAGTCTGGGAATGAACCGGATACAGACATTGTGGTATATTATACTGCCGCAGGCCGTATCCATCAGCGTGCCCGGGCTTTTGGCGAATATGATCTTTTTATTAAAGGAAACCAGCGTGTTTTCCACGATCAGTCTTATGGATCTGATGTTTACGGCAAAGGATCTGATCGGAATGTACGCGAAGACTATCGAATGTCTGACGCTTCTGGTAATCTTTTATCTGATCATGCTGCTTCCGGTTTCCATGCTCGGCGGCGTGGTGGAAAGGAGGGTGCGGCGTGCAGAGTTTGGGGATTGAGGTATTATTTAAGGGAATTAATTTTCTCCGGCTGCTTTCCGGTCTCTGGATAGCGGTACGGATCAGTCTGATATCCGCCGCGATCAGTATTGTGCTGGGCCTTTTTGCCGGTGTGTTGATGACCTCCAAAAGCCGGATCATCAAATGGGTATTCCGGATATATCTGGAGATCGTGCGGATCATGCCTCAGATGGTGCTGCTGTTTATCGTATATTTTGGAACAACGAGGGTATTTGGCTGGAATTTATCCCCGGAGAGTTCGGCGATCCTGGTGTTCAGCTTCTGGGGGACGGCTGAGATGGGAGATCTGGTGCGGGGTGCGCTGGTGAGCATCCCGGGGATCCAGTATGAGAGCGCCCAGGCTCTTGGCATGGATATGCCGCTGGTCTATCTGTACGTGATATTGCCCCAGACCATTCGCCGTCTGATTCCCCTTTCCATAAATCTGATCACACGCATGATCAAAACCACCAGTCTTGTTATGATGATCGGCATAGTGGAGGTTTTGAAGGTTGCGCAGCAGATAATCGAGGCGAACCGCAGGACATCGCCCAATGCCGCCTTTGGAGTTTTTGCGGTGGTGCTTCTGATGTATTTTCTGATCTGCTGGCCAGTGAGCAAACTGGCGGGATATTTGGAGAAAAGGTGGATATAGGAATGGAAAAAGAATTACTTAAGATCGAACATTTGCATAAAACCTTTGGGGAGAATGTGGTGCTGAAGGACTTTAATCTGACGGTAAAAAAGGGCGAGGTCATTGTGATCATCGGGCCCTCCGGATGTGGAAAAAGTACCCTTTTGCGGTGTATCAATGCGTTGGAGCCGATTCAGGGAGGGCAGATTCTGCTGGATGGGATTCCGGTGGAAAAAAATTCGAAAAATATTTCACAGATGCGTCAGAAGATCGGAATGGTATTCCAAAGCTATGATCTTTTTCCCCATAAAACAATACTGGAAAATATTCTGCTGGCGCCCATGAAGGTGCAAAAGCGGAAGCGCCCGGAGGTGGAGCAGGAAGCTTTGGAGCTCCTCGGACGCGTAGGGCTTGCGGATCGGAAGAATGACTATCCCAGACAGCTCTCCGGAGGTCAGAAACAGCGGGTGGCGATCGTGCGGGCACTGTGTATGCATCCGGAAATACTGCTTTTGGATGAGATCACGGCTGCTCTGGATCCGGAGATGGTCAGGGAGGTACTGGAGGTGGTGCTGAATCTGGCCCGTTCAGGCAGCACCATGCTGATCGTGACACATGAAATGGCCTTTGCAAAGGCTATCTCCGACAGGGTTATTTTTCTGGATCAGGGAGAGATCGTGGAGGAAAGCGCCGATCCGGGGGGATTTTTTGAAAATCCGAAGACGGACAGGGCAAAAAGCTTTCTGCATACATTTGAATATGAATAAAAGGCTGACCGTATCTGAATGGAAGGCTTTATCCGTCGCAGGACAGGATCGTTCCTCCTCCTACGACCACATCGCCGTCATAGAGAACGACGGCCTGTCCCTTTGTTATAGCCCGCTGAGGCTGGTCAAAGAGAATCTTAAGCCGGTCCGGCTCCGGCTGGGAGACAGTAGCCCATTGCTCCTCCTGACGGTAGCGGATCTTTGCTTTCAGGCGCAGAGGCTTTTCTATGGAGGTACAGGAGATGAGATTAATGTCCCTTGCTGTCAGCGAACGGGAGAACAGCTCCCGGTGTTTTCCCAGAGTGACCGTGTTATCGGAGGGATTTACGGAGCATACGTACATGGGTTCCGGAAAAGACAGCCCAAGCCCCCTGCGCTGTCCCACCGTATAGCGGATGATGCCTCTGTGTGTTCCAAGTACATGGCCTTCTTTGTCAATGAAGTTTCCCTCGGGATAGACTTTTGCGGTAGTATGCTCTATGAAATCCCCGTAGCTTCCGCTCTGGACAAAGCAGATATCCTGACTGTCATGTTTTTTTGCATTGATAAATCCGTGGATCTCCGCGATTTTCCGAACATCCTGCTTTTTATAGCTTCCCAGGGGGAATAATGTATGGGCGAGCTGTTCCTGTGTCAGGGAATATAACACGTAGCTCTGATCCTTATCGGGATCGAGAGCTTTTTTCAGGAGATATCTTCCGGATAGGGGATCCTGCTCAATGCGGGCGTAATGCCCGGTGACCACGTAATCATATTCCAGCTCTCTGGCGCGATGGTACAGCTTGTTAAATTTTAAATACCGGTTACAGTCGATGCAGGGGTTGGGTGTGGTTCCGTTTTCGTATGCGGCGATAAAGCGGTCGATTACATCCTCCTTAAATCGCTCGGAAAAATTAAATACATAGTAGGGCATTCCCATGGAGCGGGCTACGCTTCGGGCGTCCTCCACATCATCCAGAGAACAGCAGGAGTGTTCCCTCGGGATACCGATATCTTCATTATAAAAGAGCTTCATGGTGATCCCCATACAGTTATAGCCCTTTTCCTTTGTCAAAAAGGCCGCGACGCTGGAATCTACGCCGCCGCTCATGGCAATGATGGCTTTTTTATTCATTTTCTCACTTCCGGTTTCGTAGTATGCAGCAGGCTTTGGTACTATATTACGTAATTATTTGCCAGACTGCCTTGCTGATCAAGGATGTCCTGCAGGGTGATACCGTCAAGGTAATTGTTGATCACCTGGGAAAGACCCTTCCATATGGAAAGGGTGGCGCATTCTGCACAGTATTCGCATTCGATGGGATCCTGATCCACGCAGTCTACAGGCGACAGACTCCCTTCCGTCAACCTGAGAATTTCTCCTACGGTATATTTGTCCGGGTTTCTTGAGAGACGATAACCGCCCTGAGAGCCGCGGTTTGTGCGAAGCATGTCCGCTCTGTTTAAGATGGGGACGATCTGTTCGAGATATTTTTTGGATATATTCTGGCGTTTTGCGATATCTTTCAGCGCGATAAATCCTTCGTCGCGGTGCTCAGCCAGATCAATGAGCAGACGGAGGGCATATCGCCCTTTCGTTGAAATTTTCATAGGGTTATTACCTCTCTTTAATTTTATAACCAATATTAACATATATTTAGTAGGTTTTCAAGGATGGACAGAAAAAGAGGAACATTAAAGAAAAGGCCAGAGCTATAGATTTAATCTATATCATAGCAATCCACATGCTATTTGACTGAACCGGAAGCGTTGTGATATAGTATCACCAGTAGTGTTAGAACACATAGCGGGAGGAATTATTATGAGTACAGGACCTGAAACGCGATGTATTCATGGAGATCTGGATAAAACGCTGAAGGACGAGTATCGCTCGATCGGCTTTCCGATCTATCAGACGGCATGCTTCAGTCATATAAAGCCCGGTCATAATGACAGCGGTTTCGACTATACAAGGGAATCAAATCCTACCCGTCAGCGACTGGAGGAGATTATCTCCTCTCTGGAAGGGGCTGCGGGAACAATCGCGTTTTCCTCCGGCATGGCCGCCATCAGCGCCTGTTTTGAACTGTTTTCTCCGGGGGACCACGTGATTTGTTCGGAAGATTTATACGGCGGAGTAATCCGTCTGCATAATCTGGTCAGCAAAAAAAACGGTCTGAAAATAGATTATATAAATACTGCAGATATAAAGGCCGCCGCAGATGCCATAGGGCCCCGTACCAGGGCGCTGTACATTGAAACGCCGGGTAATCCCATGATGAATATTACGGATATCAGAGGCTGTGCTGATCTGGCGCGTGAGCACGGACTTCTTCTTATTGTGGACAATACCTTTCTCTCCCCATATTTACAGAATCCTCTGCTTTTGGGGGCGGATATCGTAATTCACAGCGGGAGTAAATTTTTATCCGGACATAATGATACCATCGCGGGCTTTGTCAGCTGCAGGGATGAAAGGTATACGGAGAAGGTCCGGCTTTTGTCAAAGACTACCGGCGGGGCGCTGGCTCCCTTCGACTGCTGGCTTGTAATGAGGGGGCTCAAAACCCTTGCCGTGCGTATGGACCGCCAGCAGGAGAATGCGGCGAGAATCGCGGAGTGGCTGCTGGGACAGCCAAAGGTGACGGAGGTATTTTATCCCGGCCTGCGGGAGCACCCCGGATATGAGGTAAATGCCGGTCAGGCAAAGGGAGCGGGAAGTATGATCTCTTTCCGCGTGGACAGTGAAGAAACGGCGCTGGGGATATTGAAAGGGATCCGGCTTATCACCTTTGCGGAAAGTCTGGGAGGTACAGAATCACTTCTCACCTATCCGGCTCTTCAGACACATCCGGACATATCCCGGGAAATGCGGGAGCATCTGGGTATTACGGAAACGCTTCTGCGCTTATCCGTGGGTCTGGAAAATGCGGATGATATTATTTCCGACCTGGCTCGGGCGATGGAGGGGATAAAATGACGACTTATAATTTTGACAGGACGGTTGACCGCCGGGGCACTGATTGTTTAAAATACGATTTTTCCACAGAGCGGGGATATCCTGCGGACGTGCTTCCTCTGTGGGTCGCGGATATGGATTTTCCCACATCGACGTATATATTAGAGACGCTTCACCGGGCCGTCGATCACGGGATATTCGGTTACAGCGAGGTGAAGGAAGATTATTATGAGGCGGCTGCGGCCTGGTTTCAACAGCGTTTTCACTGGGAAACGAAGGCCGGATGGCTTGTAAAAACACCGGGGATCGTCTTTGCCCTGGCGCTGGCTGTCAGGGCGCTTACAAAGCCCGGCGCCGGCGTGCTGATTCAACCGCCTGTCTATTACCCCTTCTATGAGATTGTTCGGGATAATGACCGGAAAGTTATAGAGAATGAGCTTACGTACATTGATGGACGGTATGGGATTGATTTTGAGGATTTTGAGGCGAAGATCCGGGAATCTCAGGTAGAACTTTTTCTTTTATGTTCGCCCCATAATCCGGTGGGACGGGTGTGGACGGAGGAAGAGCTTCGGAGAATGGGGGAGATCTGTGCCAGATACGGCGTCTTTGTTGTATCTGATGAGATTCACTGCGATTTTACCTGGGAGGGACATCCCCACAGGATCTTTACGCAGGCATGTCCCGAGCTTGAAGCGCGGTCCATTATCTGTACGTCTCCCAGTAAGAGCTTTAATATTGCAGGGCTGCAGGTGTCAAATATCTGGATACCGGATGAAAAAATAAAGGGGAAGTTTCTGAAGGAGATGGACAGAAGCGGATATTCGCAGCTTAATACCCTGGGTCTGGCGGCGGCCCGGGCCGCGTATGAGGGCGGCGGGGAATGGCATGAGCAGTGCAAGGCTTATCTTCGCGGGAATCTGGATTATCTGAGAGGGTTTCTGAAGGAAAAACTTCCGGAGATCCGGCTTGTGGAGCCGGAGGGGACCTACTTTGCATGGCTTGACTGCTCCGGCCTTAATTTAAACCGGACAGGGCTGAATGAGCTTATTATAAACAGGGCGGGGCTGTGGCTGGATGCGGGGCATATTTTCGGTGAGAGATCGGAAATGTTTCAGAGGATGGTGCTGGCGTGTACCCGCCGGACGCTGGAAGAGGCCCTGAACCGTCTGGAAAGGGCGGTGCACAATTAAAGCGTATCCTGCCCGGCAGGGCTTATGGGCTTATAATTACAGGGTTTGCCGGAAGAGAAGAATTTTAACAAATTAAACACAATTTTCCCACAAAGTAAACACATTTGTTGTTTATAGTGAGGCCATAACAAGAACAAAATAGACTCTGTGTAAGGAGGTTTATTATGAAGGATATGAAAAATGACAATGTGAGAAAAATTGCAAAGAAGGGTCTGACCATTGGCCTGTGTGCAGCGCTGACAGGCGGAGCGATTTTTGGTATTGTGGACGGAGTGAGCGGACTGACCGGCTGGAAGCAGACAGAAAATGTTTCTGCTGCTGCAGAGGACAGAGTGGAGCTGTTGAAGGCAGAGGCGGAGAAGTCCGACGATGGATCCGAGAGTGAAAAGGAGACCTCCTCCAGTGCGAAGGGCAGTCTGGATGTATCGGATATTGTGGAGGAGGCAATGCCCTTTGTCGTATCCATCACCACCAAGTCCCTGCAGGAAGTCCAGAACTACTACGGATATTATTTTGGGAACAGCGGAAATTATGCTCCTCAGCAGGAGGAAGTAGAGGGAAGCGGCTCGGGAATCATTATCGGAAAGAATGATGATAATCTTCTGATCGTCACCAACAATCATGTGGTGGAGGGCGCAAATACGGTTTCGGTTTCCTTTATAGACGGAAGCTCCTACGAGGCGGAGATCAGAGGTACGGATTCAGACAAGGATCTGGCGGTAGTAGCCGTTCCTCTGAAGGATATTGATGATGAAACATTGGGAAAAATATCCGTTGCGTCCATTGGAAGTTCCGATGATTTGAAGGTGGGCGAGCAGGTGATCGCCATCGGAAACGCAATGGGATACGGGCAGTCCGTGACTACAGGTATCGTCAGCGCCAAGAACCGCAGAATGGATGAAGATACAGTAATTTCCGGAGAGTACGATAGCGCTGATGATGAGGACGGCGTAAATCTGATCCAGACGGATGCGGCCATCAACCCCGGAAACAGTGGCGGCGCACTTTTGAATATGAAGGGCGAAGTAGTAGGTATCAATTCCGCGAAGCTTGCGTCCACGACCGTGGAAGGCATGGGATACGCCATCGCCATTTCCGATGTGGCGGATGTCCTGGAGGATCTGATGAATGTGGTTCCCAGAGATAAGGTGGAAGGCAATCATGGCGTACTCGGAATCATGGCAAGCAATGTCAGCGACGAGGCTATGGAGATGTACGGCATTCCGGAAGGCGCCTTTGTTTCGGAGGTGACGGAGGGAGGCGCCGCAGAAGCGGCGGGTATTAAGAAAAATTCCGTTATTACGAAATTTGATGGTAAGCGGGTTCATGATAAAGAAGAGTTAGTAGAGCTTCTGGAGTACTATGAACCGGGCGAGAAAGTGGAAGTGACCTTACAGGTTATGGGCAGCGATGGATATCAGGAAAAAGTGGTGACCGTCACATTGATGGAGGACACCTCAGAGGACGCGGACGAAGAAGAAAACGGCGAGGATGATATGGACATTATGGATGGGGAGATAGAAGAAATCCCGGATGAAGATGATTCTGCGATTGAGGATGATCCGGACAGTATTTTTGACGAATGGGCGGACGGCGGAGAGATTCCGGACATTCGCGACTTTTTCAGGCAGATCCAGTAAAAGATGATAAATGATGAAAGGAAGTACAGGCCGCCCTGTACTTCTTTTTTTATCGGGGCATATCAAATGGGGAAATGGGTATAAGGAGGATTTGACAGGAGCATGACAGCGGTTTAAAATATAGGAAAGAACGAGATATATAGAAGAAGGGGAAAACGGTATAATGGAGACGACAGGAAATGGAGCGGAGAGAAGGAAAAAGCTTCTGGCTATTTTGAGGAATGCTTCAGAACCTATATCCGGCGGAGCCCTGGGGCAGGATACGGGCGTGAGCCGGCAGGTGATCGTGCAGGATATTGCCTTGCTTCGGACAGAGGGATATCCTATTGTGGCCACTGCGCGGGGATATTTGCTGAATGAACCGGAACAGGCAGTGCGGCTGTTTAAGGTTCATCATACAAATGAACGGACGGAGGAGGAGCTGACGGCGATCGTAGATATGGGCGGGTGTGTGCTGGACGTAATGATAAATCACCGCGTATATGGGAAAATGTCCGCTCCCCTGAACATTAAGAACAGGAGAGATATACAGACGTTCATGGATAATCTTCGGTCCGGAAAATCCTCGCCGCTTCTGAATGTCACTTCGGGCTATCATTTTCACAGAATTTCGGCGGAGCGGGAGGATATTCTGGATGAAATTGAGAAGGTTCTGAGGGAAAAGAATTTTCTTGCGGAATTGCTGCCCTATGAGAAGGAGTCTTTGCCGGATTAGCTGAAGAGGAGCTTCTTCAGTGGATGAAGCGCGGCTCCGTCTTCAGCTTGGGCGGATTGAAAAATAGATACCGGTGAAGGAAACTGTCTATGAATTATATAGTATTTGACCTGGAGTGGAATCAGAGCCCGGGAGGGAAAAAGGATTCAAATGAGAAGCTTCCGTTCGAAATCATAGAGATCGGAGCCGTAAAGCTGGATGATCAGTGGAGGATGGTGGACAGCTTTCAATGTCTCATCAAGCCACAGGTGTATAATTGGATCCATCATAGTATTCATGAGGTGATCCATGTGGATTACAAGGATCTGGAAAAGGGGCTCCCGTTTCCGGAGGCTGCACGGAAATTTCTGCAGTGGTGCGGTCCGGATTATTATTTTTTTACATGGGGCAATCAGGATGTGATGGAGCTACAGAGAAATATGAAATATTATCGGATGCTGGAGCTGCTTCCCGGGCCCGTGACTTACTATGACGTGCAGAAGCTGTTTGGTATTTGCTATGAGTATCGGAAAACACGCCGGTCTCTGGAGTACGCCATAGGCTATTTGGAGATCAGGAAGGAGAAGGATTTCCACAGGGCGCTGTCCGACGCCTATTATACGGCGGAGGTTTTAAAACGGCTGGACAAGATCACTGCGGGCGCATATTCCTCCATAGATGTGTATCAGAATCCCAAAAATAAAAAGGAGGAGATCCATATCTGCTATCCTACCTATGATAAATTTGTTTCGAGGGAATTTTCAAACAGAGAAAAGGTCATAAAGGACAGGGAGGTCAGCAGTACCCGCTGCCCTGTGTGCCATTTGGCCGCCAGACGGAAGCTGCGCTGGTTTATGAACAACTCAAAAAATTATGAGAGTATTTCTATGTGCAGGGAGCATGGATATGTAAAAGGAAAGGTGCGCATCCGGAAAACGGAGGCGAACGCATACTATGCGGTAAAAACCATAAGACTGGCGAATATGGAAGAGGCGGAGGCCATCCGCAAAAAGCGTGAGGCGCTCCGCCAAAAAAAACAGATAAAAAGAGAATCAGAGAAGGAGATCTGAGAGAATATCCTGCTCGTAGAGTATGCCGGAGCCTACAAGCTGGCTGCCGTAGTAGTACTCCTTTTTAAGCCGTGGGAATCCTGCCGCATTATCCAGCAGAGTCTTCTGTTCCGTCAGAGCGTTTTCGTCGACGCCGTTGGGAACAGTGACATAAAAATATTTCTGGAAGGAGTAGAAAGGATAGGTGTTTCCTCCGTTATTCAGCAGGTATTTTTCCGATGCAAGGCGTTTTAAAGGAACCGGGTTGCTCAGGGCAGGTATGGCGAGCCGCTGGAAATTATCAAATCCATAGTCCAGAAGCGCCGCGGTGTCCGGAAATGCCCCGTTGACACTGTTCAGTACCACGCACACCAGATTCATACCGTTCCGTGCGGCATAGGTCACAAGGGTGTTTCCCGCAGCCTGTGTGTAGCCGGTTTTTCCCCCTGTCACGCCGTCATAGGCGTATGACTGACCGGCCATCATTTTATGATGATTTAAAAGATAGCGTGTCTCAGGGAAAACGTTTGTGGGAGGGATCTCGTAATAACCGGTGGTAATGTACCGCCGATAATATTTATTTGAGCATGCCGCTATGGCAATTTTTGCCATATCGTTTGCGGTGGTGTAGTGGAGCTCGTCGGGAAGGCCGTTGGGATTGTTAAAATGGGTGCCGGTGCACCCGATTTTCCGGGCCGTTTCATTCATTTTCTCAACAAATTTTTTAACGGAGCCGCAGCTTGCCTCGGCGACGGCGAGACACACTTCATTAGCGGATTCCAGGGCGATGGCCATCATAGCCTGTTCCATGGTAAACACTTCGCCCGTATCTGCGTAGATACTGGAGCTTCCGGCTTCGATGCCGTACGCGGCGCTCTCCGACATGGTCAGCGAACCGTTCTGATCCAGCATTTCGCAGGCCAGGAACAATGTCAGAATCTTTGTGATGCTGGCCGGATACATTTGCTGATCGGCATTTTTGGAATAGAGTACGGCGCCCGTATTCATATCCACCAGCACGGCGGCTTCAGCCTCGATCTGCGGGCCCTGAGGCCAGTTCTCGATAGCGTTGGTGTCGGCAGGCTGTGAATAGTATTGGGTGTGCGGGTCCGGCGTGGGCGTGGCGGTAGCCAGCGGTTCCTCATAATTGTCTTCGTATTCGTCATAATAGTCTTCTTCCCCATAGATAAACGCAGGCTGAGTAAAGAAAAGCCCTATGCAAAGCAGTCCGCTGATGTACCGCAGCAGCTTGTTTCTTCTTTTTTTCTTCATATTAAATTACCCTTCTTTAATGCAATTCCCCTTAAGGAACCGGACAGTTCCTATACAAATCACCCCTATTGTAACATGATTTTTGGGGGAATTCTACTGTCATATGGAAAAAAGTGGATGATGTCATATGAAAAAGCGGGTTACCGGCCATACCGCAGATGTGAATGATGACAGGGCGGAGGAAAGTCGTAAAAAAGACTTGACACATGGAAAACCCTTACTTTATAATATATCAACGTGTAAACGTTATATGTTTTGCAGATAATCGCCATATGTAAAAACTGTGATGGAGACAGTATGCTGTGATGGAAAGCCACAGAGAGCCGGGGAAGGTGGAAGCCGGCGCCAGTAAACGCAGCGGAATATCACTCCGGAGTTTCTGTTCTGAAGAGCGCGGCGGCCTGTCCGGCGGCAGGCGTGAGTAAGAAGAGACGGTTTTCCGCCGTTAAAGGGAACGTGTATCGGCGTTTAAGCCCGTACAATGTAACAGGTGGTAGCGAATGGAAACAGGCCTTCGTCCTTTTACAGGATGGAGGTTTTTTATTATCATGTGTCATAATGTGTCATGATTTTGCAGGAACAGGAGGAAAATGTTGTGTACCAGAAAGTAGACACGAACATGAATTTCGTGGAGCGTGAAAAAAAAGTAGGAGAATTCTGGAAGCAGAACCATATCTTTGAAAAAAGTATGGAAAACCGAAAAGGATGCGAGACCTACACTTTTTATGACGGTCCGCCCACTGCCAACGGAAAGCCGCACATCGGTCATGTGCTGACCCGTGTTATTAAGGATATGATCCCCAGATATCGTACAATGAAGGGATATATGGTTCCACGCAAGGCAGGCTGGGATACCCACGGACTTCCGGTGGAGCTGGAAGTGGAAAGAATGCTTGGTCTGAATGGCAAGGAGCAGATCGAGGAATATGGTCTGGAGCCATTCATCAGGCATTGTAAAGAAAGCGTCTGGAAATACAAGGGGATGTGGGAGGATTTCTCCGACACCGTTGGTTTCTGGGCGGATATGGATGATCCATATGTAACATACCACGATGATTTTATTGAATCCGAATGGTGGGCTCTGAAGCAGATCTGGGAAAAAGGTCTTCTGTATAAGGGCTACAAGGTGGTTCCCTACTGCCCGCGCTGCGGTACGCCTCTGTCCAGCCATGAGGTGGCGCAGGGCTATAAGGATGTGAAGGAACGTTCTGCCATCGTGCGCTTTAAGGTGAAGGATGAGGACGCTTATATCCTGGCATGGACGACCACCCCGTGGACATTGCCCTCTAACGTGGCTCTCTGCGTGAATCCTGAGGAAAACTATGCAAAGGTAAAAGCTGCGGACGGCTATGTGTATTATATGGCCGAGGCCCTTCTGGATACGGTTCTTGGCAGGCTGGGCTCAGATGAAAGGCCTGCCTATGAGGTGCTGGAAACCTGTGTGGGCAAGGATCTGGAATACAAGGAATACGAGCCCCTCTATGATTTTGTGAAGCCCATTTGCGAAAAGCAGCATAAAAAGGCACATTTTGTCACCTGCGACGGCTATGTAACACTCACGGACGGTACCGGCGTAGTTCATATTGCGCCGGCATTTGGTGAGGACGACGCCAGAGTGGGGCGCAATTATGATATCGCCTTTGTACAGCTGGTAAATGAAAAGGGCGAGATGACGGAGGAAACTCCCTGGGCGGGAACCTTTGTAAAAAAAGCAGATATGCCGATCCTTCAGAATCTGGAGGACAGAGGTCTTCTCTATGACGCTCCGAAATTTGAACACAGCTATCCTCACTGCTGGAGATGCGATACGCCGCTGATCTACTATGCGAGAGAATCCTGGTTCATTAAGATGACTGCAGTAAAAGAGGATCTGATCCGAAACAACAACACGATCAACTGGATTCCGGAGAGCATCGGCAAGGGCCGTTTCGGCGACTGGCTGGAAAATGTGCAGGACTGGGGCATCAGCCGTAACCGTTATTGGGGGACTCCTTTGAATGTATGGGTCTGCGATGACTGCGGTCATATGCATTCCGTCGGAAGCAAGGAGGAGCTGAGGACCATGTCGGACAACTGTCCGGAGGATATCGAGCTGCACCGTCCGTACATTGACGCGGTAACGATCAGATGCCCGAAGTGCGGAAAAGAGATGCACCGTGTTCCGGAGGTTATCGACTGCTGGTTTGATTCTGGAGCGATGCCCTTTGCGCAGCACCATTATCCATTTGAGAATAAAGAGCTGTTTGAGCAGCAGTTCCCGGCGGATTTTATCTCGGAGGCTGTGGATCAGACAAGAGGATGGTTCTATTCTCTTCTGGCGATCTCAACCCTGATCTTTAACAAGGCGCCCTATAAGAACGTCATTGTTCTGGGCCATGTACAGGACGAGAACGGCCAGAAGATGAGCAAGACGAAGGGAAATGCGGTAGATCCCTTTGACGCGCTTGAACAGTACGGCGCAGATGCGATCCGCTGGTATTTCTATATTAACAGCGCCCCATGGCTTCCAAATCGTTTCCACGGCAAGGCGGTTGTGGAGGGTCAGAGAAAATTCATGAGCACCCTGTGGAATACCTATGCTTTTTTTGTGCTTTATGCTAATATTGACAATTTCGACGCAACAAAATATACTTTGGAGTATGATCAGTTACCGGTTATGGACAAATGGCTTTTAAGCAAGCTGAATACTCTGGTCAAAACGGTAGATGATAATCTGGAGAATTACCGCATTCCCGAAAGCGCCAGAGCGCTGCTGGAATTTGTGGATGAGATGAGCAACTGGTATGTAAGAAGAAGCCGTGAGCGGTTCTGGGCGAAGGGCATGGAGCAGGATAAGATCAATGCCTATATGACTCTTTATACTGCGCTGGTTACGGTTGCGAAGGCTGCCGCGCCCATGATTCCCTTTATGACGGAGGACATTTATCAGAACCTGGTAAGAAGCATTGATAAAAATGCTCCGGAGAGCGTTCATCTGTGTGATTTCCCAGTTGCTAATGACAGCTGGATCGATAAAGATCTGGAAGCAAACATGGAAGAGCTTCTGGAGATCGTGGTTCTGGGACGTGCGGCCAGAAATACGGCGAATATCAAGAACCGCCAGCCCATCGGGATCATGTATGTGAAGGCGGAAAAAGAGATGGATGAATTTTTTACGGACATCATAGCGGATGAGCTGAACATTAAGGAAGTAAAGTTTGCGGGCGATGTGGAATCCTTCATTTCCTATAGCTTCAAGCCTCAGCTTCGCACGGTGGGGCCGAAATACGGCAGGCTTTTGAACGGTATCCGCAAGGCGCTGTCAGAGCTCGATGGAAACAGGGCTATGAGCGAGCTGAAAGCAAAGGGAGTTCTGACCCTGAATATCGACGGAAATACGGTGGAGCTTGCAGAGGAGGATCTGCTGATCGAGACGGCACAGACAGAGGGCTTTGTTACTGAATCCGACGGGGAGACGTCGGTTGTGCTGGATACGAATCTGACGCCGGATCTGATCGAGGAGGGCTTTGTCAGGGAGATTATCAGCAAGGTACAGACCATGCGAAAGGAAGCCGGCTTCGAGGTCATGGATAAAATATGTGTATACGCAAAGGATAACCAGAAGATTATCGGCATCATAAAGGATCATGAGGACGAGATCCGGTCCGAAGTGCTTGCGGATAAAGTTGTTCTGGGAGATACAGATGGTTATGTGAAAGAGTGGAATATCAACAAAGAAAACGTCACGCTTGGCGTAACCAGATTACAGGAGGGTAAGAATGATCGATAAGCAGTTTAAGAAAGAAGCTTTTAAGAAAAGTGTAAGAGAAAATGTAAAATTCCTTTACAGAAAAACTCTGGAAGAGGCAACGCAGCAGCAGATTTTCCAGGCTGTCAGCTACACCGTGAAGGATGTAATCATTGACAACTGGCTTGAGACACAGAATGCCTATGAAAAGCAGGATCCGAAGATCGTTTACTATATGTCCATGGAATTCCTTATGGGACGTGCGCTGGGGAATAATCTGATCAATCTGACCGCTTATGAGGAAGTGAAGGAGGCGCTGGAAGAGCTTGGCCTGGATCTGAACGCCATCGAGGATCAGGAGCCGGATCCGGCCCTCGGGAACGGTGGTCTTGGCCGTCTGGCAGCTTGTTTTCTGGATTCACTGGCAACTCTTAACTACTGTGCGTATGGATGCGGTATCCGTTACCGCTACGGTATGTTCAAGCAGGAGATCAGGGACGGTTTCCAGGTGGAGGTGCCGGATAACTGGTTAAAGGAAGGCTATCCCTTCGAGCTGCGCCGTCCGGAGTATGCAAAGGAGGTTCATTTCGGCGGTTATGTAAGAGTAGAGTACGACCCGGCCAAGGGCGAGAATAAGTTTGTTCATGAAGGATATCAGGCAGTTAAGGCGGTTCCCTATGATATGCCTATCGTAGGCTATAATAATAAGATCGTTAATACCCTTCGTATCTGGGACGCGGAGCCCATCGTAGATTTCGGCCTGGATTCCTTTGATAAGGGCGATTATAAGAAGGCCGTAGAGCAGGAAAACCTTGCCCGCAATATTGTGGAGGTTCTTTATCCGAATGATAATCATTATGCGGGAAAAGAGCTCCGCCTGAAACAGCAGTATTTCTTTGTTTCCGCCAGTCTGCAGGCGGCTGTTGCAAAATACAAGAGGAATCACAGCGACATCACCAGGCTTTATGAAAAAGTGGTATTCCAGATGAATGATACGCATCCCACTGTTACCGTGGCAGAGCTGATGCGTATCCTTATGGATGAGGAAGGCCTTGGATGGGAACAGGCCTGGGCCGTTACCACCAGGTGTGTGGCTTATACCAATCATACCATCATGTCCGAGGCTCTGGAAAAATGGCCCATCGAGCTGTTTTCCAGACTGCTTCCCCGTGTATATCAGATCATCGAGGAGATCAACCGCCGTTTCATTATGGAGGTTCAGGCAAAATATCCGGGTGATTATGAAAAGATCAGACAGATGGCGATCATTTATGACGGCCAGATCAAGATGGCAAATCTGGCGATCGTTGCGGGCTTTTCCGTAAACGGCGTGGCAAGACTTCATACGGAGATCCTGAAGACGGAGACTCTGAAGGATTTCTATGAGATGATGCCGGAGAAATTTAATAACAAAACAAATGGTATTACTCAGAGACGTTTCCTCCTTCATGGAAACCGGCTTCTGGCAAAATGGATCACCGATCATATCGGCGACGAGTGGATCACCGATCTGTCCCAGCTGAAGAAGCTGGCGCTTTATGCGGACGATGAGAAAGCGCAGCAGGAATTTATGAATATCAAGTACCAGAACAAGGTGCGCCTGGCAAAATATATTCTGGAGCACAATGGCGTGGAGGTTAATCCTCATTCCATCTTCGATGTCCAGGTTAAGAGACTCCATGAGTATAAGCGGCAGCTTTTGAACATCCTGCATGTTATTTATCTGTATGACCAGATCAGGCTGCATCCGGAGATGGATTTCTATCCAAGAACATTTATCTTCGGAGCAAAGGCCTCAGCAGGCTATCTTACGGCTAAGAAGATCATTAAGCTGATCAATGCCGTAGGTGATGTGGTCAATAATGATAAATCCATCGACGGCAAACTGAAGGTAGTATTTATCGAGAACTACCGCGTATCCAATGCGGAGATGATCTTTGCCGCGGCAGATGTTTCCGAGCAGATATCTACTGCAAGTAAGGAGGCTTCCGGCACAGGCAATATGAAGTTTATGCTGAACGGCGCTCCTACCATCGGCACTATGGACGGCGCAAACGTGGAGATCGTTGAGGAGGTCGGCGCGGAGAATGCGTTTATCTTCGGCCTCAGCTCTCAGGAAGTTATCAACTACGAGAATAACGGCGGCTATGATCCCAATGTGATCTACAATACGGACTGGGAGATCCGTCAGGTGCTTATGGAACTGATCAACGGAACCTTCTCCGATGATACGGAGCTGTTCAGGGATCTGTATGATTCTCTTCTGAGCACAAAGAATACGGACCGCGCGGACCGGTACTTCATTCTGGCGGATTTCCGCTCCTATGCGGAGGCACAGAAGCGTGTGGAGGCTGCATACAGAGATGAAAAGCGCTGGGCCAGGATGGCGATGCTGAACACCGCATGCAGCGGCAAATTCAGCTCTGACAGAACCATCCAGGAGTATGTGGATGATATCTGGCATCTGGATAAGGTAATTATTAAATAGCGATAAGGTAAAGAAGGCGGGTCCCGGGCGGGATCCGCCTTCTGTGAAGTTACCTGCAGGGTAATTCCATCAGAGGTTATCGTGATGATTTTAGATTATCGCTTTTGCAGGGATGGCCTATGAATTGCAGTCACATGAGGCAGTTTACAATGCAGACAGCTGCGGCTGCGCCCGCGATGGTGGCGAGGAGCGCTCCGGGAAGGGTGTAGCGGGTCTTTTTTATTTTTGCAGAACCATAGTAGATGCTGATGCAGTAAAATACGCTTTCTGTGGAGCAGAGCATAATGCCTGCCATCAGGCCTGTGGAGGAATCAGCGCCGAATTTTTTAAAAATATCAAGAAGCAGTCCCGCTGCAGCGCTGGAGGAAAACATGCGGATCAGAGCCAGGGGGA
Source organism: uncultured Blautia sp. (assembly GCA_964528895.1). GTDB lineage: Bacteria > Bacillota > Clostridia > Lachnospirales > Lachnospiraceae > Blautia_A. The sequence continues at coordinate 3,745 of CAZGTY010000026.1, read as the reverse complement.
CAAGCTGGGCCGGAAGTCCGATAGCGGAGGTGATCCCGGACAGTATGTTCCCGACAAATTCCAGAAAGCCCGACGCGCGCAGAATGCCGACCGCAGTGAGAAGTCCGATCAATGCAGGGGCAAGACCTGCCACTGTTTTCAGACCGTCTTCGGCGCCTTCCAGAAAATCGCTGTAAATGTCCCGTTTGGATAAAATACCATAACCTACTACATAAAAGATAAGAAGGGGAATGATCATATTGGAAAAACAGGTGATGCTTTTCATGGGGAAATCCTGCCGGTTGTCTGCCTTCTGTATATCCTATGCGGGCATGATAAAAAGCAGAAGCTATTATGTCTTCTGCTTTTGCGAAAAATTATAATAATTTTCTATTCCTTTAAAAGTTCAAAATAATGATCGTGTGCCTCCTGATACTCATGGTTGAAGGTCTCATCATGACCGGAATGGAGCATGGAGACATACTCATGAACCTGATGGCGCATTTCTGGGTGTACTCTTGCCACAGTCGCCACACCCACATTGGAGCAGATATCGGAGATACGCTCTATTTCCGAGAGCAGGTTTAAAAATTCTGTTCCCGCATATACGCTGCAGATACCTACACGAAGCCGCTCCAGATGATTGTCTTTGAGAACGCCTACCATGTCGTCCACAACCTCCTCCAGAGGTTCGATATGACGCGCGGCGGCCAGATCTCTTTTTTCGAAGGCGTCATGTGTATAGTTCAGGATCGTGTTGATCAGCTCGTGGAGAACATGCAGCTCTGACACGGCGGTTTTGGAAAAAACCGTATGGTTTTTATTCATGGATTCCGCAATTTCCCTGATATTCATGGCATGATCCCCCAGCCGTTCAAATTCCGTGATCCCCGAGTAATAATGATTCATGATCTCCATGTGCTCGGGAGAGGTGATCCTCGCGGAGATCTGAATCAGATAGTTGCTTACTCTGTCTGCCATGAGATCGATGTAATTTTCATCTTCAATGATCCGGGCTGCAGTTTCGCAGTCATATTTGGTAAGCATTTTAAACGCGCGGTCAAAATTTTTCCTTGCGATCCCGAACATCACAAGAAGAACATCATAGCAGCGGGCAAAAGCCAGAGCGGGCGTACCGAAAAATACGGGGTTCAAAGCGTCCAGCATTTCGTCATATTTACCGGTATCTCCGGGCTCGTCCTTTATGATCCGGAAGCTGAGTTTCTTATAGAATTTCAGCGCGGGGAACAGCAGGATCGCGCAGGCCAGATTGAAGACCGTGTTTGTGTTTGCTATTCCGCCGGAATGGATCGTACTGTTCCATATGCCGTTCAGCAGTCCAAGCTTATGTATTATGGTAACAACCGCTAAAACTACGACGGATTCGCTTAAATTAAACAATATGTTGACAACGCCGACTCTTTTTGCGTCCGGCTTCGCGCCTATATTACAGACAATGGCCGTCGTCACACAATCTCCGAGATAAATGCCTACCAGAACCGCATAAATGGAACTGAAGGTCAGCTGTCCGGAGGTGGAAAATGCCTGGAGGATACCGATGGTTGCGGAGGAGCTTTGGAGAACAAAGGCAACTCCTGCGCCCGCCAGATAACCGATGAGGGGGTTTTCGCCCAGATTTGTGAAGAGCTGCTCAATGATGCCGCTCTCGGTCAGACCGCTTACGGCGTCCGTCATATTCAGAAGTCCGGAGAACAAAATGCCAAAGCCGATAATAATCCGGCCTGCTGTATCGGAGCCCTTAAACTGCTTCCCCATGATCAGCACGATACCAATGATCATTGCAAGAGGGGCAAGTGTGGATGGCTTCAAAAACTGCAGAAAAGACGCGCCGGAGGAATTCAGATCCAGAAGCCGGATGATCTGTCCGGTGACCGTTGTACCGACATTTGCGCCGATAATAATGCCTAATGATTGTCCAAGGGGGATGATGCCGGCTCCTACAAGTCCGGAGGTAATGACAATGGTTGCCGTTGAAGATTGAATCAGCGCAGTCATTACCAGTCCTGTAAAAAAGGCCTTTACCGGAGTGCTGGTAAGCTTTTCCATGGCCTTTTTTAATGTCCCGGATGAACTTTCCTTCAATCCATCGCCCATCATACGCATACCAAAAAGGAACATAGACAGGCCGCCCAAAATAGAAATTACATTAAAAATATTCATATCCTATCCAATATCACCGTATTTTTATCAAATTGTCTGCTGTAAATAAGAAGTCGTATAAGCAATCCGATATAGATTTTACCATGTTTTAACAAATTTTACCATAACTTTACAAAAAATAATTGCCGCGGCTGTTTTTCCGGCTTTGCGTATTCTGACAAAGCATATGCTGTTTTATGCATGAATATAATAGTGAAAAAACGGAGAGCTTTATGACTTATCTATGGAGCGGTATGATTCTGATTGGAATCATTTTTGGCGCTGTCACCGGAAATTTAAAGGAGGTAACGGAGGCGGTGGTGGAGTCCTCAAAGGAGGCGGTCACCCTATGTATCGCCATGGCGGGAATCACTGCCATGTGGAGCGGTATCATGAAAATTGCTGAGGAGACCGGACTGGTCCGGTCGCTGGCAAAAAGACTCCGTCCGGCGCTTCGTTTTTTATTCCCCGGACTTCCGGAGCATTCCAGAGCATTTGATTATATTTCACTGAATTTTTTGTCCAATTTTCTGGGCCTTGGTTGGGCGGCAACACCGGCGGGGCTTAAGGCCATGGAAAGTCTGGCGGAGCTTGAGCAGGAGCGGCGTTTGCATAAATGCGGCTCGGTTCCGGCAATGCCCCGGGGTGTGGCCAGTAATGAGATGTGTACGTTCTTGATATTGAACGTCTCATCCCTGCAGCTCATCCCGGTGAATATTATAGCCTACCGGGCGCAGTACGGCAGCGTAAATCCGGCTGCCATCGTCGGGCCGGGGATCCTGGCGACGGCAGCGAGTACTGCCGCGGCAGTGGTGTTTTGTAAGGCGATGGACAGGAAGCGGAGGGAATAAAGGCCTCCGCGGTTCAATCTGTCATATTTTCACATATCGCTGATTTCTGCTATTAGGCTTGTCAGGTATCGTCATCCTGATAAGGTTTAATTTAATGGCGGGCTGCAGATAATTCCTGCGGAATCCTTCTCTGGATTTTAGTTTCAGTTTTTCCATGAGCGATTTACTCGTATAAGGAATATCGTATTCCATAGCTTCGAGCAGCGTTTTGACAGATTCGGAAAGGTGTTCGCTTTCCTCACTGATCTGAACAGAAACCTCATTCAGGATCTTATCTATCTGCGATAGCATAAACTCGATGAAAATTGTGGATTCTCCGGAAACATGGCAGCTGACAATCACTTCGTAGTACTTGTCCTGGAATTTTTCAATCTGGCTTTCGATTGGAATATATTCAAAAAACGGCTTCCATTTTGACAGGATAGCAGTGTGCCATAATCTTGCCATTCTGCCGTTGCCATCAGAAAACGGATGGATAAATACAAATTCATAATGAAACACACTGCTTAAAATGAGCGGATGCACATCGTTCCGTGCCTCTCTCATCCAGGCAAACAGATCCTCCATAAGCTGTGGCACGAATTGTGCCGGCGGCGCCATAAAGATACATTGATCGCCGTTGAAAATACCTTCTTCACCCCGGCGAAACTCTCCGGATTCTTCTACAACATACCTTGTCATAATACCGTGAAATTTTTTTAAATGTCTGATGTTATAGGGATCAATTTCAGAGACTTTTTCATAAGCGTCATAGG
>CAZGTY010000025.1:22517-32715 GCA_964528895.1 uncultured Blautia sp. | reverse complement strand
AATGCTTTTGCAAGCTTGCTTGCACGCATTTGCTTCATGCCTGCGTTCGTTGCTTATGCGTTCATTATATCAAAGCAACAGAAAAAGAGCCAGAGTAATCCGGCTCTTTCCCAATATCCTTCTTATTTTTTCTGAACGTATTTCAGGCAGTCCAGTGTAACCGCAACCAGAATGATGATTCCGGAGAATACGAACTGAAGGTTTGTATCGATACCGAGGATCGTAAGTGAATAGGTCAGCGCAGTGAAGATAAATACGCCTACTACTACGCCCGAGATCTTACCAATACCTCCTGTAAAGGATACGCCGCCTACTACGCAGGCTGCAATGGCATCCATCTCCCAGCCCTGTCCATAAGCTGCCGAGCCGGAACCGAACATCCTCGCGCATTCCAGCCAAGAGCCAAAGCCGTACAGGATACCTGCCATGATAAAGGCTCCTATCGTAACACGGAAAACGGAGATACCGGAAACTGCTGCCGCCTCCGGATTACCGCCTACTGCATACAGATTTTTACCAAATGTTGTCTTATTCCAGATAAACCATACGATCACAATAGCCGCAACAGCCCAGAGAATAATCGTGGGGAATCCGTTGATTTTCGGAATGATCATGCCGGGGATCGTGGACTCGATCGCGCCGAAGGATACGCCCTTTGTCGCATAGGTAACAAGGCCGAAAATAACCAGCATGTTTGCCATGGTGGAAATAAAGGGATGCATCTTAAATTTTGCTGTGAAAAAACCAGCTATCGTTGTAAAGAACGTACACAGAAGGACGCACACCAGCAACGCCAGGAATACTCTTCCCAAAACCGGAATACCGGTAAAGTCAAAAACATGTCCGAAAACAGAGCCTGTATTAACACCCTGATGCATGATAATGGTAGCCGTTGTCATGCCCATACCTATCATTCGGCCTATGGAAAGATCCGTACCGGTCAGGAGGATCAGGCCTGCCACGCCGAGAGCCAGGAACATACGCGGCGATGCCTGCTGCAGAATGTTCAGAACATTGTTGTAGGTAAGAAGGGGCGTATGCTTTATCACCGGTGTAATGATACACAGCATGATAAATATAATAATAATGGCAATGTACAGACCATTCTTCAAAAGGAAAGATCTGCGGTCAAAGGTATATTTATAGTTCTCCCATTTCTGCGCCTGGTTTTCCATAAAGCTGAACTTGGACATCCTGAGCAGATCGATCAGATGATATTTGTATGTATAAGCCGCATGCTTTCTGTCCTTGATCTGCTGAAGATCCTTATCAAGACTTATCTTCGCATCAAACAGACGGTTTTTATGTACATATTTCTCATCCTTGCGCTCCTGATGATCGGAAATCTTTGCCGCAGCCGCCTGATAGTCGGTTTTTAATTTCGCGACCTTTTCCTCATATGCTGTTTTTGCCAGAGCCTTCTCCTGCTCACAGCTCTCCTTCACCGGCTGATAATACTCTTTGTCAAAATGCTCGTCCAGGTACTTTTCCGCATCTGCGATCAGTTCTGATACCTGGCTTTTATTCTTTGCCTCCACAGCCCTGGCCTGTTCCATCTCTTTGCGGAACTCTCCGATACGTCTTTCTTTTTCTCCGGAAGAAAGCGTACGATCCCTCTTCGTCGCATCAATATTATCTTGAAGAGAGATTACCTTGTCCGTACCATCAACTCTCAGGCTGTCGATCTTTTTCTGAATTTTACCGACATAATCTTCAATAGGCTGACGCAGCTTTAACTCTTCTTCAGCCGTCAGAATCTTACTATTTTCATTCGCCATATTCTATATTCTCCCTCATTATAGATATTTTGCGCTGAGCCTTAGCAGCTCCTCCTGATCTGTCTCCTTTGTATTGACGATACCAGAAAGATGCCCGTTTGACATAACGCCGATCCTGTTTGTGATCCCCAGAATTTCCGGCATTTCGGAGGATACAACAATGATTGTTTTCCCGCTTTTTGCCATTTGGATGATCAGTTCATAGATTTCATACTTTGCGCCTACGTCGATTCCGCGGGTGGGCTCGTCCATCATAAAGATGTTCGGGGTGCATTCCAGCCATTTCCCAAAAATGACCTTCTGCTGGTTTCCGCCGGAAAGGCTGGAAATCATATCCTCGGGGCCCATGCATTTCGTATGCATGACCTTGATCTCCTTTGTGGTGGCCTTCACCATCTTTGCATCGGAAAGAGCGATGCCGGATTTATAAGCTGCCAGATTCGCAATGGTTGTATTAAAGGTCAGATCGCCCTTCAGAAACAGCCCGTTTGCCTTTCTCTCCTCAGTGATCAGGGCAAAGCCATGATCCATGGCCTCCCTGGCATTTTCAAAATTCATAAGCTGATTTTTATAATACACACGTCCTGCCGCCCTGGTACGGATACCGAAGATGGTTTCCAGCAGCTCCGTCCGTCCTGCGCCGACCAGGCCATACAATCCGAAGATCTCTCCCTCCCGCACCTCAAAGGTGATATCCTGCAGATGGGGTTCAAATTTTGTGGAGAGATGCTGAATCGATAATATGGGATCCTTCGGCGTATTGTCCACAGGCGGAAATCTGTTTTCCAGAGAACGTCCGACCATTGCCGAGATCACTTCATTCATATTGGTATCCCTGATCGCTTTGGTCATGACCAGATTACCGTCGCGGAGTACGGAAATTTCATCACAGATCTCAAAAACTTCGTCCATTTTATGAGAAATATAGATCAGGGCGATCCCCTGAGACCTCAGCATTCTCATCATTTCAAAAAGCTTCGATACTTCCTGCACTGTCAGCGAGGAGGTGGGCTCATCCAGTACGATCACCTTTGCATTATAGGAGATCGCCTTTGCAATTTCACACATCTGCCGCTGGGATACGGACATATTCCTCATCGGCTGCGTAAGATTTACGGTCATTCCAAGCTTACGGAACAGCTCGGACGCCTCTTTTTTCATTCTGCCCTCATCGACCACACCCATGGAATTAACGGGATATCGGCCGAGGAACAGATTATCAACGACATTTCTCTCCAGGCACTGGTTCAGCTCCTGGTGCACCATCGCAATACCGTTCTCAAGAGCATCCTTAGGCCCGGAAAAGCTGACTTCCTTCCCATCCAGAAAAATGGTTCCTTCATCTTTCTGATAGGTGCCAAAAAGACATTTCATCATCGTAGACTTACCAGCGCCGTTCTCGCCCATCAAACCCATAACGGTACCGGGCTTCACATCCATGCTGATATGATCCAGAACCCTGTTCCGGCCAAATGATTTGCTCATGCCGCGTATTGATAAGATATTCTCATTTTTCTTATCTGCCATACTTTCTACTCCTGTATCATAGATTCATCGTTTCCTAAAAAATATTAGGGAGAATTTCTTCTCCCTAATACTCAGTGTGCTCTCATATCCCCGGGCAATTATCCATATACGAGACAATGCACATATTCATTACTGATTAAGCAGCGATGTATAGGAAGCTGCGTTATCCGTCTTAACCATGTTGATCGCAAATGCATCATACTGGCTCGGATTTCCAAGACGGTTGGTGATGTTGGACTCTGTCTGTCCGTCGCCGCCGATATACTCAACCTCAAGATTCAGAATGTCATCATAGTTCTGAAGCAGCGGCTGATAGGTAGCGCTCAGGAAGTTATCCGCCGCATTGTAGATGTCAAGCCATATCTTCTTGGAAGGATGCGCGCTCTCATCAAGCTGAGTGGATACCGGATCATAGATCTTGGTAGCGTCCGTGAAATCTTCATAGTTGTCAGCCGTAACCGCAACATTCAGTGCGTAGTAGGAACGCTCGTCCTCATTGTATACATACACATCATCTGACAGAACGTTGCCCACGTCATCTGCAGTACCGATACCAGTATCAATATCAACGCCGTCCAGGGCATTGCGCAGAACACGGAGCGTCAGATACGCCTGTACGTCCGCATGCTGGCTGATGGTTCCGCCGTAGCCTTCAGGAATAGCTGCAACAGCGTCGCTGTTTGCGTCATAACCGAAGGTGGCAATCCCGTTGTCCTTTGACCATGCATTAAACATAGCCATGCCCATTCCATCATTGTTGGAAACAACGATATCAATCTGATCGCCGAAGGAAGCGGACCATGTTCCGATGGCATTTCCTGCCGTAGCCGCATCCCATGTAGCGCCTGCGGAGTTCTTCATCTCCTGGGAAGCCAGCTCACGAATCACATAGGTTGTTCCGTCAAGATCGATGGAGCCGTCCTGTACGATAGATGAGGAACCGTCAGTGTTTGTTCCGATCGGATCGCTGTTGATATCACCGTCCTCCTCAACGCCGGTTCCAAGGGCTTTACGAACGCCTCTGGTACGTGCGATGGAATCATTGTGTCCGATATCGCCGATAGCCAGAACATAGCCGATAATGCCGTCGCCATTGCGGTCGATGGAGTCTGCATGAGCCTCGATATAATCCTTTACCATAACTCCCTGCAGCTCAGCGCCCTGATTTGCATCGAATCCTACATAATAGGTGTTATCATTAAAGGTTAAAGCCGCCATGTCCAATTCTCCGGTGGAGCTGTTAGACGGCTGGCGGTTAAACCATACCAGCGGTTTGTCTTTATTTGCCACATCTCCCTCAGCAAATGCGATCGATGTCATGGAAAGACTCATTACCGCAGCCATTGCAATTGCAAAAATTCTTTTTTTCATATCCTACATTCTCCCTTCTGTGCGGATTCAGTCCGCACTTTATCTACAATGTAACTATACCTGTTTCAATTTCGGAAAAACATAGAAATTTTTTCTCTTTTCATTGAAATTTTTAAGATTTCATTGTCTAATATTACCAAATTATAAAAATTTTCGGCGCTTTATTTTATGCGAATACACTACGGTGCGCGGTTTATGCGGCCGTTTCCTTCTCCACCAGCGTCAGCAGCTCATTCACGAAGCCTGTAAGGGCTTCCATGATATCTCCCACCGGCGCCAGCAGAAATTTCGCCTCCTGCTCCGCCTTAAACCGCAATCCTCCGGAATATTTTTTCAGCAGTTCCGGTATGCCCTCCGGATTTATGCGCGCCCGCTCGTAGAGGGTAATGCGGATATGCCCCTCCATCTGCCTGATCTCCGTGATATATGCCTGATGGGCCAGCGCCTTCAGTCTGGCGATAGCCAACAGATTCATCACTGCTCTCGGCGGCTCTCCGAACCGGTCCAGAAGCTCCTCCAGCATATCGTCATAATCCTGCTGGCTTTCGATCACTGCAATGCGCTTATAAATATCCAGCTTCTGGAATTCATTGCTGATAAAATAATCGGGGATAAAGGCGTCCATGGTAAGATCGACAGACGTCTCAAAATCCTCCATGGTGCGGATGCCCCTGGCCTCCTTTACCGCCTCATTAAGCATCTTGCAGTAAAGATCATAGCCCACTGCGTTCATATGACCATGCTGCTCCGCGCCCAGAAGATTTCCAGCGCCCCGAAGCTCCAGGTCCCGCATGGCGATTTTAAAGCCGCTTCCCAGCTCCGTATACTCCCGGATAGCGGAAAGCCGCTTCTCCGCAGTCTCCTTCAGCATCCTGTTCTGCCGGTACATTAAAAAGGCATACGCCGTCCTGTTTGACCGCCCGATCCTCCCCCTGAGCTGGTACAGCTGCGAAAGTCCGTAACTGTCGGAGTCATGGATGATCATGGTATTTACATTGGGAATATCCAGTCCCGTCTCAATGATAGTGGTGGAAACCAGCACGTCGATCTCTCCGTTGATAAAATCATACATGACTCTTTCCAGCTCTCGCTCGCTCATCTGCCCGTGGGCAAATTCCACCCTGGCATCCGGAGCCAGCTCCGCAATCCGAAGGGCCGCATCCGCAATATTATTCACCCGGTTGTATACGTAGTACACCTGCCCGCCCCTCCGCAGTTCCCTGCTGATGGCCTCCCTCACAGTCTCCTCATCATACTCCATTACATAGGTCTGGATGGGAAGGCGGTCCATGGGCGGCTCCTCCAGCACGCTCATATCCCGGATCCCGATCAGGCTCATATGCAGGGTTCTTGGAATGGGCGTGGCCGTCAGTGTCAGAACATCCACATCCTTCTTCAGCTGCTTGATCTTTTCCTTGTGAGCGACGCCGAATCTCTGCTCCTCATCGATGATCAGAAGTCCCAGATTCCGGAATTCCACATCCTTTGACAGCACCCTGTGCGTACCGATCACGATATCCACCTGCCCCTTTTTCAGATCAGCAATGGTTTTTTTCTGCTGCGCAGGCGTGCGGAACCGGCACAGAAGATCCACCCGCACCGGAAATTCCTTCATTCGCTGGACAAAGGTATTATAATGCTGCTGGGCCAGAATCGTCGTGGGTACCAGATACACCACCTGGCGGCTTTCCTGAACGGCCTTAAAGGCGGCCCTTAACGCCACCTCCGTCTTGCCGTACCCCACATCGCCGCAGATCAGGCGGTCCATGATCTTACTGCTCTCCATGTCCCTCTTGGTTTCCTCAATGGCAGTCAGTTGATCCTCCGTCTCCTCAAAAGGGAACATTTCCTCAAATTCCCGCTGCCATACCGTGTCCGGGCCGCACACATAGCCTTCTTTTTCCTGGCGGGCTGCATAAAGCTCTACCAGCTCCTTTGCTATATTTTTTACGGCTCCCCGCACCCGGCTCTTCGTCTTGTTCCATTCCTTGCCGCCCAGCTGGTTCAGCTTCGGCTGCTTTGCCGTCTCCGACCCGGAATATTTCTGAAGAGCATTCAGCTGTGTGGCAAGTATATAAAGATTGCTTCTATCCCTATATTCAATTTTAATATAATCCTTGACGATCCGGTCCACTTCCACCTTTTCAATACCCCGGTATATACCGAGGCCATACCGCTCGTGAACCACATAATCCCCCGGGGCAAGCTCGGAAAAATCCTGTATATGCCTGCCGCTGTAGGTTTTTTTCTTTCTTTTTTTCTGCTCCCTGCCAAAGATATCCGTCTCCGTCATGACCGCAAATTTGATCAGCGGATATTCGAAGCCCCTGCCCGCATGGCCGTAGGAAACCATGATCTCTCCCGGGAGCAGCACCCGGTCGAAATCCTGTCCGTAAAAAGCGCTTAAGCCTTCATCCTGCAGATCCCTTGCCAGACGTTCCGCCCTTGTGCGGGAACCCGACAGCAAAATGATCTGATAGCCCTGCTTCTTATACTGCCGCAGATCCTTCACCAGAAGCTCAAAGCTTCCGTGATAGGAACTGATGGATTTTCCCATAATGCTGAACTTATCCGTGATCCTCCAGTTATCCTTTACTGCTTCCAGTGTACAGAGCGCCACGCAGTTGGATTGATTCAGCCGCGTCCGCAGCATTTCAAAGCCGCAGATCCATTCATCCGGAAGATTTCTGAGCCCCTTTTTCTCCCGGTTTTCCCTGCTTGCCCGAAATTCCTCCTCGATCCCCCGGGCCGCCTCCGAAAGCCGGTTTGGCTCATCCAGAAACACCAGCGTCTTTCCTTCGGGAAAATAGTCGAGAAAGGTGACCATGCCCTTTTTATCCGTCTCCTCACAGGCCGGATAGATGGTGATTTCCTCCAGATTTTCCAGAGACCGCTGGCTCTGCGCGTCAAAGCTCCGTATGGAATCGATCTCATCCCCCCACAGCTCGATCCGCCAGGGATTTTCCTCCGTAAGGGGATAGATGTCGATGATTCCGCCGCGAACGGAAAACTGTCCGGGCATCTCCACCTGTCCGACGCGCTCATATCCGAGGCTGACCAGTTCTTCCTTGAGCTTATCCATATCCAGCTCACTGTCCCTGCAAAAATGAAGAAGCCGCGTCCGGATATACTCTAATGGCATAAGGTAGTCCATACATCCGTCCACGCTTGTAACTACCGTCACATTTTTCCTCTCCAGAAGCGCGCGCACCACCTGCATTCTCTGGCGTATCAGCAGATTTCCGTGGATATCCGCCTGAAAGAACAAAAGATCCTTAGCCGGATAAAACATTATTTCACTGTTGTAGAGCCGGTAATCCTCGTAAATTTCCCTGGCTTTTCGCTCATCCTCCGCCAAAATCAGATGACATGGAAAAAGCCCGGAAAGCCCATACATAAGATGCGCTTTCTGGGACTCCATACAGCCTGTGATCAAAAGGACGCCGCAGTTATCTCCGGCTTTTTTATAAATCTCTTCCATTTCCGCCAGATTGGCGAGAGGCTGTAAAAAAGTTTTCATAAAAACCTCTTTTTATTATATTCGTTCATGGCTGCATCCACATTTTCCGACAATATGACCTCCACTGCATCCGCAGCCTTTTCCACAGCTTCATCCACCAGCTTCCGGTCACTGTCCGAAAACCGGCTCAATACATAATCCGCCAGATCCCAGTTCTCCGGCCTGGCGCCCACGCCCAGCTTTATGCGGATAAACTTCTGGGTACCCAGCTTCTGAATGATATCCTTTATCCCATTATGGCCCCCCGCGCTTCCCTGCTTGCGGATGCGAAGCTGACCCGGATCCAGGTCAATATCATCATAGATCACTATGATCTCACTCTCCGGATCCACCTTGAAATAGTCTGCCATTTCCCGGACAGGACTGCCGCTTAAATTCATATAGGACAATGGCTTCATAAGGATCACATTCTGCCCCCCGATCATTCCCTTTCCGTACATGGCATTAAATTTAACGCCGCTCTGGGCGATCCGATATCTCTCAATCAGGCAGTCAATGGTGTCAAAGCCCATGTTATGCCGGGTGGCTTCATATCGTCTGCCGGGATTCCCCAGCCCTACAATTAAATACATACGATCTCCCAAGTTCTTCTATAACTTTTTATTATTAATTAAAGTAGACCATTTCTTCTTCCAAAGGCCCGCAGGGCTCCACCTGGTCCGCGTAGAGAACGATGCCCTCGCCCTGGTACTCCGTCCGGTTTTCAAAGGCCACCTTTGCCGTCACGTCCACCCACTGGCCCTCCGCAAGACTCGGCGCAGAGGCGCTTTTGCAGACGTACCCCAAAAAGGTGGTGTCCTCCGCGCAGCAGGTCATAGCCGTACGGCCCGGCACAAAAAACCTGCTTCCCATGCCGCGGGGCTTCATCGCACGGGCCTGAAAATGCACGGTTTTCCCCACATATGTTTCGGGATGGTCCATGGCGTCCACAAACCAGATCCCGTAATCCTCCGGGTAAATATCGATCACAGGAGCATTTACATCAAAGGGCATCTCATCCTGGAAAATATCATCCAGCTCTCCCTCCTCATCCTCAAAGATCACTTCCGCCTTCTGATTCGCCACCTTAATGCTCCGACGGTATGAAGGAAGAGGATCATCCACTTTGCACCGGTTAAATATTACCATATCCGAATCACGCGCCATGTCCATAAAAATGGACTTCATATTTGCCATATACATCTGGAAGGTGCTGGCGTCCACGCAGGTGATCTGCTGCTCGATACCCCAGCCCTCCGGTTTTTTCATCCGGATAAATTTGCTCGCCAGCCACATGCCGTTATACTCAATGATCACACGCTCGGGCTGATGAATGATCTCCATTGCCTCAAGACGCTCCGTGGAAAGGTCTTCCTCCTTCTCAATGATCTCCACCACTGTATTGCTCATGCGCAGAGCTTCCATATCGTATTCCTCTTCCCCCTCCTCGCAAAGGATCAGAAGCGTCTTTCCATCTATATAAAAGTAATCCTGCTGCAGGGTAAAGCTTAAAAACGATGTTTTTCCGCTCTCCAGAAAACCGGTGATTAAATATATGGGAACCGTAATTTCATTCATATCCCTGCCTCCTTTACAGGCCGAATAATTCTGCCAGCTTTTCTTCCTTCATCTTAGAACCGATCACACACAGGCGGCCGGTATATTCCGGGGCGCCCTCACGGATCTCCGTCTCCTCCGGAACCATGTCAAAGTAGATCCATGTACCGTCCTCTGCGGGAAGCATTCCCTTTGCGCGGAGGATGGTTCCGTAGGTTTCGGCGTCGGACAGCTTCTCCAGAATCTGTTCCAGATTCTCCCGGGTATATTTTTTCACAGTCTCCCGGCCCCAGCTTGTAAACACCTCATCTGCATGATGATGGTGATGGTGGCCATGCTCATGATCATGATGCTCATGGCCGCACCCGCTGTGCTCCTCATCCTCATGACGGTGATGATGGCTGTGCTCATGGTCATGGTGCTCATCCTCGCCGCAGCGCTCTTCATCTTCATCATGGTGATGGTG
>CAZGTY010000025.1:0-22417 GCA_964528895.1 uncultured Blautia sp. | reverse complement strand
TGACCGTGCTCATGTACATGGCCGCACTCCGGACACACCTCTTCTTCCATAAGCTCCTGCTCCAGGGATACCGGATGCTCCATAACCTCCAGAAGCTTCACTCCGTCCAACTGATCGATGGGCGTGGTGATGATCGCGGCCTTCCCATTAATCCCCCGAAGCAGTTCCATGGCTTCCATAGCCTTTTTCTCATCAATAATATCCGTGCGGCTCATAATGATCGCGCCTGCATACTCCACCTGATTATTAAAGAACTCCCCGAAGTTTCTCATATACATTTTACATTTTTTCGCATCCACGACGGTAGTGTAGCTGTTCAGCACCAGGCCGGTTTCCTCCTGCACTCCCTGAACCGCCCTGATCACATCGGAGAGCTTACCTACTCCAGAGGGCTCGATGAGAATTCTGTCCGGATGGTATTTTTCCACCACTTCCTTAAGGGATGCGCCGAAATCTCCCACCAGGGAGCAGCAGATACAGCCGGAATTCATTTCCCGGATCTCAATACCCGCTTCCTTCAGGAAACCTCCGTCAATACCGATCTCACCGAATTCATTTTCAATAAGGACTACCTGCTCATCCTTTAAAGCTTCTTTTAAAAGCTTTTTGATCAGCGTTGTTTTTCCGGCTCCCAGAAAGCCGGAGATTATATCAATTTTTGACATTTTATTCCGCTCCTTTTTTATTTTTCTTAACGTACATTTGACCAGGAGGTATAGCTGCCCCCTGGTCGTTGTCTTTTTACAGAAAACGGCAAATATATTTGATGTTTCCCGTATATCAATACGGGGACATGACATCTCCCGGATCCGTCACGCCCCCGATACGTTCTTTCATATAATGATCATCCGTTGATCATAAATCTCATAAGCTTGTCAATATCTTCCGGCTCATAAGCAACGATCTCAAGCTCCGGGATCTCACCGCTGGAAAAAATGTTTGCCAGAGATACGTACTGGGACAGCTTGGATTTCAGATTCAGTCTGTCACCCTCGCCCGTAACCAGCTCAACCTTACCTGAGCAGCTGTCTACTACCTCAAAAAATTTGTCAACATCTTTAATGTTCGTCACCTTCATGTCAATTCTCCTTTCAACATGCATTAAATTCTTTTCATTCTCTTATAACGGGCACATTATAACCCATCTAAAATGAAAATGCAAGCGCTTCTTTAACAGCATATTCTTAACCGAAAAGATACACTCCATCAACAACGTTTTTATTGACACGTAAGGCTTTTTACTTCCGCTTCCCGAATCCGCATTGTTTGCAGCAATTCCGCCTGCCCCGGCCACAGGCAAGGGAAATCAGACCGTCTCAGTATAAGAAGATGCCTATGCCATAAGGCGCCAGCGGATAGGCAAAGGAATTCGCCCTGTTATCGCACTCCTTCTTCTCAGCCTTATATACCACCGGCATTTCCAGCATCCCATTCTCGTTCATAATAAGCTTATACTGCTTTTTCTTCGGTACGCCCACACGGTAATCCGCTCTCTCCACAGGCGTAAAGTTGCATACCACCAGAACATTATTCCTCTTGGTGGGAGACTTCCTGACAAAGCTGAAAATACTCCTGTCGCCGTCATCCGCGTTGATCCACTCAAAACCGTCCGGCGTATTGTCCACCGCATACAGCGCAGGATATTTCCGGTATATGTGAAGGAGATTCTTCACAAAGGTCTGAAGATTCTTGTGGTTGTCCTCACCCAGGAGATACCAGTCCAGCTCACGCTCCTCGCTCCATTCCTGGAGCTGGCCGAATTCCTGCCCCATAAAGAGGAGCTTTTTGCCCGGATGACAGAACATAAAGGTGTAGGCAGCCTTCAGATTCTTAAACTTATCATCCAGATAACCCGGCATCTTATTCAGCATGGAGCATTTCAAATGCACCACCTCATCATGGGAAAGCACCAGCACATATTTCTCACTGTATGCATAGGCCATGGAGAAGGTCATTTTATTATGATTATATTTACGGAAATAAGGATCCAGCTTCATGTACTCCAGAAAATCGTTCATCCAGCCCATATTCCATTTCAGAGAAAATCCCAGGCCTCCCTCTTCAGCCTTGCCCGTCACCTTCGGCCAGGCGGTGGATTCCTCCGCGATCATAACGGTACCGTGGTTCCTTCCCAAAACCACCGTATTCAGATGCTTAAAGAATTCAATAGCCTCCAGATTCTTATTCTCACCGTATTTATTGGCCACCCACTGGCCGTCGCTCTTGCCGTAATCCAGATACAGCATGGATGCCACCGCGTCCACCCGAAGGCCGTCCACATGACACTCCTCCACCCAGTAAAGGGCGTTTGCGATCAGGAAATTCTTTACCTCCGGACGTCCGTAATTATAGATCTTCGTGCCCCAGTCCGGATGCTCGCCCTGTCTGGGATCCTCATGCTCATAGACAGCCGTTCCGTCGAAATTTGCCAGCCCTTGAGCATCCTTCGGGAAATGAGCCGGAACCCAGTCCAGAATAACGCCGATCTTTTTCTGATGCAGATAGTCCACCATATATTTAAAATCCTGCGGCGTTCCATAGCGGGACGTAGGAGCATAATACCCGGTCACCTGATAACCCCAGGAGCCGTCGAAGGGATGTTCCGCAATACCCATCAGCTCCACATGGGTATAGCCCATCTCATTCATATATTCCGCCAGCTTATGGGCAAACTCCCGGTAATTATAAAAGCCCTTTTCGTTTTCCTCGCTGACAGGATGCTTCATCCAGGAGCCCGGATGCACCTCATAAATGGACATAGCGCTGACCTTTTCGTCAAATTTGGCGCGGTTCTTCATCCACACATCGTCTTTCCATTTATAGCTGCCGATATCAGTGATTCTGGAAGCTGTTCCGGGGCGGAGCTCCGCCTCGTTTCCATAAGGATCCGCCTTGTACAGTTCTTCCCCATGCATACCGATAATAAAGAATTTATACAGATCGCCAACCTTTGCTCCCGGCACAAAGGTCTCAAACACGCCGATAGGGCCCACCTTTTTCATAGGATCGGCCGTTTTATTCCATTCATTAAACTCCCCAACAACCGACACACTCTGTGCATTTGGAGCCCACACCGCAAAATACACGCCCTTTTTGCGGTTCTGCGTGGAAGGATGGGCGCCAAGCTTTTTATAAATATCATAGTGTGTGCCCTGACCGAACAGATACTGATCCAACTCCGTAAACTCTAATTTCTTTCCCATTTAAAGTACCTCCCTGATACATTATAAAATATTTTTATCGTTTAATATAAGTGCTTCCGCACGGTATTTCTTCCCTTAAGAAAATGCCAGTATCTCGCTCTCCGCCGGTCCGAGGCAAAGAACGAGTCTCCCATCGCGCATTTCCGCTGCCCTTCCGTCCAGCAGGCTTACGTACTCCCTGCCGTCCAAAGGCTCCCTTACATAGAGCTCCGCCTCCTGATCATCGTTATTTACCGCAACCACTACGCCCTTTCCGTCCAGTATCCTGGCAAATGCATACTGACGGTTCGTAAGGAGCAGCTCCTGATAGCTGCCGCCGGATAACGCAGGCTGTTCCCCATGAATTTTCCCCAATATACGAACCCATTCTAAAAGCCTGGGATTTGGAACGCACTTCAAAGCCTCCTCAAGCTCCACTGCCGGTCGGAGGGGATCATCGTTCCCGCCCTCCTTTCGACCCTGAATACCCCACTCGGAGCCATAATAGACCGAAGGGATGCCCGGAAGCGTAAACAAAAGCGTATATACCGGATAAATATGCTCCGGCACATTCAGCTTCGATGCAATTCTGTCAACATCATGATTGTCCACGAAGGAATACAGCTTCATTCCTCTGTATATTCCGCTGTTCTGGTCAAACTCCCTTCGGATCGTATGGGCGATCTCGAAATAATTGTGATCATTATGGCCGGAATAAAGGCCCTTATGAAGCTCATAGTTCGTCACGGAATCAAGCATATGAGGCTTTACGTACCGGCTGTAATCCCCGTGGATCACCTCGCCCATCAGCCAGAAATCCGCTTTCTTCCCGTCCACAAACCGCCGCATATCCTCCATAAAGGAAAATTCCAGGCAGTCGGCACAGTCCAGCCGGATCCCGTCAATATCAAACTCATCGATCCAGAAGCCGATCACATCCAAAAGGTATTCCCGCACCTTCGGTTCCCGGAGGTTTAAATTTACCAGCTCAAAGCAATTTCGCCAGGCCTCATAACCAAACCCGTCATTATAGGGGGAATTCCATCCGAAGCTGATCCCCTTATACCAGCCGCAATAGGGAGAGCTCTCCCTGTTCTTCTGAATATCCTGAAAAGCAAAAAATTCTCTGCCCGTATGATTAAATACTCCGTCCACAACAACCCGGATACCAAGCCCGTGCGCTTTCTGAACAAACCTTTTAAAATCTCCGTTATCCCCCAGACGCCTGTCCACCGTCTTATAATCTCTGGTATCATAGCCATGGGAGGTGGATTCAAACAAAGGTCCTATATAGATTGCAGTGCACCCCAGATCCCTGATATGGGGCAGCCACTGATTTAACTGCAAAAAACGATGAACAGTTTCTGTCTGTTCATTTCTTCTGGGGGCTCCTGTCATACCGATGGGATACATATGATAAAACACTGCTTCCTCAAACCATTTGCCCACGATCACGTCCTCCTGTTTCTCTTCGTCACTGTACTCTTAATTATACCAATATGGTTCGTCTCCGTCAAATATATTCGCTTAAAATAAACGGTTCTCAGAAGCTGCAATAAAAGGGGAACCGCCTCTTCGGCGGATCCCAAAAAACAGGGCCGCCGCAAAAGCGGCAGCCCCGGAATAAGCTTTCAATATTCTTCTTCGTAATCTTCACTGTCTTCGTAATCTTCACTGTCTTCGTAATCTCCGCTGTCTTCGTAATCCCCGCTGCCGCCGGATTCATCTTCGGACGACTCTTCGCCGTCCTCCCCGGCATCCGAAGAGTTCCCGCTGTAACCGTCGACATTGCCGCTTTCCAGAGAGCTGTCCCAGAAATCCGTATAACACGCATTCTGAAGGGTAACGCCCTTGGCCTCCGCCAGCTCGCTGACTGTCACCAGCTTATAGCCCTTTTCCAGCAGCATGGGAATAATCTGCAGCGAGGCATCCACTGACGCTTCATGAATGTCATGCATCAAAATAATACTGCCGTCCGTCAGATCTCCGTTCATAACCGCATCGATATCCAGCTCTACGTCCAAATAGCTCCAGTCCAGAGAGTCCAGCGACCACATGAAAAACGGTTTATTGACAATATTATATATCTCCTGGGAGCCATTTCCATAGGGAGCCCGGGCTACAGTAGCAGCCTGTCCGCAGGCCTGGATCAGCGCGTCATCCGTATCCGTAAACTCCTTTGCGATCTGCTCGGAACTGAGATTATACAGATTCGCATGATCCCAGGAATGATTCCCGATTTCGCACCCCAGCTCTGCCATGCGCTTTACCTCCTCCTGGTAAGACCCCACATTCTGGCCTACCATAAAAAAGGTTGCATGAACATTATATTCCTCCAGGCAATCCAGCAGTTTGGATGTATACTCCCCCGGACCATCATCATATGTCAACGCCAGCATCGGCTTTCTCTTGCTGGGATCATAGGAACCGTCCTCATTAAAATACAGATCCTGATATCCCTTGGAGACCCATCCTGTCTGAATATATCCGTTTTCGTCAAAAGAATATGTAAGGCCGTCGATTTCCTGAAAACCCCCGGCATAATAGGTACCGTCCGTATTGCGATACCATTTCCCCGTGCTGTCCTCATGCCAGCCCGGCGTCATGGACACTGCCTTTTCCAGATCTGCCTGTCCCAGCAGGGACTGTCGGACGGCAGCATCCGGATCCACGGAAGCAGACTGTGCCTGCACCTCCTGCATTTCTGTGGGAGTCTCTCCCCCCGCTTTATGTAAAATCGGCAAAATAATGCCCCTGATCACAAACACCAGCACCAGAATCAGCGCCAGGACATATGCGGCCGCACGCATAACCCTGCGCATAAGAAGCTGCCGCTGTTTTTTTCGCATCCTCTCATTGATCGTTCTCTTGTTCATCATGTACCCCGCTGCTTCGCTGAAAAAATGCCCGTATCTGTTCAGTACCCTCACAGATACGAGCAAATATTCTATAAATAATCATATATCTTTCCATCAGGAAATACAATGCCTATTCCCTGTTATTTCCTCACGGCCAAAACGGCAAATGCCTACTCCGCCGTTTCCTCAGACATTTCCTCCTCAGTTCCCGAAGCTGTATCCGTTTCCTCCGGCGTCTCCTCTGATGACTCCTCCGGGGAATCCTCATCCTCCTCCGGAACATCAGCATTTTCTCCGATCAGATCGCCGCTGGCCGCCTTCTCCGAAATCTGTGCATGATCCACCACAAACCGTTCCACCCGCACTAGGCCAATGGTTTCATCGACCGAAACCTGTCCATAGGTGTCCACCAGCTGGGCCAGATCCTTCATCCCGTATGCCGCAATGATCTCATCCTGTATTGCCAGGCTCTCCGCATCCTCCAGAGAAAGCCCTTCCGCATCCATGATCCCCTGTACGATCAGATTCTGCTTTACCTTATCCTGAACATAGATCAGATTCTGCTCATCAAACTCATCCATGGTATATCCCTGGCTCTCCACAAATTCCTCCAGAGTCATTCCTGCCTGATCCGCAAAATCCTGATACAGCCTTTTGGATTCCTCCAACGCGCTGTTCACATCCTTTTCCGGATATTCCTTTATTTCGCTGTTCTCCAGGATCATATTCCAGGCATTCGTATAGAGCTCCTGCTCCGCGGTCTGAGCCGCCTCCTGCTCCAGAACGGTCCGCACGTAGCTTCTATACTCATCCATAGTCGCCAGTTCGCTGTTCGCTGCCACCCATTCATCCGTAAACTCCGGCGTCTCAGACGGTGTGCGGAGAATTTTTTTCACGGTGATTTCAAACTCCACGGGCTGGCCCGCCAGCGACTCTTCACGATAATCCTCCGGGAACCTAAGAGAAAGCGTCTTAGTCTCTCCGGTTTTCATGCCAACGATACCCGACTCAAAGCCTTCGATCATACCGGCGGAGCCAAGGATCATTTCGTAATCCTCCGCACTTCCGTTATCAAAGGCTTTTCCATTCATGGTCCCCGTAAAATCAATGGTAATCCGATCATCCTCCTGCGCCGCGCCGTCTGTCACTTCCTCCATGGTGGACTGCAGAATATAGGCGATCCTGCCCTCCACATCGTCATCCGTAACCTGCTGCACCACACGTTCCAATGCCAGATCCTTATATTGTCCGATGGTGATATAATCCTCCACCTTATCCACTGTCACAAGTCTTGAGTTTTCTGAGGAACCCTGCGCTTTTTCTTCCCCTGTCTCATCCGTATCCGCTTCCTCCGCGCTCTCCTCAGAATCCGTTCCTTTCTCCGTATCTCCCTGAGCTTCCGCGCTCTCTGACGCTTTATCCGCGGTGGTATTCCCGCCGCAGGCGCTCATGCCCAAAACCGCGCACATCGTCAAAAATGCCAGAATTGTCTTTCTCTTCATGCTGATCTCCCTTTCACCTTCCAAAAAATCATTATATTATATCTCCGGTACCGGCGTAGGCCTGGAAGAGTCCCATATCTCCGAAACGTCGAACAGGTCGCTGAGTATTTCCGGATCATAATACATCCGGTATCCGTCCAGATTCCTGCGCCCCTGACGGAAATACTGGTCTGTCATCTGTACCCAGTACCGGTTGGAATCTACATTAAAGTAATAGTTAAAGCCTGCGCTTTTATAATACGAAAACTTCGGATTATCGTAGGTATATTCATGCCAGTCCCCAATATCCGCGCCAAAAGCAAATGCGATCATATCCGTCGTACCGAGTATGGGCACCACATATGCCTGCCATTTTTCATTGTCCGTCTGCAGCTCCTCCGAGGTGGAGGTTTCCGCGTTTTTATGTCCCCATGTATGGCTTGCGAACTCCCAGCCCTCCGCTTTCAGGGCGTTTGCCACCTCTGTCGCCCTGCTGACCTCCCCGTCAAAATCGAAGTCAGGATGACTGTCCAGGAACTGCCGCTGATTTTCCTGCAGATTTTCCCCTGTTTTATAAGCAATATCCGTACGGTAGCCCAGCACGCCGTTATAGCCGGTCATACATAGAATACCCTTTCGTCCGTGATAAGAAAAATCCGGGTGCTCATCCACAAAGGAATCGATCAGCGGAACCATATCATAATCTCCCACGGATATGCTGCCGTCATCTTCAATATACTCGCATTTCACGTCCCCGTTTTCGTCCAGCACCAGCCTGCTGGCAAAGCCGTCCCCGTCCATGTAATGATAATAGCTCACATCATCCTGGGACAGGACAAAGGGGATCTTGTCCGGCGGGAGCATAATGCTTCCCCGGCTCATGGTTCCGTCCTCATTGACAACAGCCATATCATGAGGGCTTACCATCACATAGCCCTTATCATACATGATCTGGGTGATTTTATTAAATTCATCGATGGTGGTCATATACTGGTTATATCCCGCCTCGTCGGAATCCCCGTCAAAGGCCTTCGTCACATCCCTGATCAGCGTATGATAAAAGATATGAGTGATCTCCTCTATGGGGTATTCCACACAGGTGGACTTCGTATTCTCAAACTCCACTATGGCAGCCGTAATATTTTCATCTGCCTCGTATCCAGGCTGGCTCTGTAACAATGCGATCGCTCCGTCATAATCATATTGAGCCGCCATAAGCCGGGCCTCGGCGATCACCGATGCGTTGTTCTCCGCCACTGCCCCCGATTCCTGCTCTGCCTCCGCTTCCTGTTCTGTCTCCGGTTCCTGTTCTGTTTCTTCGTCCTGCCCCTCTTCCGTCTCCTGTCCCGTTTCCTCTACAGGCGTCTCTGCCGTCTGCTCCGCTTCCTGTTTATTTTCCCTGAACGGCATATCTTCCGCAAAGGGCAGCAATGCGCATCCGCTCATGGAAAAAATGCATAGAACTGATAACAGTATAACACCCCTACGTTTCATCTCTGTAATTCCCCTTTCAATTAGCCCCTCTCTCTCCGGCTCTCTTCCGGCTTTACGTTATCTGCGGCACCGGCACCGGTCTTGCAGGATCGAAGACTTCTCCCACATCAAACAGATCGGACAACATATCCGGATTATAATACATCCGGTAACCGTCCACGTTTCTTCTTCCCTGCCGGAAATAGCGGTCTTTGATCTGTACGAAATAATTCACGGAATCCACATTACAGAAGTAATTGTAGCCCGCGCTCTTTAAATACTCAAATTTTTCCCCCGAATAATCCTCCTCAAGCGTAAGATCTGTTCCAAAAGCGAAAATAATGATATCCGTTCCGCCAATGATGGGATCTACGTTTTCCTGGAATTTCTCTGTATCTGTCTCCAGACGTTCCAAACTGACTTCACCGATATTCTGGTGACCCCATGTATGGCTTGCAAACAGCCAGCCGTTTTCCTTCATGGCGTCCGCTACCTTTTTCGCGCCCTCCCGTTCCTTTTCCAGATCAAAGTCCGGATGCGCGTCCAGCCATGCCGCTTTATCCTCATCCAGATCTGCCGGCCTGGTCTGATAGCTTATGTCTGTACGATATCCCAGAATACCGTTATATCCGGTCAGCGCCACGATCCCCTTTGCTCCTCTGTATGAGAAATCGGGATGCTCCTCCACAAAACGGTCGATCAGCGGCACCATGTCGTAATCACCCACGGAAACGCTGCCGTCATCCTCCAGATATTCATTACGGACCTTTCCCTCTTCATCCACGATCAGTCTCGCGGCAAAGCCATCTCCGTCCATATAATGATAATAGCACACGTCATCCTGAGAAAGGACAAACGGGATTTTACCCGGCGGCAGAAGAATCTCTCCCCTGGTTATGGTTCCATCCTCATTTACTTTTGCCATGTCCTTAATGCTGACCATCACATAGCCCTTATCATACATGGTCTGGGTGATTTTATTAAACTCATCGATGGTGGTCATATACTGATTATATCCCGCCTCGTCGGAATCGCCGTCAAAGGCCTTTGCCGCATCCTTAATCAACGTATGATAAAAGATATGAGTGATCTCCTCTATGGGATATTCCACACAGGTGGCCTTCGTATTCTCAAACTCCTCTATAGCAGCCGTGATATTTTCATCTGTCTCATATCCAAGCTGGCTCTGTAACAATGCGATCGCTCCGTCATAATCATATTGAGCCGCCATAAGCCGGGCCTTCTTAAGAACCTCCTCAGCCGAATTTCCAGCCTTCTGGCCGGCTGCCTCCGCGTCAGCTTTCGCTTCTGCGTTTTTCTCACCTCCGCTGTTTTGCTCCTTATCCACAGCCATATTTTTTTCGCTGCTGACGGATGAACTGCTCCTGGTCAGCGCTCCGATACCCCGTATGGCAAATACCAGCGCCACCACAAGCAGCGCCGCTGTCCCGCAGAGGAAAACCGCCAGCCTGATCCTGGCCTCTCTGCGCCTTTTCAGCATCTTTTTCCTGCGGATCCTCCGGCGTCTGGCCCGTTCCGCCAGTTCTTCCTCCGTCAGCTCCTCTTCTCTCCGTATTGCACCCCTCTGCCTTCGTCCGGTTTTTCTCTCTCTTTCCATTATGCTTTTTTTCTGATTTTTCCCCTTCTACTATAACCATAACTTTTAAGTTTATACTAATAGGAAACGAAAACGTCATGATTTTTCTTAACGACGTTTTCTCGATTTCCATCGATATTTGTCAGATTATATTATAACGGCTCACATGAAAAAATTCTACTCATTTTAAAAATATTACAAAATAAAAAATTACGCAAAAAACAGCTGTTTTTTCACTTCAGCAATTTAAAAAAGTATAAAAACGCTTATTAAACTCGTTGCCTTTTTTCCCGATTAATGATAAAATATGTTTGTTTCGCGCAAATTGCTTCGCGCAGGATTATATTATACATATTGGAGGATTCTTATGAAGACAGTAACGATCGTTCTTCTTGTTATTCTCGTGATTCTTATCGGCGTGTTGATTGCTCTTTATTTCTTTGGCAAAAAGGCGCAGAAGAAGCAGGAAGAGCAGCAGGCACAGATCGAAGCCAGTAAGCAGACGGTTTCCATGCTGGTCATTGATAAAAAACGGATGCCTCTGAAGGAGTCCGGACTTCCCCAGATGGTCATAGCCCAGACGCCCAAGCTTATGCGCCGTACCAAGCTTCCCATTGTAAAAGCCAAGGTCGGCCCCAAAATCTCTATTCTTATTGCTGATGAAAAGGTCTTTGACCTGATCCCCGTAAAAAAAGAGATCAAGGCCGAGGTAAGCGGACTGTATATCGTGGGAGTAAAAGGTCTCCGCGGCGCTCTGGAAGCTCCGAAGAAAAAGAAAGGCTTCTTTAAACGGCTTATTAACAAAAATTAAAAAACAGAGCGGTTATGATGGCATCCCGACGATGTTCATAACCGCTCTTTCTATCCTCATCTGCTTTAAACTTCTTCCTTCTAAGGCTCTATAAGACAAATCCCGGCGAGCCCTTCGCCTGAGCCTGTACGCAGAGGCAGCAGTCCGCCACATGCTCCTCGTTCATATCCAGCGCGTAGTCCACCTCCATGTTGACGCTGTCATCCCCTTCATCGATCCGAAGGGAGGTAGCTGAAATCCCAAGCTGAAGAATTCCGTATGGCGTAGTGTAATAAGCCATGTTTTTTTTCCCCTGTTCAAACACCATATGGACATTGATCAGGCCCTGCTTGCGCACCTCCATCCCCCGGGGGGACATCTTTATGTAGTTTATGGTAGGCTCCGCAAAATCCTCCACCATCTCCTCATATCTGAGATAATGGCTTCCGTTGCGGAAGTAATACTGTCCGGGCACAACGATCTCGATGGGCTCCTGCTCATCACCCACCTCCATAAGCTGAAGGCCCCGCACGTGAATCAGCACATCCTTATCCATGAAATCCTCCTGCTAATATTTTTCAATATCGATCTTCCGGGTCATTTCCACATCATAGGGTAATATGGAATTTGCAAATTGTTTAAATTTGTCCGCCAGATCGCTGACAAAAAACCGATAGGGAAAGTCCGCCTGTTCTTTTCCGGTACTGTCCAGCTCCTTCTCCTTCAGAAGCCGCCCCAGCTCCAAAGCCGTTTCATATGCGGGATTTACCAGCCGCACCTTATCTCCCATCACTTCACCGATGGTGGATCTTATCAGTGGATAATGGGTGCATCCCAGGATCAGTGTATCGACCTCTCTTTCCTTAAGTTCCCGGAGATAGCGTCTGGCCACCTCATAGGTAACAGGGTCATGCAGCCACCCCTCCTCCACCAGGGAGACAAACAGCGGGCAGGCCTTTCCGAATACTGTGATATCCGGATCCATACTTCTCAGGTAATCCTCGTGGATACTGCTCTCAATAGTTCCAGTGGTTCCGATGACGCCGATTCTTTTATTATGTGTTTCCTGCGCCGCCACCCTGGCTCCCGGCTCGATCACACCCAATATGGGGATTTCCAGCTCCCTGCGCACCGCATCCAGGGCAAAGGCGCTGGCAGTGTTGCACGCCACCACGATGGCCTTTACCTGCTGCTCCTGCAGAAACCGGATGATCTGGCGGGAATAGCGGATTACCGTTTCTTTCGATTTACTGCCGTAAGGCACTCTGGCCGTATCTCCGAAATATATGATCTTTTCCGAGGGCAGGTTTCTCATGATTTCTCTGGCCACGGTAAGTCCGCCCACACCGGAATCAAATACGCCTACCGGCGCATCTCTGTCTATTTTCATGGGTTTTTCTCCGTAATCATTTTCCGTTACGGTTCATTGTATCACCAATCCAGCGCCCGCGCAAGCCAGAAGGCGGGCTTTGCGCGGGCAGTTTCCCCGGTTTTTTCTTCCTCTCTTCGCACCTCCTCCGGTTTTTCCGAAAAGCAGAATTGCGGGTAAAGGCTGCCCCACCAGCCAAGCGCCGCCCGGTTCTGTTCTCTGTTATATGTCAATATGCTCTGTTCTGTATCCGTACCTCCAAATACCACTATACAGGCCAGCATTCCCGCCGCCACCGACAGGAGTCCTCTGTTTTTCTTATCTCTGAACCATTCCATGATACGACCTCCAGATGTTTTCACCTTCGGAGTATTTCCACATTTCGTCTCCTTTATACCGCCGCCCTTTTCGTCCCCTTGCCCACCGCCCGGGTCTGCTGCCCGCCCTCCGCCATAAGGCTTTACTCCATCAGCACCTGCAGCTGGCCGCCGGACAGCGTCAGACGCGGAAGCGCCGGGATGAGCCCGTTTTCATAGCGCTCATAATAGACTTCACGAAGAGTAACCTCCCGCAGCTCCTGGCCGGAGGTCCGGTTCTCCATAAGTCCCTGCAGATATTCCCCTAAAGAAGTACCCCCGCTCCCGCTGTAGGAAATGGCCGCGTTCACATCCGAGGTACGGAAAACATAAACATTTTCCCCCACATAAGGCTCCTGATGCAGATAATCCAGAAGCTCCGCCCAGCGCTCACTGTCCAGAAGCTGATCTCCCAGAACCAGCACCTGCAGATGCCCCATGTCCAGATACTTTTCCTGAGAACGATTATACAACCGCTCGATCTCATTGAAATCACGGCCTTCTATGGTCAGGCTCGAATCATTGCTTCCCTCTACCTCCTTATCCTGCCCAGTAGCCCTTGGAAGATCCGGCATCCCATAGCTTACGGAAAATTTTTCGCCGGACACATCCACACCCAGAGCAAGAGGATACATCCTTTTTTCCGGTTCCACGCCTGCGCAGCCGCTCAGGAGCAATATCACGGCCAGAAGGGAGGCCGCTGCTGCGCCGCCCTTTCTCCGTCTGCGCCCCCGGCAGAAAAGCATCGTCAACAGCTGGCAGAGGAGAAGCCCCGGGACGAATATACGCGAAAGATATGCCCCGTAATATTCCTTGATCCCCATTTCCCCGTATCTGACAACGGCCAGAAAAAACACGGCTGCGGCCATCCATATACGGCCTGTCCCAAGCCTTGTGCAGCGGATGATCTGATGACCATAGTGAAACAGGCTCCCCAATGCAAAAAGAATGCTGAATATAAGAAAGCCCATCCACAAAACGTCAAAACGCGCCAGCACATCCCCGGGCAGATTTGCCCCGTCTAAAAGAGGGAGCATGGGATACGTCTCGATCTTCAGCCGTTCCCACCCGAATACTGCGGGCAAAAGCAGGAGCGTTCCCGCCAGGAGCCCGCCCAGAGTGAGAATTCCAAAAGCGACCGGTTTTCCCGCGCTTCCCTGCTTACTCACCCCGTCCAGAATAAATGGCAGCAGCCCCAGACCGGAAAATGCACAGAGAACCACATAGCAGTCCTTCCACACAGATGTGCCCTCCGCTGGAAAAGCCTTCACCATTTCCATAAGATAAGACGCCCTGCTCTGCCCCAGGCAGAGCAGCATCATAAGAATCACGCTTCCCAGAAGAATGCCGCCGGATACCTCCGCAATCCTGCCGCGCCGCTGCATTCCCCTGTGTGCTCCGAGGCTGCACACCAGAACCGCAAGAAAAATGATCCACAGAGAGTGTACGCCGGAAAGAACGCTCAACGGAACCACCTCCCCCAGAACATGAGCCAGAAAAGCCCCCGTAAGGAGGATGAAAATCAGAAAAAATATCCCGATCACTCTCGACCAGAAAGCTCCCGCCGCTTTATAAAGATCTCCGAAATATGGGCCCAGACGTATGAGAAAGATTACATAAAACAGAAGAATCACCAGGGAAATGAGCGTACCGATAATTCCGGATATTCCCAGAAGTCCCCGCTTCCCCGGCAGGCAAAGAAGAAAGGGCCCCAGAAAGGTCAGGATGATCTGCCGGTAAAGCTGTCGGTGGGAGATCCGGTTATTCTCTGCATACTTCACGATTTACTCCTCCTTTTCAGGCGCAGCCGTTCCTCAGGGCGGGCGTATATGGGGCGCCGGTATCTTTTTACAAAAGGAAGCCTGAGTATTCCGTTTCCCGCCCCCTGCCCGGGTTCTTTTTTTACAAAGGGCAGAAGATATGGCATACCAAAGCTTAAAAGTCCCGCCAGATGGGCGGCTATCAGATACAGGCCCAATACGATCCCGTATATTCCAAGATATCCTCCCAGGAATAAGAAGCCGTATTTCAAAAGGCGGAAAGCGGCCGCAAATTCTTCACTTGGGATCACCATACTTCCAAGGGCTGTGAGAGCCACAATCATTACCACAATGGGGCTTACCAGATTTGCCTCCACGGCAGCCTGTCCAATAATCAATCCTCCCACGATCCCGATGGCATTCCCCAGAGAACCGGGAACGCGCACCCCGGCCTCCCGGATCAGTTCAAAGGCCAGCTCCAGAAACACCAGCTCTGTCACACTGGAGAAGGGCACGCCCTCCCTTGCCTCCGCAAAGGATAAGATCAGATTCGTAGGCAGTATCTGGGTATGGAAACGGATCATCGCCATGTAGAGCCCCGGCAGCAAAGTTGCCACAGCCAGCGCCGCGTATCGGAGCACACGCAGAAATGACGCCATCTCAAAATGATGATACCAGTCCTCGCTGCTCTCCATAAACCCGCTGAAGGAGCTGGGAAGTATCAATGCCTCGGGAGAGTTGTCGCAGAGCACCACGAGCTTTCCGTTCAACAGCTCCTGGGCCGCCCGGTCCGGCCTCTCCGTTGTCTGATACTGAGGAAAGGGCGAATACCACACATCCTCCGTGAGCTGCTCCAGCATTCCGCTGTCCAGTATTCCGTCGATCTCGAATTTTCCCAGACGCTCCTTTATATCCTCCAAAAGCTCTTCCTGCACCAGATCTTCAATATATAAGATCTGTACGGTGGTCCGGGAGCGAATGCCGATGACCTGCTCCTCCACCTTCATTCTGGTGTCTCTGATACGCTTTCGGATCAGCGCCGAGTTGCTTTTTACGGAATCTGAAAAGCCTTCCTTTGAGCCCCGCAGAACTTTTTCTGTCTCCGCCTCCGATACTCCCAGGCTGGGATAACCCTTGCTGGCGATTTTCATAGCCCTGTCATAGCCGTCTATGAAAAAGACTGCATTCCCTGATAAAAGAGCGGCAAAGGCCTCCTCCATATCATCCAGCTTTTTTACATCCGCGATACCGAGACTGTTATTTTTTATAAACTCCTGTATGTCGTCCGCCGGAATCTCCCAGAAATGATTGACCATCTTTCCGATGGCGGAGTCGTCCAGCATCATATTTGAGACCGTCACTTCCAGATAAACCATCAGGCAGTCTATTTTTCTCGTTTCTCCAAGCTTCATCGGCCGGATAAGAATATCCGCGCAATTTTCACATTGTTTCCGAATATACGCCTCATTCTCCCTGAGGCTTGCCGAGATCCCCTGCATGACCATAACCACCGCCTTTCCTCTCTTTTTTTCTATGCGCCCTCCCCCTGCCATGATCCGGACGGGCGGCGAAAAGCGCATAAAAAGAGAGATACCTTCGCATCTCTCTTAGAATACCCCGCTCAGTGGGAATTTATTTATGCCCGGTCATCTTTTTTCCCGGCTCCTGCTCCGACTCAATGGACCTTATGATCGCCTGCCTCTGATTTTCGATATGGCGAAATGCGACCTCCTGCGCTTTCCGAACATCCCGGGAACGAATCGCATTATACAGCTCCCGATGCTCCTGAATCAGAAGCTTTCCGGCCTCCTCCTCCTTCAAATACTCCACGCGGTAACGGTAGATCTGCTCCCGCAGATTATTCAGTACCTGCTTCAGCCGCCGGTTATCAGAAGCCTGATAAATGATCTCATGAAAAGCCTCATCCGCCTCCGCCAGATACACGGGATTCCTCCCGGCGATGGAACGCTCAAATTTCTGCGCCGCTGCCTTCAGCTCCTCCATCTGTTCCTCCGTCATATACTGGCACGCTTTCTCGATGGCAAGATTTTCCAGAGCGATCCGAACCTCAAGAACATCATTCAGATCCCTCTCCGTAATATTCGCCACCTGCGCGCCCCTTCTGGGGATCATCACAACAAGGCCCTCCAGCTCCAGCTTGCGCATAGCCTCCCGGATCGGGGTTCTGCTCACCCCCAGTCGCTCCGCCAGGGCGATCTCCATCAGCCGCTCTCCCGGCTTCAATTCTCCCTTCAGGATAGCCTGCCGCAGAGTATTAAAAACAACATCCCGAAGAGGCAGATATTCATCCATATGCACTGTAAAATCACTCGTCATTTGTTCTTCCTCCATCCCGGTGGTATACCTCTGTTTCAAATACGGTCTTCGCAAGCCTGCTTCTCTTCAGGGCGGAGGCTGCCTCGGCCATCTCCTCCTCATTGTCAAAAATGCCGAACACCGTGGGGCCGCTTCCGCTCATCATGGCTTTCAGAGCTCCATTTTCCTCCATGATCTCCCTGATCTTCTGAATCACGGGATATTTCCGTGTGATCCCCGGCTCAAATACATTTGCCATTCTGGAAACCATGGAATACAGATCCTCGTTCCGGATGTCCTCGATCATTCCGTCAATATCCGGGCGCTCCCTGATCTCCTCCGGATTCAGATTTTCATATGCTGTTTTCGTGGAAACATTTACGCCCGGCTTCCCCACCAGCACATAAAAATCAGGCGCTGCGGGAAGAGGCGTAAGCTTCTCGCCGATCCCCTCCGCCAGGGCGGTTCCCTGCATGATACAGTAGGGCACATCCGCCCCCACCCGCACTGCACGTTCCATTAATTCTCCGTCGCTTAAGCCCAGCTTAAACAGCCTGTTCACACCCCGAAAAGCCGCCGCCGCATCGGAGCTGCCCCCCGCCATCCCTGCCGCCACAGGAATGGACTTCTCCAGATAAACAGAGATCCCCTGTTTAATATGAAATTCATCCATGAGCATCTTCGCAGCCTTATATATCAGATTACGCTCATCGCCGGGAATATAGGGAACGCTGCAGGTCAGCCGGATACCCGGCTCTTTAGTGACCCTCATGTCCAATATATCGTACATCTGAATGGTCTGCATGATCATGCGGACCTCATGGTACCCATCCTCCCTTTTCCGGATAACATCCAGACCCAGATTGATTTTTGCCATCGCACGTAATTTCATCTTTTCCTCCGGTATGCTTCATCCATGCTCTCATTTGTACTTTGTATACAGTATGCTTATTGAGTATTTTATACTATTGCATTTTTAATTTCAAGACTCAAACCTCCACTTTTTTCACCAGCAGCAGGGGCTGGCCCATCTGAATTTTATCATCCTTCAGCCCATTTAACGAACAGATCTCCTCCACCGTTGTATAAAACCGCTTTGCAATATCCCACAGAGAATCTCCCTGTTTTACCATATATACGGTAATTCCCGGCATGCTTCGGATTTTTTTCATATCCAGCGGCTGCTCCTGCACCTGGTCGATGATCGTTTCCTCCCGGCATTGAATGACCAGCACATTCAGACTTACGGCCGCCTTTACTTCTATTTCATTGCTGTCCACCATAGTTGTGGATAATTGTTCCAGATCCGTGCGCAGATAGTACATGCTGTCCTCCGTAATCCCCCTGGCCTCGATCACATGACTGAAGGGGATCATGGTCTCCATGGAATAAAAGGGCATATCGTCGTTTCCCACAATGTACAGCACCTTCATATGGACGATTCCCTCTGCCAGAATTCCGTTCTCCACAATGCGAGTCTTATCCACCTTTACCCGGCCCTGACTGTGGCAGATCTGCAGAATTTTCCCCTGGGTTTCCTTTACCTCGATCCGGTCGGACAGGCGGCATCGGGAAAAATTCCGCACCAGAAGGCTTTCCAGCTTTTCTTTTTTGCCCCGTGGAATGCATTCCTTCACCGGTGTATACACATCGAGGATAACCTGATGCTGTTCTTCACTGTATAGCTTCATATCCAGCTCAAGAACCACGTCCGCCGCCAGCATCCTCTCTTCGCCGTCCGCATCCGGCTTTACCTCCACGCCCTGGTTCACTACGGAAAATTCTATATTTGGGATCATCTCCGGCCTGCAGCCCGCACATTCTACCTCGCCGTTAAAGGGCGCCGCGTATTCCAGCCACTGCACGGGATTCCCTTCGTCATCTCCCTCGTACAGCACAAAAAGGAAGATCTCGCCCTTTACCTTTATCATGTTTTCCTCGGCCCTCAGATCCACGCCCCGGACCTCCATATTGTGCCAGAGAAGCTGCGCAATATTGGGCTTATTGGAAGCAAGTGTGATCTCCTGCTTTGTCCGGAAGGTGTCTTTTCTATGTACTGCCAGGTTTAAAAGCTCCATGCCTTTTTTCTTTACGGAAACCGTATCGTCATCAATGTCCACAGGCAGCCGTATGCCCGCTATTTCATCCACCACCGCGTAAAAGGTGACAATAGCTTTTATATTCAGCTTTCTGGAATGAATGATGTGCAGGCTCAGATCCTCAATCTCCCATTTCAGACAGATTTTATCCCCGCTGGCAATCCCCTCCAGATTCATGGCTTCCTCCATCGGCAGCTTTGCCCCCAGGCTGCAGACCTTTCCTCTCTCCTCGTCCACATAGAGCAGATCCACATTTAAAGCCCCTTTCATGTGAGCCTGGCCGTCGCTTAAACGGACCTCCTCCACCTGCATCTGCCCCTTATACTGGATCATGCGGCCTACGTCCGGCTTTGCATCCGGCACATTGTAATCCATGTCAAAGGTCACCTGACTGGCAGCTCTGCTTTTTACCCGAAGCATCTGAATATCTTCTTTTCTTAATTCCACGATTCATTCTCCTCCTAATATATTCGTCTGGTTCCTGTTATGAAAACGGTCTGCGTCCGGGCGGCTTCCTCTGCCCGAAGCAGCCCCTTACAAAAACTGTACCGGCTCATCCCGGCGCCGGGTTTTTACCACAATGTACGGAAAGGATGGCTCGCTTCCGGGATTATCCTCTGATGGTCCTAACAGCTTTGTCCGGAAAAATACGGCGTTTTCCGACAAGGACAGCTCTTCCACCCGGATGCTGTATCCCCCCGTCATCTGTCGGCCATAGCCTTTTATAAGATAGAAATCCTCCCTGTTCTGATAAGTCATCTGAAATTCCTTTTCTTTTTTCCCCTCAATCA
This sequence comes from uncultured Blautia sp., assembly GCA_964528895.1. Classification (GTDB taxonomy): domain Bacteria; phylum Bacillota; class Clostridia; order Lachnospirales; family Lachnospiraceae; genus Blautia_A. The sequence continues at coordinate 2,345 of CAZGTY010000025.1, read as the reverse complement.
GAGGAATCAGCTCTTCGGGGATTTCTCCGGAATTGATCACGGTGTACTCCAAAGGCTTACGCTCCGCCTCCTCGATTCTTATGAACCGGCAGCCGCCTGAAAATGAAAGCAGCAGCACAAGGCACAGCAGAAACGGGATTTTTCTCATAATGGCACCTTTATCCGTCCTTGCTATTTATTCTATGAATGTCCGGAAAGATTTATTGCAAGTATTTGGAAAAATCCGTATAATAATTACAAAATAAACGCTGTCTGAAAGAGAGGACACACTATGGTTCGTTTTATTCTTGTATGTATTACTGTGATCGGATTTTTGATATTGTCGATCCCCCTTCTGATCGTCGAGTGGATCATTGGCAAATTCTCCCCCGGAACCAGGGACATCAGCTCCCTTCGCATTATTCAGGCCGTGTTCCGCTTTATCATCTGGCTTACAGGCGCAAAGATAACGATCATCGGGGAGGAAAATATTCCAAAGGACACCCCCGTTTTATATATAGGCAATCACCGGAGCTATTTTGACATTCTGCTGATCTATGTCCGCTGCAGGAGGCCTACCGGGTTCATAGCCAAAAAAGAGATGAAGCGCTACCCGCTTTTATCCAACTGGATGCGCCGTCTCCACTGCCTTTTTCTGGACAGAAGCGATATCAAACAGGGTCTGCAGACCATCCTCACCGCAATTGAAAAAATCAAAGCAGGGATCTCTATCTGCATTTTCCCGGAGGGCACCAGAAACAAGGCGGAAAATGACCTGGACATGATGGAATTCCATGAGGGAAGCTTTAAGATCGCCGTCCGCTCCAGATGTCCCGTCATCCCTATTGCTATGTGCAACACCTCGGAGATCTTTGAGGAGCATTTGCCGAAGATAAAACCCTGTCATGTAATTATGGAATACTGTGCTCCCATTTATCCGGATCAGCTTAGTAAAGAAGATAAAAAGCATCTGGGCGAATACACCCGGAATGTCATTCTGGAAACTCTGAAAAAAAATCAGAAGCTGCTCTAAAAGCATTCCTCCACAAGCTCCGGCATATGACGTTTTCCTGCGGATTCGCACGCCCTGATCCGAAAATCACGTTTCGCATAAACCCGCATATTTTATAAAGAATATAAAATATCGGAGATTTTATGGATATCAAAGGCATCGATGTCAGCGCATATAACGGAACCATCGATTACGCAAAAGTGGCGGAGGCGGGCATAAAAACAGCCGTCCTTCGCATTACGGAACGGGGAAATGTCATAGACCCTGCATTTGAAAATAATTACCGGGGATTCCGGGAACATAAAATCCGTGCAGGCGTGTATAAATACAGCTATGCCCTGGACGAGGAGGAGGCCCGCGAAGAAGCCAGGAGAGTTCTGGAGGTGTTGGATAAACGTCCGCTGCAGCTTCCTGTCTTTTACGACATGGAATGGGCCGTACAGCGGGAACTCAGCCGGGATGCCGTCACGGAGATCATAAAGGCATTCCGCCGTGAGATCGTAGACGGCGGCTATCTTTTCGGCATATACTGCAATACGGACTGGTACTACAATGTTCTTGATACGGCCAGCCTTCCTTACGATTACTGGCTCGCCTCATACCCCTACGATGACCGGGGAGTCCTGGTAGAATCCCTTCGGCCTCCGGTGGGGATCGGCTGGCAGTACAGCTCCAGAGGCCGTGTGCCCGGCATTTCCGGCAATACGGACCTGGATGTATTCTACAGAGATTTCCCGGAACGCCCGGAAGAAAGCCGGGAAGAGGAATGTATTCTCTGGGTAGGCAAATGCACGGGCAACGGCGTCCGGGTACGCAGAGGGCCAGGGCTGGAATATACTCCCATAGAGGAATATCCTTATCTGAACAAAGGAAATCTTGTGGATGTAATCGGTGTGGAAAAGGCCGATGACGGCACGCCCTGGTTCAAAGTGTGGATCGCCAGAAAATATAAGGGCTGGGTCCGATATGACTATATAGACCGGGCATAATCGAGTATGTGGAGTCAGTGATTATGACGAGTTAAGCTGTTTTTTTCTTCACAATAAAAGGTTTTTGAAAAAATATTACAGGAAAATGAAAAGATTTGGTTTGAAATCTCTGAATCCGGGAAACATGTATTTCTTCAATTCGCCAAAAACATGGGATGTATCCGGCTGAATGGGGATGAAATTCTTCCTGAAACAGATAACTTCGGCCTTCATATGTCTATCCATAGTGATCTGCAGATTGCCAATGTCCCCGACAGCCATCTGATTTTAAGTACCCCTGGCTTGATCCGGACAGATCATTAATTGTGACACAGCATTTTCTACGGCAGATAAATCTTTTTCAAGTCCTAAGGCAAACCGGGAAA
>CAZGTY010000024.1:0-32945 GCA_964528895.1 uncultured Blautia sp. | reverse complement strand
TAAAAGCGCGTTCTCATGGATTGAGGGCCCTTAAGAGTCTGTTTTTATGTTTTATGGATACAAAATAAGGAACCACTGCTCCATAGATGATTACTCAACTATTTTGCAGCGGCTCCTTCAACAAGGGGCAATATCAATCCTCGTATCCGTTCGGATTATGAGACTGCCAGTTCCAGGAATCGGCGCACATATCCCTGATATCATACTCCGCAGTCCAGCCCAGCTCCTCCTTCGCTTTGGTGGCGTCGGAATAGCATGTGGCGATATCGCCCGGCCTGCGCGGTTTGATCACATAGGGGATCTTTACTCCCGTAGCCGCCTCAAAATTCTTCACGATATCCAAAACACTGTAGCCCCTGCCTGTCCCCAGGTTATAGATGCAGAGTCCCGCTTTTTCCTCGATCTTTTTCAGGGCCTTTACATGGCCCTTCGCCAGATCCACTACATGAATATAATCTCTCACGCCTGTTCCGTCGGGAGTATCGTAGTCGTTTCCGAAGACGCCCAGCTCTTTCAGCTTGCCGACAGCCACCTGGGTGATATAGGGCATCAGATTATTGGGAATGCCATTGGGATTCTCGCCGATGGTTCCGCTCTTATGCGCTCCAATGGGATTAAAGTAGCGAAGAAGCACCACATTCCACTGGGGATCCGCCTTCTGAATATCGGACAGGATCTGCTCCAGCATGGATTTCGTCCAGCCGTACGGATTCGTACACTGTCCCTTGGGACATTCCTCCGTAATCGGGATCACCGCCGGATCTCCGTATACCGTAGCGGAGGATGAGAAAATGATATTCTTCACTCCGTGCTTCCTCATGACATCCACCAGCGTGAGGGTACCCGCAATATTATTCTCATAATATTCCCATGGTTTGGAAACAGACTCTCCCACTGCTTTCAGGCCCGCAAAATGAATGCAGGAATCGATCGCCTCTTTTGCGAAAATATCGTTCAGGGCGTCTCTGTCCAGAATGTCCGCCTTATAAAATTTTACCGGCTTACCGGTGATCTTCTCTACACGCTTCAGCGATTTTTCGCTGGAATTGCTCAGATTATCCAGAACCACCACATCATAGCCGGCGTTTTGCAGCTCAACCACAGTATGACTGCCAATATAGCCGGCGCCGCCCGTAACTAAAATTGCCATAGTTTTTCCCTCCTGAATCTGCATTTAAAATATTTGATATTAAAAATTCTATCACTATTTATATTTTTCTACAATAGCTTTCATCTGCGGAAGCTTTTCCTCCATATCCCTCACCAGCTTAAACTGCGTTCTGGCGCGGTCCAGATTATGCCCTTTCCGGTGAATCTTAAAATAATGATCGCCCTCCAGATGATCCGTGAGGAAACGCATGCCGCACTCAAAGGTCATCATGATCGCTCCCAGCGGCAGCATATCCAGCTCAGGCTCCGTAAGCGCCCCCGCGCATCCCTCCACAAAGCCCTTCACATAGAGCTCATACAGATGCAGATCGCAGGAAACCTTCGACAGATCCGGCTCATCCTCAGCTCCCGTGTTCGCGCCAAAACGGATGGAATCTCCAAAATCATAAACTGAAAGTCCCGGCATAACCGTATCCAGATCAATCACACAGATCGCCCGGTGGGTAACGTCGTCTATCATAATATTGTTCAGCTTCGTATCATTGTGGGTCACGCGAAGGGGCAATTCTCCTTTTTCCTGAAGATTCACCAGCTCATGGCACAGCGCTTCTCTGTCCAGCACGAACCGGATCTCCTCCTGCACATCCGCCGCCCTTCCGCACACATCCGCCTCCAGAGCGCGCTTAAAATTCCGGAAACGGACAGGCGTATTATGGAAATTCTCGATGGTCTCATGAAGCTTTTCCGCCGGATAGTCCGCCAGAAGGCTCTGAAAATGCCCGAAGGCCACCGCGCTTTCATAAAAGTCCTCCTCGTTTTCCACCTGATCGAAGCTGGACGCGCCCTCAATGAACAGATACACACGCCAGTAATCGCCTGCCGGATCCACACAGTAGGGCTGTCCCTTTTTATTTTTCACAATATTTAAGGTTTCACGCTCAGGATCGCCGCCGTTCTCCCGGATTTTTTTTCCAAGCCATTCCGTGACGCCGCTTACATTTTCCATCAGCTCCACAGGCTTCGCAAAGACCTGCCTGTTCATCTTCTGGAGAATAAAACGACGCGTCCGCTCTCCATCCTGAAACGTCAAACGGTATGTGTCATTAATATGTCCGCTTCCGAAGGGGATGCATTCCGTCAGCTCTCCCGGAAAAGCAAACTGTGAAATAACCTCTTCTGCCATCGTCCTCTCAGCCACTTATGCTTCCTCCCATAACTTCTGCGGATACAAGCCTTCATCCTTCAGCCTTTGTATGGCCGCCATTACCACCGGCTTATCTTCCTTATATGTAACGCCGTACCACTTATCCATGGATTTCAGCACCTTCACAGCGGCCTTTTTCTCACTCAGGAGCTCATCCACTACGAAGGGCAGGAAATACTCACATTTCAGAGGATTCTTTTCTATATTCTCAGCCAGGAATTTCGGAAATCTGTCCCTTAATTCCTTAAGAATACTGGCAGAAAAGCCCCACATATTCATAGAGACCGTACTGCCCTCCGGAATCTCCGTCCAGGTTATTCCATCATCCTCCGTGTAGGCGGTGATATCGCCCCTGCGCGCAATATGCGTGCGCTCGTCGATGGTCTGAAGATAGTCCTCCCCATCTGTCACGCACACGCCCCGGGCCACATGCCCGTTCTCAGTCAGGGTATTTTCCAGCTTATAGCCCACCATCATATATTGATAGCATTCTTCTGTATCCTCATGGCCGGTAAGAAAGTCATAGGCCATGGCAAATGCGTTTTTTCCGTAATAATCATCTGCATTGATCACCGCCAGCGGCCCGTCCACCTCATCGATGCAACTCAGGACCGCATGTCCGGTTCCCCAGGGCTTCACACGTCCCTCCGGCACGGAAAAGCCCTCCGGAATATGATTCAGATCCTGGAATACATAAGACACCTGAATATATTTGCTCAGGCGATCCCCGATAACGCTGCGGAAATCCGCCTCGTTCTCTTTCTTTATAATAAAAACCACCTTTTCAAAGCCGGCCCGCACCGCATCATAAATAGAAAAGTCCATAATGATATGGCCTTCCCGGTCAATGGGATCGATCTGCTTCAGGCCGCCGTAACGGCTGCCCATCCCCGCTGCCATCACTACTAATACCGGTTTTTTCATGATATGATTTCCTTTCCTTTTTTCTACATTATTACATTATACACCGGAATCTGACTTTTGTCAGGTATCTTCCTGAAAAGACATATCCCTTATTCTGTGCAGGCCAGAATATCCTCATAAAAGGCGTCCATTTCCTCCTGTGTTTTAAAAACGGCCACGTACATCTGATTGCCCATGGCGCCGGAGAGCACCTCCGGAATACGCTCTGCCATTTTCATATTTTCACCGTATTTTTCCATGATCTCCTTATGGTTCAGGGCAAAATCCTTGCCGTCCCTGCGGCCGGCAAATGCGCAGTATGCGTGCTCTCCCACCGGCATGGTGGAGCGGTCAAAGGCGATCATATCCGCCCAGATCTTGTATACGTTGGTGCTGTGAGCAAAGTCGATCATATCCGGCGTCACTCCGCCGCTTGGACGCATGTTTACCTCCAGCGCCACAAGCCCGCCCTTCTTGCCAAGGCCCTCCTGATCCTTCAAAAGCCGGAAAAATTCAAAGTGCACGAAGCGGCTTTTTACGCCGAAGCTTTTTACGGTAGCCCGGCCTGCCGCACGGGTGTCCTCAGGCAGATTCTTTAAGATATAAAAGAGCGAATTATCATTGTTGTTTACAATATCCATAATGGACATGGGCGTCACATTCCCCGTTTCAAACATGGGCTCCCCTCTGGAGTCTATGACCGCATCGTAGGAATTGACCTCGCCATCCACAAATTCTTCCATAATGTATACGGTATCCGGCCATTTCAGATCGAAAAACTGTTTAAGCTGGCTCTCATCCCCGATCTTAAAGGTATGGGAGGCCCCCACGCCGTTATCGGGCTTTGCCACCACCGGATAGCCTACCTGCTTTGCAAATTCCAGGCAATTTTCCAGCGTATCCACCATATGATAGCGGGCCGCCGGAATTCCGGTTTTCTTATAGTATTCCTTCATTTTGGATTTGAATTTAATATGTGGGATATCCGACGCCTGAAAACCGCTGGTGATATTAAAATCGGTCCTCAGCCTGGCGTCCCGCTCCAGCCAGTACTCATTATTTGACTCCAGCCAGTCAATTCTTCCGTGCTTATAGGTCAAAAAGGCGACCGCACGGTAAACCTCATCATCATTTTCCAGACTGCTCACCTTAAAATATTCATTCAGGCTGTCCTTCAGCTCCGCGCTCAGCTCGTCATACGGCTGGTCGCCGATTCCCAGCACATTCAGTCCGTTCTTTTTCAGTTCCCTGCAGAACATCCAGTAATTTGCAGGAAAGTTTGGCGAAATAAAAATAAAATTCTTCATAGCCCTCTCCCTCTCGTGTATTTTCTTCCTTTATCCTATGCCGTACCTTTATTTTTCGTCAAGAAGATACGGTATGAAATACTCTGCCTGACGGTACCACCAGTACCAGTCATGACTTACGTCCGGTCCCCACAAATCCACCCAGGCCCGGATTCCCTTGTTTTCCAGAATCTCCTGAAGCTGCCTCGTATAATGGGGCATCTCCCAGGGGCCCTGCCCGCAGCAGATAATAGCCTTTCTCATATTGTACTGTTCAATATAAGGATGATCCTCCGGCATATTTGCCAGATAATGTACCGGAGAATTCTGATAGACCAGATCGTCCATATAAGAGCCAAATCCATATTCCGCAGTGTACAGGCCGCTCAGGGCCAGAAGTCCGTCAAACAGGTCCGGACGCCGGAAATAAAGATTCGCGGCGTGGGCGGCTCCCAGACTGCACCCGAAGGTGATCACGCCGGGACAACTCTCCCAGCCGTTCTGCTCAATGGTCCTCCAACGTATAAAGGGCGTCATTTCTTCCGTAATGTAGCGGATCCACTGTTCATAGCGCTCTATGCGCCACCGTGCGTCTCCCCACGTATTGGACCAGGTCTCCCCGTCTAAGGTGTCGATGGAAAAGACCATCATCCGTCCGCTCTCTATCCAGGGCGACAACACCTCCGCCATGTGAAAGTTCTCAAAATCAAAAAATCTTCCGTCCTGACATGGAATAAATAAAAACGGCCGCCCCGCATATCCATATACTTTACATTCCATATCCCGGTTTAATGATGGGCTGTAATCTTTAAAATACTGTGTTTCCATATTTATCCCTTCCCATATCTGCCACCTCTGTGGGAGACAACAGCTTTTTGTCATTTCACGTAAAATCCTACGGCTCATAGAGCAGCGTATTCATGAAAAAGGGAATCTGCCTTTCCCAGCTTGCCTCACAGTGGCTTCCGCCCGGTACGATCCTGCTCTCCACGAACACGCCTCTCTCAATAAAGAGAGCCGCGATCCTTCCAAAGTCCGCCGCCATGCCGCTTCGGCCCCGAAGCTCCTTTGATCCGTAATCCATGTAGATCACCGTATCAGGCGAAAGGATCGCCCTTTTAAACAGCCGTTCCAGCTTCTCCGGAGCCGTCCACAGCGATGGGGAAAGCGCCGCCGCGCCCCGGAAATACCGGTTATATTCCGTAATCGCATACAGGCTCATCAGGCCGCCCATGGAGCTTCCTGCAATATAGGTATCCTCCCTGCCCGAAAGTGTCCGATAACGGCTGTCGATCTCTTTTTTAAAAGTACGGACCAGCCAGTCCATGGTTATTCTCCCTTTTCCTTCGACCCTCCCGAATTTCGGGTCATAGAAGCTGTACGGCGAGTATTCCCGCAGCCGCCCGTTATCCGGACTGTGATTACATTCCACTGCCGCTATGATCAGCTGTTTATCCGTATCATCCATATACTCCTTCATACCCCAGCATTTGCCATATGTGGCATGAGAATCAAAAAAAACATTGTGCCCGTCAAACATATATAGCACAGGATATCTCTTTTCCTGCTCAGATTCATAGGATTCCGGCAGATATACGTAAGCGCTCCGCTCCTCGCTTCCTGTCAGCTCCGGGATCCTGACTGTCCATTGTTCTACCATAATTTCCTCCCGCAAGATATGTGTATCCGCTGCGGCTCACGCCTGCTTTTACTTACATCCGGTAACGTAATGCAGTCATTATAGCACTTCTCCCGCTTTCCCGCACTACTTTTTTTACGCTGCTAAAGCAACAGCTCCATTTTCGTGCCCTTTCCGGGGCGCTCTCCACCATGATTTTCGCCTTATGAAGCAGGGCTCCGTGCTTTACGATGGACAGCGCGTACACCGATGCCTGCCCCTGGCATAACACCATACCCATTTTTACGAGGCCCATGTTAAATCTTAAAAAGCGTATTGTAAAATCATCGTAAAATATCCGCGGGTATTTTAAAACCCGCGGATATCTTCGTCTTCGGATCCGGTTTTTTCGATGGACTTTATAACCAGATAATAGCTGTAATTTTCATTCACATGCACCTGCACACGGTCGCCCGCCCTGCGGCCCTTAAGCGCCTTTCCCAGAGGCGACTCAATGCTCACCCTGTTTTCCATAGAATTGCTCCTTATGGAGGTTACCAGCTTGTACTTCTCCGTCTCGCCCTCCTCCTCGAACAGCAGCTCCACCACGTCATTCATACCCACCTCGTCCACATCGGAGGTATCGTCCACGATCACTGCGGTCTTCAGCATGCGTTCCAGATAACGGATACGGCTCTCATTCTGATTCTTATACCGTTTTGCCGCATAATACTCAAAATTTTCACTCAGATCCCCCTGCGCACGGGCTTCCTTCACCGCCTCGATGGCCTCCCTGCGGACTACCAGCCTGCGATGCTCGAGCTCCTGCTCGATCTTTTCCACGTCGCCGCGTGTCAGCTTTTCTCCCATAAACTTCCCTCACTTTCATATTTCTCATTAGTTTAACCTCATGAAAGGGAAAAGTCAAATCTGTTTATGCATCCTCCGCCTTATAAATTCTTCTAAAGCCCCCGCTGGTCACCTCCACGATCTGTTCCAGCTCCTCATTTACGGCGGGGATATCAGACTCCATAAGTACCGAAAATTTCACGCAGGTTCCGCAGGAGGAGCTTAAGGAGCGGGGAACGGGCATGATCGCCGCCTGCGCCCCGGCCCTCTCACATTCCTTTTTATAATGGATCGCCCCAAAATGCGAATAAAAAGTCGCAATACATTCCATTATTTCTTAATGTAGAGGATATAATCCTCCCCTTTTTCTTCCACTGTCACCTGATATCCCTGATGCATGGCAAAGCGTGATACATTTTCCCTGGCGGCAGCATGATCCACCAAAATACGGTATTCCTGCTCTCCTGACGCGATGGCATTTTTTGTCATGATCACCGGTTCCGGACAGGAAAGTCCTCTCGCATCAATTTCCTTCATGTTATTTCTCCTTTATTCTCAGACATATTATGTATTATTCCGCTTTTTTCATAGAATTTACAAAAGCAATCACAGCCACCACGATAATTCCGATAACTACTGCAATTTTACCGTTTGCAGTAGGTCCCTCCGTTGAGGAGGCCAGGCCAAAATTATGAGCAAAGGCCGCTCCCGCCATGAGCCCGATCACAGCAATGGCAGAATCTCCATTTCCCTCTCCTGCCAGCACAAGCTGCCTCAGAGGACAGCCTCCGAGAAGCACACAGCCGAATCCTGCCAGAGCCATCCCCAGCGCATTCCACAATCCGTCCGTATGCGCCACCGCCTGCCCCGCAAAGCCCAGATGAAAATACGGCGTTCCCGTCACAGCGCCGAGAATGAGATTTCCCAAAAATGTGCTGACCAGAATTGCGGCAAATCCCAGCAGCAGCTTATATTCGCCAAATAACGCCGCATCCCGGATGCCGCCCACCATACAGAGGCGCGTTTTCTGCGCAAGCGCCCCCACGATCAGGCCCGCTGCCAGTGAAATAATAATTGGCGCGTGCTTTGCCCCCGGGCCTCCGTCCGCCTCGGTGAACCGGATAAACGCGGGCGCGGCCAGAAGGAACGCCAGAAGCGCCACCTGCAGCGTCGGAAACAGACCGCCTTCTACCGGCTGCATTTTGTAGGAACGTTTCAGGGTGTATCCTTTTTTCAAGAACACCACGCCTACCAGAATGCCTCCCACAAAACCGATCAGACCGAAAAACGCATTCATATCCCCGCCTGCCAGCCGGAGGATCATACGGAACGGGCACCCCAGAAACATCAGACAGCCGATCATAACAAAGGCTCCCAGAATGAACCGGGTAACCGGCGCGCTGCCGCCCCTTGGGCGAAATTCCTTATTTACCAGTGATAATACAAAGGCTCCCAGCACCAGCCCGATGATCTCGGGACGGATATACTGCACGGCAGAAGCGCTGTGCAAACCCAGGGCGCCCGCGGTATCCCGCAGAAAACACGCAATACAAAAGCCCATATTTGCCGGATTTCCGAAAAATACCAGAGCAACGGCAATGATTCCGATCACAATACCTGCCAGAATGATCGTTATTTTTTCTTTTTTCATGTTCTTCCCCCTCTTTCATTGATACTGAAATTTTACCATTCTCTTCCCGAAACCGCCAATTAATTATAGAAAAAAATCACTGTTATTTATAGATATTATCAATAAAATGTGATAATATAAATCTATCTTTCCCAGACGTCTCTCAGACATCCCGGAATAATTTAATATGAGGTACCGTATATGAACAAAATTTATCTGGATCAGGCCAGCACATCCTTTCCCAAAGCCCCCGGAGTTGCGGAGGCAGTTTATGATTATTTAAAGGAATCCGCCGTAAATATAAACCGCGGCTGCTATGAAACCGCCTATTCCGTGGAGGAGCAGGTCTACGAGACCAGGGAACAGCTCTGCAGGCTCTTCCATTTCCCCGCCTGTAAAAACGTGATTTTCACCCCCAGTGTAACCACCAGCCTCAATATCCTCATAAAGGGACTTCTCCATCCCGGCGATCATGTACTGGTCACCGCCATGGAGCACAATGCGATCATGCGTCCCCTGGTGCAGCTGGCCGGTCAGGGAATTTCCTTCGACCGGGTTCCCTGTACCTCTGACGGCGCTCTGATGCTGGACAGGGCCGCCCCCCTTCTCCGCCGGTCAACAAAAGCCTTTATCTGTCTCCATGCCTCCAATGTATGCGGCACTGTCATGCCCGCGCGGGAGATCGGCGAATTCTGCCGCAGACACGGCATCTTTTTTATCCTGGACAGCGCCCAGACCGCGGGGATTCTGCCCGTCGATATGGAACTGATGCATATAGATGCCCTGGCCTTTACCGGTCATAAGGGGCTTCGGGGGCCGCAGGGCGTCGGCGGTTTTCTCATAAGAGATGAGCTTGCCGCCCGGATCAGCCCGCTTCTTTCCGGCGGCACCGGGAGCGTTTCTCATACAGAAGAGATCCCGGAATTTCTTCCTGACCGGTTTGAACCCGGCACGCCGAACGTTCCGGGGATCCTGGGGCTCCACGAAGCCCTTACGTCTCTGGAAAGGTCTTCCCCGGAGAAAGCTTTCCGTCATGAAATGGAGCTGACCGCCTATTTTCTGAACCGCATCCTTGACATGGATCCAAAGGAAGAGCGCATCCGGCTCATCGGAAAGCGGGATATCCGCGGCCGCTGTGCCGTAGTATCCATCCAGACGCCCGGAATAGATATGGCGCAGGCCGCCTTTGCGCTGGACAGTGAATTCGGCGTCATGACCCGTGTGGGGCTTCACTGTGCTCCCAGCGCCCACCGGACTCTCGGCACTTATCCTGCCGGCACCATACGCTTTTCCTTTGGCCCGGAAAATACCCGCGAAGAGCTGGACACGGCCATACACGCTCTGGATATCATCACAGGCTCACAGAAACAGGAGGAATACCATGGAATTTAAACAGCTGGAAGCCTTTGTGGCAGTCGTGGACTATAACAGCTTCTCCGAAGCCGCGCGGCATCTGTATCTCACACAACCTACCATCAGCGCACATATTCGCGCCCTGGAAACAGAGCTGAACTCCAAGCTGATCATCCGTACCACCAAAAGGCTTACGGTCACAGACAGGGGACAGCAGCTCTACGACTGCGCCTGCAGGATGCTGAATATGCGAAATAATCTGCTGGAAGAATTCACCGGGGCAAAAAAGAAGATCATTGAACTGGGCGCGTCCACCATCCCTTCCTCCTACCTGCTGCCGGAGCTTTTAAGCGCCTTTGGCAAAATCCTTCCTGACGTATACTTTCATTCATGGCAGTCTGACAGCGCAGACGCCATCGAAAAGGTAATCGACGGAAGTGTGGATTTAAGTCTGGTCGGACAGAAAAATGAAGCCGAAAGCTGCTGCTTTCTGCCCTTCTGTAACGACTCGCTGGTGATCGCCGCCCCGGTAAACCGGCATTTTCTCCAATTAAAAAACACTTCCGCCACATTCCGCGATTTTCTCGGGGAAGCCTTTATACTCCGGGAAAACGGATCCGGCACCAAAAAAGAAATGGACCGGTATCTGGAAAAAGAGGGGATCTCCCCCGCCTCCCTGAATGTGATCGCGCGGATGAACGATCTGGAATCCATCAAGAAATCCATTGTAAATGGCCTGGGTATTTCCATATTGTCCGCACGCTCCGTGCTGGATCTGGAAAAGACAAAGCAGATCCTCCTCTTTCCTTTAGAAGAATCTGCTTATACAAGAACGTTTTATATTGTCTACAATAAAAACCGTATCCTGAAGCCTCACGTAAAACAGTTTATACGGTTCACTCAGGAATTTTACCGGTAAAATGCGATGCAGCTGAAAAATCACCCGCTCTCGCGGGATATTTATACCATCTTATCATAGTCATCCAGAAAGCTGCGGCGCTCGCCGTCCTTTTTGTAGCTGATGATGGTGCGAAGATTCACATTCTCCACGCTTCGGAAAATATTTTTTTCGATATAGGGGCTGCGCTCGCTCAGCTCCCGGATCAGGCGTTTGATCTCCAATCGTTTGGACGTCTGTTCGTCCTCGTCCAGCGCCGCGTTTTTTTCCGTGAATCTGCAGGCGCAGCGGATAAACTCCAGTCCGTTGTATTTTGCCCAGTGTATGATATCTCTCTCCCGGATGAGATACATGGGCCGGATCAGTTCCATGCCCGGAAAATTAGTACTGTGAAGCTTCGGCATCATGGTCTGCACCTGACCGCCGTAGAGCATTCCCATGAGAATCGTCTCGATCACGTCGTCGTAATGATGGCCCAGGGCGATCTTGTTGCACCCCAGCTCCCGCGCCCTGCCGTATAAGTACCCTCTCCGCATCCGGGCGCAGAGATAGCAGGGTGAATTCTCTTCGTCCTTTACAATGTCAAAGATCTCCGAGGTAAATACCTGTATCGGCACATTCAGAAATTCCGCGTTGTTTATGATCCTCCGGAAGTTATCATCGTTATATCCGGGATTCATCACCAGAAATACCAGTTCAAAGTTTTTCTTCCCATGGCGCTCCAGCTCCTGAAACAGCTTCGCCATAAGCATGGAGTCTTTTCCGCCGGAAATGCAGACCGCTATTTTATCGCCGTCCCGGATCAGCTCGTATTCGTTGAGCGCCCGGGTAAATTTCCGCCAGATCTCTTTCCTGAATTTTTTTATGATGCTCCGCTCCACATCCCTGTAATCCCTTGGCTCATCTAACATGGCAGGTCTCCTGATCTCATACATTTTTTCCCATTATACGCTCCCCTGCGGAATATTTCCATAATTATTGTACAGGGACGTTACAGATTAGTTTTCCTTACAATAAAAAAACGCAGGTCCCCATTTTATGAGAGCCTGCAGTTATACGAAAACACCGGCGGAGCCTGAACTCCCTGCTCCACAGATATGAGCCGTGCTCCGATCGGCATTCTACTTCTTTATACGGGAGGCGATATACCTCACCATATCCTTTTTCGGAACATCCAGAAGCATGGACAGCTCCGAATATAAATTATCCTCCGCCAGCTTCAGATACTTCTCGTCCGTGGCAGTGGACTTTTTCCCCTTTGAAATCCGGTCCTTATTCCGCAGATGAACGGTTTTAATAATACGAACCAGCTCCCTGCATTCACAGGAACGAATACACTGCTTGTATTTTTCCTCACGCTGCTTATCGTCGGAAATACCTAAAACCTCAATCTCAGGGATCTCGCCGATGAGGCTCTCCGCCTCCTCCCTGGTCATAAGCCGCCGGAGCACAAGCTTACTATTCTCCACAGGCGTGTAAATCTTGCCCTCGCTATGTCCGTCCGGACGTAAAATATAGTACAGCCTGTCCCTTGGTATACCCTCCACATCCATGGTCGTCACACCCATAACCTTACAGATTCCCGTATTTCCGTATACCACGTATTCCCCAGTTTCAAACACGCCATCACCTCCCTTTTCCACATATTTTAATTTTAACACTTTTTTCTCTTTTTTGTAAGAGATAAAGTCGCCGGTTTACATAATTTTGTGAAAAATATTGAAAAAAGGGGAGGCGTTTTTTTGTGAATTTTGCTCATTTTCAGGCTTTACCCATATAGGAAAAATCACCTGTGGAAAGAAACCGGTTCTAACGTTCCTCGCGGAAATAGGGAAGCCCCAGGCCAGCCGGAGGCTGGTGCTCCTTCTTTTTACGGAAGCTGGTGAAGATCAGCACAATAATGGTAACCAGATAAGGAAGAGCCTTAAATACCTCCTGCATGCTCCGTCCCAGTCCCGGGATATACAGATACAAAATATAAAGCGCCCCGAACAGGAAGGAACCCCACACTGCATTTAAGGGCTTCCACAGCGCAAAGATAACCAGCGCCACCGCCAACCAGCCGCGGTCGCCGAAGCCATTGTCGGTCCAGGTCCCGCCGGAGTATTCCATGACGAAGTACAGGCCGCCCAGACCTGCCAGACCCGCGCCGATACAGGTGGACAGATATTTATATCTGGTCACATTGATACCCGCCGCGTCCGCCGTTCCCGGATTTTCCCCTACTGCGCGGAGGTTCAGCCCCCAGCGTGTACGGAACAGCAAGACGGACAGCACGATCGCAGCGATAATGCAGAGGTAGGTCAAAAAGCCATAGCCGAAGATCACATCACCGATCACCGGAAGCTTTGAAAGGCCTGGAATCCTGGCCGTATAAGCCCTGGCCGTGGTCTTTACGGAAATCTGGCCCACGCCGCCTGCGAGTTTGGAAATGGAACCGCCGAAAAAGTTGCCGAAGCCCGTACCAAATATGGTAAGCGCCAGGCCGGTCACATTCTGATTTACACGGAGCGTGATGGTCAGCACACTATAGATGAGACCCCCAAGCGCAGCGCAGACAAACGCGCAGATAAACGAAATCAGCACGCCGACGACGGCGCTGGGATTCTCCGTATTCATCTCATAGAGGAAGGAGCCCATCAGGCCGGAAATACCGCCCATATACATAATACCCGGAATACCCAGATTCAGGTTGCCGGACTTTTCTGTTAAAATCTCTCCCAGAGCGCCGAACAGGATACAAATGCCCTGCACGATTGCTTTCTGAATAAAAATTGTCAATACGCCCATCGCATCTCCTCCTATTTCCTGTTTCTTTCCACTTTATAGTTAATAAAGAATTCCGCTCCGATAAGGAAGAACAGAATAATTCCCAGAATTACATCCGACGCATTTTCGTTCAGCCCGAACTGCGTAGCGATCTGCACGGCGCCCTGGTCCATAAATACAATCCCGAACGCCACCGCGATCATGATAAATGTGTTAAACTTGGATAACCAGGCCACAATGATCGCCGTGAAGCCACGCCCGTCCGCAGTCGCCGTGGAAATCGTGTGGCTCGCGCCGCTGACAATGACAAAGCCCGCAATACCGCAGATCGCGCCGGAAATCGCCATGGTCCGCAGAATAACCCGTTTTACGTTAATGCCCGCATAGCGGGCGGTATTCTCGCTTTCTCCCACAACCGCGATCTCATAGCCCTGTTTGCTGTATTTCAGATAGATAAACATGATCACGGTCAGCAGCAGTACGATCACCACATTCCAGCCGTATTTCTGGCCGAATAATTCCGGCAGCCACCCCGCCTGCGTCTTCTGATTGATAATACCCACGGAGTTGGACCCCTTGGGATTTTCCCAGAAAACGATGCAGTACGTAACCACCTGCATGGCTATATAATTCAGCATCAGTGTGAACAGCGTTTCATTTGTGTTCCAGTGAGCCTTAAATACGGCGGGAACCACTCCCCAGATCATACCGGCCGCACCGCTGGCCACAAACATCAGAAGCAAAAGCGCCGGTGAAGGAAGGGAATCCCCCGCGTAGATCATCATCGCCGCAGCGGCCGCGCCGCCCACCAGCACCTGGCCCTCCGCGCCGATGTTCCAGAAGCGCATCTTAAACGCGGGGCCCAGTCCGATGGAAATACACAGCAGAACCATCGTATCACGAATGGTGATCCACACACGCCTGTTGGAGCCCAGCGCGCCGTCAAAGATCGCCTTATAAACCTCTATGGGATTCATCCGGACAAGAGCGTAGATCACCCCCGCACAGACGAGCAGCGCCAGAAGGAGCGCGATTAAACGGATCAGAAGAGATTTCCCGAGGCCGATGCTCTCTCTCTTTGACATTTTCAGAAAAGGTTCTTTATGCACCCCGGACGCCTCCCTTCTCCTTCCTGGTCATCAGGAACCCGATTCCTTCCTTGGTAGCTGTTTTTCCATCCACAACGCCGCTGAGCCTGCCGCCGCAGAGTACCGCAATACGGTCGGACAATTCCAGCAGGACATCCAGATCCTCGATCACACAGATCACCGCCACGCCGTTTTTCTTCTGCTCATTAAGGAGATGATAGATGGTGTAGGATGAGTTGATGTCGATACCTCTGGTGGGATAAGCAACCATCAGGACCTTAGGATTCTGGGCGATCTCGCGCCCCACCAGGACCTTCTGCACATTACCGCCGGACATCCTGCGCACCGGAGCGGAAATACTGGGCGTCATAACCTCCAGCTGGTCCTTGATCTTCAGCGCCAGATCTCCCGGCGTTTTATGATCCAGCAGGACGCCCCTGCCGTCCCTGTAGCTGCGGAGCATCATATTATCCGTCATATTCATGGATCCTACCAGCCCCATACCGATACGATCCTCCGGGACAAAGGCCAGACGGATCCCCAGCTGACGGATCGCCACGGAATCCATCTTCGACAGATCCTTCTCCGAGCCGTCGTCATCATAGAACATGATGGAGCCTCCCGCAACCTGCTGCAGTCCTGCCACAGCCTCCAGAAGCTGCTTCTGGCCGCTTCCCGAAACGCCGGCAATACCCAGGATCTCGCCGCTGTTCACCACCAGATCCACATCGTCCAGGGTTTTTACCCCTTCCTTATCCTTACAGGTGACGCCGTCAAACCTCAGCCTCTTCTTAACAGATACCGGCTCCGGACGGTCGATATTAAGATCCACCTTCTCGCCTACCATCATTTCCGTGAGCGTATTTACACTGGCTTTCGCCGTGTCCACCGTCCCCACATTTTTTCCCTTCCGCAAAATGGTGACACGATCGGAAATAGCCAGCACCTCCTGAAGCTTATGAGTGATAATAATGATGGCGCAGCCATCGTCCCTCATATTTCGAAGAACCTCAAAGAGCCGGTCGGTCTCCTGGGGCGTCAGCACTGCGGTGGGCTCGTCCAGGATCAGGATCCGCGCGCCGCGGTAGAGCATCTTTACAATCTCCACTGTCTGCTTCTGCGAAACGGACATCTGGTATATTTTCTCCGTGGGATCCAGGTCAAAGCCGTATTTTTTTGTAAGGGCGCTGATCTCCTCCACCACTTTTTTCATGTTCAGCATCTGTTTTCCCGGCAGCCCCAGAATGATGTTTTCGGCCGCGGTGAGCACATCCACCAGTTTAAAATGCTGATGCACCATACCAATGCCCAGCTCAAAAGAATCCCTGGGAGAACGGATCACCACTTCCCTGCCATTTACGAGAATATGTCCCTCATCCGGGTGATAAATACCGTAAATCATATTCATCAGGGTGGTTTTTCCGCTTCCGTTCTCGCCGAGAACAGACAGTATCTCGTGATTTCTCAAAGTAAGATCCACATGGTCGTTGGCCGCCACAGATCCGAAGCGCTTCGTGATCTGTCTTAATTCCAATGCATTCGAATCTCCCAATGTCGTCCCCCTCCTTATATTTTGCCGGTAAACCAGAAAATGCGGAGCTGCTGACAGGCAGCCCCGCTATTCTCCTGTGAAAATTCAATTATTCTTCAACAGATGTAATACCGTCGATCTTCAGAGCAAACGCCGGAGCAGAACCAAACTCGGATTCATGGAAATATCCGTCGGAGACGTACTCGATGCTGCCGTCTTCGCTGGTGTATGAGGTTACTTCCTCGCCGTTTACCGTGAATGTGGAGGTATCAAATACCTTCAGGGAACCGTCAATGATCGCCGCCTCGACCTCAGCGACCTTCTCCTCCGTACCCTCCGCGATAACAGCCGTATTCAGCGGCGTGATCTTATCCGCGCCGTCCTCATAGCCCTTGCACCAGTCGACGTCGATCTCCGTTCCGTCCAGTATGCACTGTACCGCGTAGGTGTAATACGGAGCCCAGTCGATCGACGCGGAGGTAAGCGCCGTATTCGGAGCTACGGAGGTCATATCGATATTATAGCCGACAACCGGAACGCCTGCCGCCTCGCACGCGGTAGGAGCGCCCGTGGTATCCGCATGCTGGCTGATCAGCACACAGCCGTCGGAGATCAGCGCATCCGCGCACTCCTTTTCCAGGTCAAAGCTTGCCCAGCTGTTCGTATATTTAACTTCCATGGTAACGGACGGGCATACGCTCTTCACGCCCAGATAGAAGGATGTATAACCGGAGATAACCTCAGCGTACGGATAAGCGCCTACATAACCAACCTTCGCGCCATCCTCCGTGATCTCACCGGCCTCGATCATCTCATTCAGCTTCATGCCGGCTACAACGCCGGAAACGTAACGGGACTCGTAAACAGCCGTAAAATAGTTATGCATATTCTCCAGTCCGCTGGAGGCTGCCTGGAAACCGGTAGCATGGCAGAACTCTACCTCCGGATACTCGGCGGCTGCCTGCATCACATATGTCTCGTGTCCAAAGCTGTTGGCAAATACGATCTGCGCTCCCTGATCCGCCAGGTCACAGGCCGCGTCATAACAGCCCTCGTCCTCTCCGATCAGAGTTTTCTCGATAACCTGGGATTCATCCAGCCCCAGGGCCTCGATCATGCCGTCGATACCGGCCATATGGGCGGCGGTATAGCCTTCATTCTCATCGCCGATGTAAATTACTCCGACCTTTAAGTCTTCCTTTGCTACGCCGCTCTCGGCTGCAGCAGGCACCGCTGCCGCAGAAACGGTCATAGCAGCTGCAAGAGCTACTGCTAATGCCTTTTTCATCATAATATCCTCCTGTTTTGAAAAAATAAGAGACATAACCTGCCTGTTACGTCTCCCCTTTGTTACTAAAATTTATTATAAAAAAAACAGTGGAACTTGTCAATAATGATACGGAAAAAAATAATTTTGATGGAGAAAAAAATATTTTTTCCGCACTCCGGTCCGACAGCCCTTTTCTCTAAGAATCCAGGCGTTTTCCAAGCCGCACCTTTTCCACATATTCCGCCATCTCCTCCGAAACCTGGTCAAAGAGGTAGGTCCGGCCGCTCTGTCGGCGCTGCCGCCATTCCCGGCGCGCATCGTTCTTTGTCTCACGGATCTCTTCCAGAAGTCCCTTCGCGGAAATGCGGTTTGCCCCCTGACCCATGATGATCACCTGCTCCAGCCGGTCTGAGGTAGCCACTGTCACCTGATTCTCACGGCCGATCCTGTGTACCGTCCTTTCGATATACTGGTCCGCGGTTTCCGCCTCTTTTGTATAGACCACGTAAATATTATGATATTGCAGAACCTCCTCCCCGTGCCCCTCCACCTTATAAGCGTCAAACACCAGGATCAGGGTACATTTTTTATAGCCCTGATAATCCGAGAGGATATCCTTTAATCTATCCTGCGCGGCATATAAATTTGCCTCCGCCAGCTCCCGAAGGTCATCCCACGCGAAAATGATGTTGTAGCCGTCCACCAGAAGATACTCCTCCCCGGCCTTTTCCCGGGGCTTACGTTTATCGGAAGGATCATCCGTCCGCACCGTCCGGCTGCGGAACGCACCCGGCTCCCGCTTTACCGGGCCGAACGTCCGCTCAAAGATCTCCCGGAGCTCCTTGTCATCCTCATAGCTTCCTCCGCAGCGGTTTCCGGTAAAAGTCTTCTGCTTCTGCGGCTCTGACTGCGAGGCCTCCTCCTGCCCGCCGCCGGAAAGTCCATTCAGATGCATATATTCTTCCACCTGGTCCCAGGGCACCGCAAACCCTGCCCCGTGAGCGCAAAATACGGAGCCCGTGGGGTTTTCAGGATCCCTCTCCGGATCATAGCCTATGGCCGCGACGATCTCCTCCTGATTCCTGCAGGGCATGTACCCCTTAATGCTGCAGGACAATCGCCCCATTCCCCTTGTATAGGAGACCACCTCCTTCTGGTAGTCTCTCATGGCGGAAACAGGAGCCGTGCCCGTAAGCACTGCCGTTTCTCCCTCGATACCGGGCTCTGCAAAGGTCCCCTGCATTTTCCGTACATCCGCCATCGCGCGCCCGATCACCCCGGCAGGCGCCTCCAGCCGAAATTCATAATAGGGCTCTAAAAGGACGCTCTTCGCCTTTTTCAGCCCCTGCCGCACCGCCCGGCAGGCGGCCTGCCGGAAATCTCCGCCCTCCGTGTGCTTCAAATGTGCTTTTCCCGCTATAAGCGTGATCTGCATATCCGTAACAGCGGACCCTGTGAGCACACCCACATGTTCCCGCTCCTCCAGATGAGTCAGGATCAGCCTCTGCCAGTTACGGTCAAGCACGTCCTCGCTGCAGGCGGTAAAAAACTGCATACCGCTTCCCGGCTCCCCGGGTTCCAGAAGGAGATGCACCTCCGCATAGTGACGGAGCGGTTCAAAATGCCCCACCCCTTCCACCGGCTCCGCAATAGTCTCTTTATATACGATGCTTCCGCTTCCAAACTCCACAGCTACCCGGAAGCGGTCCCATATGAGGCTTTTCAGCACCTCCACCTGCACTTCGCCCATAAGCTGCGCGTGAATTTCCTGCGATTTCCCGTTCCATACGATATGAAGCTGGGGCTCTTCCTCTTCCAGCTCCTTCAGGTTCTTTAACATCCAGTGTACATCGCAGTCAGAAGGAAGCTGTATCTGATAGCTGAGAACCGGCTCCAGCGCCGGCATAAAGGAATCCCTTTCCAACCCCAGTCCCTGCCCCGGGCAGGTATGTCCCAGGCCGGTCACCGCACAGACCGTACCCGCCTCCGCTTCCGCCACAGACTCATACCTTGCCCCGGAATAGATCCGGATCTGGTCTGCCTTTTCCGTCTCCGTAAGCAACGCTTTTACCTTCAGGCTTCCGCCGGTGATCTTCATGTAGGTCAGGCGGCTGCCCTGTTCGTCCCTGGCGATCTTAAATACCCTCGCTCCGAATTCCTCCGGATAAACGGGCTCTGCCGTCCAGGCCCGAAGCCCCTCCAGAAATTCCTCCACGCCGTTCATCTTCAGAGCCGATCCAAAGTAGCAGGGAAAGACCTTCCTCTCTGTGATCAGACGGCGGATCTCCGCCGCGTCCACTTCCCCGGTTTCCAGATATTTTTCCAGGAGCTCCTCGTCGCACATGGCAAGGTTTTCCAGAAAATCGTCTCCATCCTGCTCACAGCTGAAATCCACGCAATTATCGCTGAGGCGGTCTTTCAGCTCCGCCAGCAATGCAGCTTTGTCCGTCCCCTCCTGATCCATTTTATTTACAAATAAAAACACCGGTATTTCATATCTTCGCAGCAGCCGCCACAGCGTCATGGTATGCCCCTGCACGCCGTCCGCCCCGCTGATCACCAGTATCCCATAGTCCAGTACCTGCAAGGTCCTCTCCATCTCCGCCGAAAAATCCACATGCCCCGGCGTATCCAGAAGAGTGATCCGCATATCCCTATAATCCATCACTGCCTGTTTGGAAAAAATGGTGATGCCCCGCTGCCGCTCCAGCTCATAATTATCCAGGTAGGCGTCGCCGTGATCCACCCTTCCTCTTTTGCGGATTTTTCCGCAGAGATACAAAAGCCCCTCGGAAAGGGTGGTTTTCCCCGCGTCCACATGGGCGAGGATGCCCAGGCATAGATGCTTTGGGGGATTATTTTGAGATGTATTACACACTAAAATACCTCTTTCTGCTGTTCATATAAATTTATAATAGATACCATGACTTCATCCCATGAACAACCTGCCGCATAATCAAATTTTTTCTGATAGTTGATCCATAACTCCCGCATATTTGTATCATGATGGACTTGATTTAGTATGGCAGTTCCTCTCTGTATCACAGTAAAAGAATCTCTTTTCCTACATGTTGCATTAATCGCCATATGTAATTTACCATAATCAATAGATACTGTTTTTTCCTGTTGTAAAATGAATAAATCATAAAAGTCCCTTATCCTTGTATTCGCTGTCCCTCTGGAAATAACAGTTTCCATCTTTTCTGCTAATACTGTTTCAATATTATAAGCATAAATGGGAATCGTTCTATCTTCAAACATAAGTTTATATTCTAATTCTATTTCCCTTGGAGTAATCACATCTCCAGTAGAAATATCTATTTTCAGCGGGGTTCTCATGGTATCCAGCTTTGCCTCAAGCATCGCTCTCACTCCTGGATATTCTGCTTCATCCATTATCTCCGATACCTTTTTAATAGAAAATGTAACGCCATCTTCTACCTCTATCGCCATAATTTCAGATAATATATATTTCACTTCATCAACTGTAAGCGGCAAACTTCTTACAGTTGTATCTATATCCATCGTTGCTCTGTTCTCCAATCCAACCAACGCAGAAATCAACATGCCGCCCTTTAATATAAATTGATTCCTATATTTTGACAAGGAAATTCGCTCCAGCAGACGCTCCATAATATAATTTCTTATAATAATTTGTGCCTTTGCGCTATCTCCATTAGAACGATTCCGTATCAACGCCTTTAACTGCCTTGACGTATGAATCATTATAAAAGCACCTCCAAATATTGTCTGATTGTTTTTTCAATTTTAAACAGCTTTGCATATTCCATCAGCAGCGGAACATCCTTTTTTCTCTGCATTGCATACTCCCGAATAGCAGTTTGCCTATCCTGCATTTCTACCTGGCTTCGTCCTCTGAATACATCACACAATGTCCGTTCCTGATTATATACATGTACCATATGTCCCATAGGTGTCTGCGCTTCTTCAATTCCCACATTATACCATTCCTTTTTTACTGTATATACTTTAATCCCTTGCTTTGTAAGATTTGTAGAATTGTATCCCTGTTTCATTGTAATCGTATATTTTAGCGGTTCACGGTCTGCCATATCCAACAAATACAGTGCCGTCTCATGCGAAAAAACCGCCTCTTTATATCTCATTTGGAGAATATACATACCATCCTCCCATGCGTCGGGAGATAAGTATATCCCCCTTGCAACCGGTTCATAGTCATGCTTTTTCACAAATTCAAGAACATATGTCTTGGATACACCTGCAAGCACCGCGTCCTCTAAAAGAAGAATTCCATTATTATCATTTGTAATTTTTTTCAGTAATTCAGCTTTCTGCATTTTTATCGCCTTACTTTTATGCTATATATTATATGCGATTATAGCACAAAAGTAAAGTTATAATCAATAAAAACAGCTTTATCTCTTTGCCCTAATTGTCCATTACCGATACATTAACACGACTGATATCAACCTTTCGTCTCCTCTTTGCATTGGCATAAAGCTTTTTATACCGTTCCTCATTTGCCAGATATGTATCCACCAATGGATCAATCTGTATCTTTTTTAGCTGATTTTTTTGGCCAGTAATTGCATTGTTCTCCTTTGAAAATAGCCGCTTTTCAGCGGCTATTTTATCCCACTTGGTAGGGAAACACCCATTTTGAATCGTCCACTAAGCAGGACCACGCTCATTTCTTTGTGTTTTAATAATACACATTTAACGATATGCCTGTTCTTCTTTAATCCAGGGTCATTACTTCCCTGTAAAACTCAAAATAATCCTTCCGTCCCTCTTTCGTAAACTGAATCGCTGCTCTCGGATGCTGATTCAAAAGCCCTGTGATCAGATATTGAAGATCATATCCCCACACCGTACCCTCTTCCCGAAGCCTGGTCATATATTTATCCACAAATTTAAACACCGGATAAACATTATATTTGGGATTGCGCAGGAAGCCCAGAAGAAGCTCCATTGCACAGTTGCCAGCTCCTCGGCCCATACCTGCGTACGTGCCGTCAAGCCAGTCCACGCCGTCCCCAACCGCCTCTATCGTATTGGCAAATGCAAGCTGCTGATTATTGTGCGCGTGCATTCCGATCTTCTTACCGTATTTCTCCGCCGCGTTTCTATAAATATCCACGATACGGGCCACCTGCTCCGGATACAGCGCTCCATAGCTGTCCACAATGTAAAATACATCCAACGGAGTCTGGCCCAGAATATCCAGAGCCACCTCCAGATCCCTCTCCTGCGTATTGGAAACCGCCATAATATTACAGCTGACCTCATATCCCTTATTGGCCGCGTACTCGATCATATCCACCGCACCCGGGATCGTGTTCAGATAAGTTGCCACGCGGATAAGATCGATGGGGCTTTCGCTTTTATCAATGATATCCGTCCTGTAGTCGCATCTTCCCACATCCGCCATGACCGAGATCTTCAGCTCGGAATCATTATCGCCGACGATCGCACGGATATCTTCATCCCTACAAAATTTCCATTTGCCAAATTTATCCTCGTCAAACATCTCTCTGGACGCCTTATAGCCAAACTCCATATAGTCCACACCGGCCCCGATATTGGTAAAATAAAGCGCCTTCACAAAGTCATCCGTAAAATAAAAATCATTCACCAGCCCGCCGTCGCGCAATGTCGCGTCCACTACCCGAACATCCTTCCGGTAATTCATCAATTTTGAAATTTCCTTCATCACATACTTCTCCTCTCATTGTTGCTTTACCGATTTAAAGTTTTAAATTGCCCGTGCATGACTTATTATAAACGATTCCTGATATTTTGTACAGAAAATATTCATTTTTGCCTGACAGAAAAAAATCAGAAAATAATCATTATTCCTTCAGCTTCCGCACCAGGAACCTGCTGAACCTCTGCATCGGCTTCTCCACCAGGTAACAGGACAGCGCTGCCGTCGCCGCCGTCGGTATGGCGCTCAGTATCAGGGAGCCCGTATAGCCCAGGTTTATCCCGCGATTTTGCTGAAGAAGAACAACAAGCTGCTGGAAGAAAAAGCCATACAGGTAAATACCGTAGGAGGGTTCCAGCCTGCTCCCGACGCGGCGGAAAACCGGCGTCCGGGCAAACACCAGCGAAAAAACGAAATATGGAAAAAACGTATACAGCATGATACAGCGCAGACTTTCCGAGGAGCCCTGAAGAATGAGCATGACGCACATCAGCACACCGGCAGTCTGCAGATTCAGGTGTTTCCGGAGGCTCTCAAAGGTAAACAGAGTCCCGATCAGATACAAAACCGCCAGATGATAAGCCGCGATCAGATCCGTCCCGTATACCACCACCATCCGATCCGCGCAAAACACCCTGAGATACAGGTCAAACCCGCAGGCCGCGGCAGTCAGAACCGCCATGGGATAAAAAGAAGCTTCCCCCTTCCTTCGCACCCGAAAAACGGTGATAAGCAGCGGCGTTATGATGTAAAGCGCAGCCTCCACCGGCATCGTCCACAGAGAGCCGTTGACCGTATTGGGGATCGGCAGGTCTGTGAAAACCCCCGGCAGCGCATATACGATAAGAAACCTTAAATTATCCAAAAAAATCGAATACCAGCTATGAAAATACTCCTGCGGGCCCAGCTCGGAGAGCAGCGGCCCCGCCACAAACGCCATAAGCAGTATCATCACCGCATAGGGCGGCCACAGCCTGAAAAAACGGCGGACGGCATAGCGCAGAGGATGCGAGTCGGACATCCAGCTCTTTGTGATCAGATAGCCGCTGATCAGAAAAAGCACGCCCACTCCCAGCTGATGGAGGCTGAACCCGCAGAAAAGCAAAGGCTCCCCGCCAATGATCAATGACATATGACCGGCAAAAACAAAAAAGGTCGCTATCAGGCGGACAATGTTAAAATTATTGTCCCTTGAACCTGTGCGCCCACCGGAGCCCGCGCCGTCCGCCCCTGCCCTTTCCCTCACACTTGTCACTCTGTCGCCTCCCTTTAAAATACAGACGCAGGATAAACAGATATCCCGCGCAAAGTCCGGCCTGACCTGCCGTAAAAGACAGCCACGCCCCAAAGACAGACAGGCCGGAGACAAGCTTCACGCCCGTGAGCAGCGTAATAGCCATCCCAAACAGAAAATTCACAAAAATCTGCTTTTGCCTGCACAATATCACCATAACATAATAAAGAAGCTGATTCACCGCCAGCACACCGCCGGACAGCACAAACAAAAACATCATCCCCCGGTATTCGTACAGATCCTGCCCGAACAGGAGCTTAAGGAGGGGCGCACCAAAGAGCCACATGGCAAATCCGCCGCAGAGCGAAAACGCCGCGCACACAGACGCATGAAACCCGAAAAGCCGCCCGAAATCCCTCTTTCCCTCCTTGAGGGCATCTTTATAGCTGTGCAGAAAAGGTTTAAAAACAAACTGGCTGAGAAGATTGATGGCGTACGTCGGCATAAACAGGATGCTGTAGGCTCCCTGTATCTCATCGGATAAATATGCGTTAATCAGATATTTCGGACAGTTAATGATCAAAAGCGAGCTCATAAGGCTGAGACACAGGGGAAGGGCCTCCTTTATAAGAGACGCCGTCCGTCTCCCCTCCGGATCATACCATGAATCCCGGAACTCCCCCGCATACATGGCGCACCACCACAGGAGCCCACAGCAGTCCGCCGCCAGCATCCATATACAGGCGGTAATAATGGACTTCCCCAGCAGCAAAGCCATCCCAAAGGCCAACGTGGACAGCAGATATCTGTAAAACATGCATTTCCCCGACAGATCCAACCTGCCTCTCTGGAAAAACATGCTCTGATACAGCTCCGCCAGGGAATTTACCAGCATAAAGGCGGTGAGCAGGATCGTATAAAAAGCGGCTCTCCCCTCGATTCGGAGCGCGGCTATGACCGCGAAGCATACCCCCACCGCCAGGACCGTACTGAATATTTTGACCCAAAAATAATGTGTAAAACGAAACCTGTGATCATAATCCGTCATCTGCAGATCATTGGCCCCGAACAGCGCCAGGGAATACAGCACCTGCGCGGTCGTCAGGGCCAGGCTGAACATCCCCACCTCATTCAGATCGAAAAAATGCCCTACCAGCATATTCAGGATCAGGGTGTTGGCGGCCATCATACCGCTGCCCATCATGTTCCAGAAAACCCCGGAACGCATTTGTGATTTCGGATTCATTTTCACCCTCCGTGAAACCCTCCCGGATTCCGGATCACGCCGCCACAACGCAATGGGCAAAAACGTAGACCAGAATCCACATATTCAATATGGTGGAGAAAAAGACGATATACTTCCGCATACCGCTGTCCACCGCGATCATACGATTTTTCAAAAGCCAGATACCGGACACCAGAAGGGGAAGGAAGTATCTTCCCTGTACGCCGTTGATAAAATTATAGGATAAGGGCGTCCAGTCAAGCGTCATGGCCAGGAAAGTAAGCGCCACCGTTCCCGCGCTCAGCAGAAAAATCCACGCCTTCTTCCCCGACCCGATCTTCACCTGCTCGGACACATCATCCCGGATATTCACAGCCAACAGATAATTGACAAAGCTGCATACGGCATAAACCTGCGGAATTTCAATATTGAG
This sequence comes from uncultured Blautia sp., assembly GCA_964528895.1. Lineage (GTDB taxonomy): Bacteria > Bacillota > Clostridia > Lachnospirales > Lachnospiraceae > Blautia_A. The sequence continues at coordinate 6,855 of CAZGTY010000024.1, read as the reverse complement.
CCATCCAAGGCTGCTGCCAACCATGGTAAAGAAATAATAATCCAGCTTCAGAATAACCGTGCGGACGCACATCAGGACATACTCGCCAAGGTGGGTGAGCACCCAGGAAATGGTGTATCCGGGCTCATGGGCCCAGGAAAGCATATTTACAGTGGCGTTTTCATTTACCATACTCCGGAGCGCAGAATCCGCGCTCATCAGATTCACGATCAGCATGATGATCACCATCGAGGCGATGCCGCTCCCGATGATGGTCAGGCGCTTTTTCCACGCTTCTTTGTTACTGTCGCCAAGCCTGTCCGCCGGGATCAGGAGCACCAGAAACAAAAGGGGCAGGAATACCAGCTTCGAGGGCGCCATCAATATCCCAAAAAAGATGCAAAGAAAATAGTCCTTTCGGGTGATCTTTTCCGGGGAACAGATCATGCACATAACCTGCGTCACAAACAGCGCTACAAAGCAAAAGGTAGAGGTATCATAGGAATAGGACCCCACCATATGTAAAGTCATAGGCATCATGGATATGGCAAAAAGCGCCGTCCTTCCAAAGGGGATCTTCTTCATCAGATAGCGGAGCACCAGCGTGTACAGGAGGAGATTCCCAAAGCGGCCAGCATAGAAGGTCATCACTCCGCTTAAATGCAGGATTCTGGCAACCGCGATCCCCAGGCCCGTGGAAAGATAGGAAAAAATCGCGTTGGTGACCATGGAGGCCTTCACCACGACAAAGCCCGTCTCCTGCGCAAAGAGCGTCGTGCTCTCCGTAATCTGCATATAGTATTCAGAATTGAGCCAGAGCTTACACTGATCATAAAGCCCGAAATCCTCCATACGCATCAGCAGCCGGTCATCCCCCAGCTGGCCGGTCTTGCCCAGCAGTAAATTAGCCACACGGTAGGCGGACAGATAATGAGTAGTCTCATCCGGCGACACAAAGGGCAGGAACATCAGCATATACGCCAGCCCGACCAGGAAAAACACAAAAATATAAGTATTCAGGAAAGAAATGCTTTTCTCCTTCGCGTCTAAAACATACTTACGGAAAAGCAGGGCCAGAAGCGCCGTCTCAACGACAGCCAGAACAAAGGGAAACTGAAAACGTATCTTCTCAGCGATCCCCTCAGTCTCTCCCGAGTAATCGTACCACTCAAACCATATAAGCAGGCAGAATATGAAAATACCTCCCCAGAACACCGTCTGCTTTTTTGCGGCCTCCATCCCCTTCAGAGGAAGTTGTTTTTCCGGTCCCTCCCGGCGCAGCAGATAAAGCTGAAAGGCAATGATCACGCTGCACAAACCGATCAGCAGCGCCCAGAACCAGGAAAAATCCTTTCCAAAGATACGAAACACACAAAACGCCGCTGCAACCGCCGCCACCGGAGCCCCTATGATGATCAGCAACCATGCTGTAATATTCTCTTTTTTCTTAAATCCGGCAATAAATCGTAATATAACTGGCAGAAAATAAAAAAACAGTTCAAAAATACACAATAAAATAAAGAAATAAACCGCCCAGGACCAGAATCCATAATGCTCCAGGGCTTTATATTCACTACAGACTTCGTTCTCCGAAATCAGAATATCTTCGACCTCATAATCATCATTGATATCTACACGGATTTTTTTCATGGTATAGTCTACATCTTCCGGAATTTCAAAAAAGATATTTTTCTCTCCCTCCGGAAGATTAAAGACTGTATAACAATCCTCCTGAAACTCACCGTCCTCGTTCGGATAATACAGTACACAGCCCAGATCGTATGGGAAGCTCTCCGCCAATTTAAGCTCCACGCTGCGCACATACTGGCTTTCACCGTTTTTAAATTTAATTACAAGCTGAGGATCCTCCTCCGCTTTTCTGGTAAATACACGGAGCTGATTCATCCAGCTGTTTTTCGCCTGCAAAGAAGCGGTATCAATAATAGAAATACTGTCCTCCGGCATGTAACGGTCATCATAATAGCGGGAAGGAACTGTCTCGCCAACAGAGTACCTTGTGAAAAGCACCACGCCAAAACACAGTATTAAAGCACACAGAGCGCTTACAACATGAATCGATATTTTTCTTTTCTTCCGCATCTGATGCATAATTAAACATTCTCCCGGTTCAAACAATCTATTTGCTAAACATAAAAAAATATCGCTAAACAAGAGGGTTGCTGTCAGGAAACCTGATAGCAACCCCTTTTTTAATCAACTATGATTCATTCTTTTTCAGGCAATGAGCGATTATGCAACCTTATCATACAGCTGACCGTTTACAACATTGAATGTAGCTCCGTCATACTCGATGGTTCCGTTGTAATCATTTGCAAATATACCAGCTCTTACTACAAAGAACGCGCCGTCATACATTGCTACGCCTGTGAACTGGGTCTGAACCTGACCCTGGGACAGGAAGTACCATTTACCGTCTGAATCCTCCCACAGACCATTTGCCTGACTCTGCAGCTGGCCTTCTGCGAATACGAACTGTCCGCCGTCATAGGAAACCAAGCCATTAATTGTTGTATTAATCTCGCCGTCGGTCAGATAGAACCATGCTCCATCGTACTCAGCCAGGCCATTGTGTCCGCGCTGAATCTGACCCTGAGACAGGAAGTACCATTTTCCATCAGCTACATTCTGCTGCATACCATTTGCATCTGAGCAAAGAACACCTTTAGCTACGAAGAACTCTCCGCCTTCATACTCAACGATACCGCTGAAGCTTGTATCTACTTTTCCATCTACATAGTAGCGATATACGCCGTCGTCATCCTTGTAAAGGCCATCAACCGTTGGCTTGATGACGCCCTGATAATTCAGATAAGCATCATATGTGCTGAAATACGGAAGCGTTATCTGTTCAGTAATCGTCTCACCATCTGTTTTCCTGTATGATGCCTCGAAGGTAATGGAACCAACTCCGCCCACCTTGTTTTCAGGTTTAACGGACAGAATCGTAGAATCAACATATGTTAAAATCACAATATTTTTTTCGCACACATCACAATTTGTTACAACTCTGGCATCAACATACCAATAGACGGAATCTGCCGATCCATCTTCCCAGAATGTCGCAGAATCACCTATATTGTCCTGCAGGGAACCATCATTATCTACTACTCTGGTGCCTTCAAAGCTTATATAAGCCTTTGTATCATCATCGCTATCAATACCTACTCCATTAGACAAAACAGCCGTCTCATTTGTATGTTTCAGCCTCGGGATCTTAACTCCCTTTGTTCTAAGAAGCTCTTCTCCACAACGTGAGCAATAAACCACGCTGTCGCAGGATCCCAGTGAAGTACAGGTCGGCTCAACAACGTTTTCCTGAACCGGATCATCCATAACATGACCAAGCGCCACCACCTTTACGCTGTCAGTTACTGTTGTATCTTTACCGCAGACACGGCAAACATATGTAATTGTTACTGTCCCCGATGTCTCGCATACAGCAGTAGACGCAAGCTTTGCATAATTCTTAGCTTCATCAGATTTTACATATTCCTCGAGCTCTGTATACCCTTCTGCAGTCAACAGACCGTCACTGTTCTTGTTTGCATTGATTATGCTCTTAATATTGGCGCGAACATCAGCATTCACTACATGATTTCCTGCCGGTTCTGCGACCTTAGCTGTTCTGGAAACGACTTTACCGCCTTCAATCTCCTCTTCCAGCGGGCATCCCTCAGCTGAGCAAACCTCAATTTCGTTATACGTAATTTCTTTGTTGCAAGTATTGTTTTTCACTGTTAGAGTTTTTGTTTCTTCATCATATGTCACAGTGCAAAGGTCTTTATCCGACTCAGTTTTAAATTCAGCAATAAGCTGCTTCACCAGATGATGTTTCTCTACTGTAATCTTTTTTGTGTAAAGTACTTTGCCAGCACTGCTATAATACGAAACCGTATAGGAAGCATCCTTTGTACAATTCTCAAGCTCGAGGCCTGAACCATCTTCTCCATAAGTTTCTTCAACTTCATCTTTAGTCATGTACATTATTTCATCGGCAATATTTTCTGTGTCAGTAATACAATTCCATCCCTGCTTAGCATTAGTTGGTGTAATTGCATCGGGTACTGTAGAAATTACTTCCTCTGCGCCACAAACAGTACAGGTCTTATAAGTAACTATATTATATATACCCAGATAAGAATCATCGTCTAACTGCGGAAGGCCGTCTTTACCAAGTACAGGTTCTCCCTCATGTTCTCCCTCATCATACACCTTGATGTTATCCACAGCCTCATATCTTACTTTACTATCACCATAAGTGTGGCCGGTTGCATCAATCGTGTATGTTACAGGATCTGCAAGTTCTTTTCCGCAAACAGAACACGTTGTTTCAGTCTGTCCTACGCCATCCTCTGTACATGTAGCCGGCGTTACCACTACATCTTTCGTCTGTGATTTATGGCCATTCGCCTTGCCCTCCGTAAAAGTTTCCTCGGAAGTAAAGGTCTTGCCTCCAATTTCTGCCTGCAGCTTATAAGACGCAGCATTCTCACAATCCGCAGCTTTCTCTTGTACACGGGTTGCTGTAGTCGTCATTTGTTTCACAGTTCCGTCATTATAATCCAGCTCATACGCAACTGTACCATCCGCAGAAAATGTAATACTGTCTTCATCCAACTTATAAGAAACTTCAGGTGTTGGTATTTCTGTCACCTTCGGCTGCTCAGTGGGCGTAGGCGTAGCATCCGTCAACGTACTCCTTTCCTCTGTAGCTTGTACCTCTGGTACTACTACTTCATCCTCAGCAAATGCTGTCGTAGGCACCATGCTCGCAGCCATTACAGCAGACAAAATTACGGCTGCGAGTTTCTTTTTGTTTAGTCTCATAATCAACTCTCCTTCTTTCTTTTTTTTACAGGGCCCCTGATTATGTTTTTTGGTCCTGACATGTTGATGTTGATTTTGCGGTCGTTTTTGTTTATAATAAATTTGCATACTCACTATAAGCATAAACGGCACAGGGCATGGAACCCCCTTATCTCTTTAAACCGGGTGAAATCATTGCCCCCCATTCAACATTTTCGTCTACAAAATGTAGTATAGTTGAAAAATCTCTCTTTGTCAATGCCTATTTTGAGAAATCTCTGCAATAAATTCAAGGAGGTTTTCAGGTGACTATTATCGATCGTATTTTTCAATTAAAGGAGGAACAGAATCTCACCAGCAAGGACGTAGAACTCGGCGCAGGGCTGGCAAATTCCAGCCTTTCCCAGTGGAAAAAGGGCAAGGGAAAGCCAAGTCTGGAGAATATTGTGAAAGTAGCCGCGTTTTTTCATGTAACTACGGATTATCTGTTGTGCCTGTCGGATCAGCGGGGCAATGACACGAAACAAAATTTTGAAATATCTCTAAACGAAGAGGATGAGCTTCTGCTCCACGCCTATCACACCGCTTCCACCTATGACCGGTTCCGCATTATCCAGATCTGCATGAATTCCCTCGACTCTGTGGAGAAAAATGCGGTAAAAAAAACATCCTAAACAAATACCCTTTGCACCGATACGCGCCTGGACAGCCACAGGTCCGTACAGCGAATGATGAAGCGGCTTTACAGACTGCTTAATAATTTCTTTTCCTATTATATATACGTTTCTCTTCTTATCTTTTTCTTCATCTTCCCCTTATAAAAGCAGGACAAACGGGAATCCTCTATAATATAATATGCTCTAATAGCGGGTTTAAAAGGCCGCAAAGCCGATGCAGGCCCGCCTGCGGGAGGATTTTTCATGACTGTCATAGAACGTATCTTACAACTGAAAGAGGAACGCAATCTCACCAGCAGAGAATTGGAGCGCTGCGCCGGGCTTTCCCCTTCCACTTTATCCCAGTGGAAAAAGGGCAAGGGAAAACCAAGTCTGGAAAGCCTTATAAAAATAGCGGAATTTTTCCAGGTATCCGCCGATTACCTTCTCTGTCTGTCCGACGACCGGCAGCAAAGGCCGCAGGCGCCTTTGACAGAAGAAGATAAGCTTTTGCTCCAATCCTACCACGCCGCCTCCGCTTATGACCGGTTCCGCATCATTCAGATCTGCATGAATTCCCCAAACAGCAGACAACGATGAAGTATGCTTTCATCTCATTTTGAAAAAAAGAATGTCTGGGAAACTTTCTCTTGTATTCTAAAAAAATTTGTTCCTTTGCCCCGTTCTTTCCCATATCTTCTTTTATTTCCCCAACAATCGCCAATAATTGTGCCGATTGACCATAATGATTTCTATGCTGACCACCTACAATCGTATTTCAAGTAATACCATATTTCCTGAAAATACAATTCAAATCATCCCTGGTTATTTTCCCCGCCAGATAATATGCCTTCACACTTGCTTCCACTACCTCAAAAACAGTATCAAACATAACCCAATCACCTGCTTCATAATATTCCTGCAATTCTTCAAAATCATGTTGCAGTTCAGTTGGAAGATTATCTCTTAAGTCAACTTTTTCATCAATATACATTACACAAACATTTCTTTCCTTACTGTCAAAAGCAAATCTGCTTGCAATTTGTTCAAGATCAATTATCTTGGCTTCATTGGTGTCAATGGTGACATTTTTGGTGACATTGTCACCATTCTGTCTGCGATAAATATTAATTCGCAGGTCAATATCGCCAGAGCGCCTTGATCATATAGTATGCGGATTTGCTCCTTCCTTAACGCTTTGATTTGCCACAATCATTTTTGCTGATTACGTTGCGATTTCGGTGGAAAAGTGATAAACTAATGATACATGATGTACAGAAGATTACGCTCACGCAGATTTTCCTGAAAGGCCAATATAATGATTTGGGGTTGATAGTAAGGAATAAATTAATCGTCCTTGCCGAGGCTCAGTCAACCTGGACTGTGAATATTA
>CAZGTY010000023.1:0-33374 GCA_964528895.1 uncultured Blautia sp. | reverse complement strand
AAACGCCGGCCTTTTTTTAATCGTATAGAAATATTTTTCTATGCTGAACGTCATGCTCCTAAAAAGTCATTGATCTGCTGAACCAGCACGTCCGCGTCCAGTCCGTGAACCATTGCAGCCTCTTCCAGGGATTCCATCTGAGAGGACGGGCAGCCCAGGCAGTGCATACCTGCTCTCATGAGAATCGGAGCAATATTCGGGTCCAGAGTAAGCAGCTGGCCGATCAGCATGCTTTTTGTAACTTTTGCCATAACATTTCCTCCTTATGATCTCTACTTACGCCTTATCATTATAATACGAAACCTTCCTGGAATCAACGGGCAGATACTAAAATTTTGTACGAAAATTTGTACTTGTAATCCAGATACAGATATATTAGAATGAGGATAGAACCTGAACAAGGAACTAAATAGACTATAGTTTACAAGGAGGATATTGTCATGGCATATGTTATTTCTGATGAATGCGTAAGCTGCGGGACCTGCGAGGGCGAGTGCCCGGTAGGCGCTATCAGCGAAGGAGACGGAAAATTTGAAATCAACCCGGATGAGTGCGTTGAGTGCGGAACCTGCGCGGATGCATGTCCAACAGAAGCCATCCACGAGGGATGATTCCCGAAATAACCCGAACAGTTTTCTGTCGGCGGCAATGTCATTTATATGACGAAAAAGCAGAGTATACAGAAATGCATACTCTGCTTTTTGTTATCATGTATTCTTATGTCTTCTGCCCGGCTTTCTCACAGCCTCCGCTGCCGCCGCTTCTCTTCGTGCCAGCTGCTGTCTGCGGATCGCAAGATCCAGGGAACGGCACCGCTCCTCATCTTCATTCTTGGACTGCATTTCCTGGGCGATCAGCCGCTCCAGTATCACCTGAAATTCCAGGATCTTATCTCTGTGCGGATCACGCTCCGGCTCTGTCAGCGCTCCCTCCGGCTCCGCTTCCTGCCTGTCCTCCTCCGGTATGGTCAGACGGTAGATGTCATTATCCGGCATAGCCTGTAGCATCTGGGGAACCAGATCCTTGATGGCGCGAAGCTGCAGTCCTCTTTTCTTCAGTTCTTTAACATTCATAAACAGTTGAATATCATATCCGGTGTAATAGCGGTGACCCATCTCATTTCTTCCGATATGAAGGTCCAGTTCGTCCTCCCAGTAGCGAAGCACATAGGCTTTTACACCTGTGATTTCCACCGCCTGCCTGACGGTATACGTTTTCTCCATGCCGCCCCTCCTTATTATGAAATTCTCCCTACTGAATTATTATAGCAGAGCGGCCCATGATTTCAATGAAAACCCGTCGACAAATTATGCAAAGCGGGACGAAATCTCAGAAATTTTTCAGGTGCGGCATCCAGCCGTTTCTCCAGCAGCGGCACAGATCCCAGCTCTCCTTCCATGGCTCATCCATGGGAATATCCTTGTTTCTCCCAAGCTGATAGTTCCAGTAGAAAAAACCGGCCGTACAGCTCCAGGTCTTAAGCTGCAGGCATGCAACCTTCCGAAACAGCTTTTTCTGACGTTCTCTGTTCTTCTCATTTACAGCCAGCTTGTTAGAAATACACCATTCGCCTACAATGACCGGTGTATATTTCTGTGCTTTTTTCAGTAAAATTTCATTATACTTCATGTAAAGCTCATAGACCCAGAATTTATGAAGCGGAACAAAGGATTCCATGGCAAAGATATAAATGTGCGTATCCAGCATGATATTTTTCATGCCGCATTTGACGAAGAAATCCTTCCACCGTCCCAGACGAAAGCCATCATGAAATACGATCGTCTTTTCCTCCGGAAGGTATATGCGCAGCCTCCGATAAGCATCCATGTAGAATTTCTTTAAAAATTTCATAGGTACATGTCCCGAGCCCCGGGCCTCTTCCCGGTCCACGGCTTTATTCCGGGAAGGAGCCGTCATATAGACGGAAAAACTGATCGGTTCATTCAGAACCTCGATCCCGAACAGCCCGTCCCTCTTGCCGTAGCGCTCTGCCAGCCGTTCCAGCACTGTAAGCGCAAATTCCACCTCCTCCGGATTTTTGCACCACTTACAAACTCCTGTGAGCCCGCCGTTATCATAGCTGTTCTGGCTTCCATCCACGGTGTGCAGATCTATGAGTATCCGGATCCCGTATTTCTCCGCCCATTCAAAAGCCATGTCAAGATATTCAATGCATCCGATCAGCGGCGCTCTGTCGCCAAAGATAAAATAAGGTACCGGAATGCGCACCATGTTCAGGCCTCTTGCTGCGATGTGTTTAAAGTCCTTCTCCGTTACATAGGTATCCCTATGCTCCTTCATCTTTGGCTGCAGAACCTCCTCCGACAGGTTACGGTTCAGCCAGATTTCATCTTCCGCGCCGGTACCTTCAAAAAATTCCGGCTGCATCCATTTCTCCAGGACCAGCCAATTGCCAAGATTTGTCCCCTTCACCTTTTCCATAGCTCTGTATCCTCCTGTTATTTTTGAATTTGCGCGCCGCCGCTCCGGGCTGCATTTTCCGGGACACCGTACACAGCGCCGTCCGCAGTATTCCGCGCGTCCTATTTCTTCATGTTTACAAACTGGGTATAACGGGGCAGCCATACCAGCTCCACGGTCCCGATGGGGCCGTTTCTCTGCTTGGCAATGATGATCTCCGCGATATCCTTTTTCTCGGTATCCTTATGATAATAATCATCACGATAAATAAACATCACCACATCCGCATCCTGCTCGATAGCGCCCGACTCACGAAGATCGGACAGCATGGGCCTGTGATCCGGGCGCTGCTCCACCGCACGGCTGAGCTGCGAAAGTGCGATCACCGGCACATCCAGCTCCCGGGCCAGCGCTTTCAGGGAACGGGAAATATCTGAGATCTCCTGCTGCCTGGAATCGGACCGTCCGCCGCCGCTCATAAGCTGCAGGTAATCGATCATGATCACGTCCAGATTATGTTCAAGCTTGTACCTGCGGCATCTGGAGCGCAGCTCCGCTATGGATATACCCGGCGTATCATCGATGATCAGCCTGGAGCGCCCGATAATATCAGCGCCTTCCACCAGCTTCGTCCAGTCCTCATCCTTCAGATTACCGGTACGCAGATTCTGGGAATCCACATGGGACTCCATGGCGAGAAGACGGTTCACAAGCTGCTCCCTGGACATCTCCAGGCTGAAGAACGCGACGGTCACATCCTTTCGAACAGCCATATACTGAGCAATATTCAGGGCAAAGGCTGTCTTGCCCATGGATGGACGGGCAGCGATCAGGATCAGATCTGAGGCATGCATACCCGAGGTTTTATAATCCAGATCCACAAAACCTGTGGGAATACCCGTGACACTGCCCTTGAGCCTGGACGCCTTTTCGATATTATTGATGGCGTTTAAAACGATCTGCTGGATGGGAACAAACTCAATGCCAATATTTTTCTGCAGGACACTGAAAAGCTTTTTCTCCGCCTCCTCCAGGATCACGGCAGCGCTCTCTTTTTCCAGATAACAGGTATTTGCCACTTCCTCATTTACCTTGATCAGACGCCGGAGAAGCGCCTTCTCACTGACAATATTGGCATAATATTTCACATTGGCGGAGGTAGGAACCGCCGCAAGCAGCTCCCGGACATATTCCATATTGCTGATATCCGGGGGAAGCTCCTTTTCCTTCAGCCGGTCCTGCAGTGTGACCAGATCCACCGGCTTTCCCTCATTGCAGAGCTCCACCATGGCGTCAAAAATGATGCCGTACTGACTCTGATAAAAATCATCGCTGGTAAGAATCTCAGAGGCGATCAGAATGGCGTCCCGATCCAGGATCATGGACCCGATCACGGACTGCTCCGCCTCTATGCTGTGTGGAAGGATTCTTTTGATCAGCGCTTCTTCCATAACCGTACCTCCGCAGGCCTAAGCCTCTTTTACCCAAACCTTAAGGCTTCCGGTCACATTCGGATGAAGGCGCACCGGCACCCGGGTAACCCCCAGATTTTTAATGGGACCGTCCAGCTGAAGCTTTTTCTTATCAATATCCAGACCAAGCTGCTCTTTCGCCGCATCGGAAATTTCCTTCCCCGAAATGGAGCCAAAGGTTCTGCCGCCCTCGCCCACCTTCAGGGTAAGGGTTACCTCCTTCGTCTCCAGAGCCCTGGCAAAAGCCTGTGCGGCTTCCAGATTTTCCTGCGCCACCTTCTCCGCGTTTGCCTTCTGAAGCTTCAGATCGTTCAGGTTCTTCGAAGTCGCTTCCAGGCCCAGTTTTTTAGGCAGCAGCATATTTCTGGCATAGCCGTCGCTTACATTCACGATCTGACCCTTTTTCCCAAGGGCCTTCACGTCCTCTAAAAGAATTACTTTCATCGAGATGTCTCCCCTTCCTGATAAAATTCATCGATAATGTCCTTGAGCATGCTCTCAACCTCATCCAGAGAAGCCTTTGCCTGTGCGCCGGCCAGATTGATATGTCCGCCGCCGCCCAGCCGTTCCATCATAACCTGAACGTTTACTTCATCAATGGCCCTGGCGCTGATATAGACTTCATTATTATACGGGGTCAGCACAAAGGACGCCTTCACACCCGCGATATTTAACAGCTCGTTTGCCGCCTGCGCACCTACCACAGTAGGACTTTCCAGACCTTCGCCGGGGCATCTGGCTATGGCAAAGTATTTCCGGTAGATCTGCGCAGTGCGCACTGCCTCCGCCCTTGCCTTATAGGAATCCAGGTTATCCCGGAGCAGCTTGCGCACGCGGGTGGTATCCGCGCCGCTCCGGCGAAGAAATGCCGCCGCCTCAAAGGTACGAACGCCGGACCGCGTGATAAAATTGTTCGTGTCGATGGTAATACCCGCGTAAATACAGTCAGCTTCCATGCCCCGCAGACGCAGGTTATCCGAAAAATACTGCAGGATCTCCGCCACCATCTCGCAGGTGGAGGAAGCGTAGGGCTCCACGTAGGACAGAACCGCATTTTCGATCACTTCATTGCCCCGTCTGTGGTGATCCAGCACTACGATGGTCTTAGCCACGCGCAGAAGCTCCGGACATTCGGTATAGCTGGGCTTATTCGTATCCACCACGACCACCACCGTATTATTATCCACCAGATCCAGCGCCTGGCCTCTGTCTATAAACATATCCGGCGCATAATCGGGATTATTTAAAAATCCCGCCATCAGCGGACGGATGGATGTAGTAGGATCGTTCACCACAATATGGACCGGCTTGCCCAGAGATCTTCCGGCGCAGTAAATACCGATCGCGGCTCCCAGCGCATCCACATCCGTGATCTTATGTCCCATAACGATCACACGGTCCCGGGTGCTCATAAACTCCTTCAGCGCCTGTGCCTTCACCCGGGCCTTCACCCGGGTATTCTTTTCCATCTGCTGCGATTTGCCGCCAAAATAGGTGATGGTATTATCATTTTTGATCACCACCTGATCGCCGCCCCGTCCAAGGGCCATCTCTATGGCGATCCGGGAATATTCATAATTCTGCAGATAGGTGGGCGCGTTCAGGCCGATGCCAATACTTAATGTAACAGGTATCTCGTTTCCGATGTTTACCGTCTTAACCTCGTCCAGAATATGGAATTTCTGCTCCTTCAGCGCATCCAGCGACTTCTGCTGCATGACCAGAAAATATTTGTCCTTTTCCAGCTTGCGCACCACACCGTCAAAATCAGAAAAATATTTCGTGATCTTCCGGTCGATCAGCGCCGTGAGAAGGGAACGTCTCACATCCTCCACGCTTTCCAGCGCTTCGTCATAATTATCCAGATAGGCCAAAGCAATTACGGGCTTGTTTTCCTCGTGAATACGGACGTATTCCTTCAGTTCCGTCTCATCAAAGAGATACAGCGCCACCAGGCCGGCATTTTCGGGGACCTCCTCAAGCATGGGGGATTGCTCCGCCAGCCCCGCTATGGGAATACTCTGCATGGAGACCCGATAGACCCGCCCCTCAAACTCCATACTGAACTCCGTGACCTCTTTTCCCTCAGAGGGGAGCCTGTCCGCTGTAACCGCCGGAAAAACAGCGCTCACATGCTTCCGGCAAAGCTGATCCTTCCCTGTAATCTCCGCAAACAGCCGATTTGACCAGATCAGCCTTCCGTTCATATCCAGGACCGCATAGGGCAGAGCCAGATTTTCCAGCGCCCGCTTTTCCAGAACGTCGTACTGACTTGCAAAGGCAACCATATCGTTCAGAAGCCTGGACTTCCGGTAAAGATACAGAGCCACGCAGGCGGCAATGTAGACCAGCAGCCCCGCTGATAAAAGGATCCCCGCCTTTATGTTCACACAATATACCAGTATGTCGATCACCACAAGAAAGGCGGTCAGGTACAGGGGCCACAGGGCAAAGCTCCTGATGTGTCCCTTCAGTTTCATTTTTTTATTCATAAGCATTTTCCGTTCTTTTCTGTCATAATAAAGTGCTGAAACAGTAATTTTCATTATTATAACAGATTATCCGGCTTTTTACCATAAATATTGATACGGAATTCAGCCGGAGCTCATTTCAGCCGTTTCCGCCTCTGTTTCCGCCGTTTTTTTAAGCGTTTTGTCAGCCGTTCCTTCTGCCTTCATCACAGCTCGATCAGCTGGCATATCTGCCGTTCCATATTTTTAAGGGCTTCCGTCTCCGAGAGCTCACCGTTGACAACACGCGTGATCTCCTTCGGAATGATCAGCGTGTAAATTTTATTCTTCCATCGGCTTTCATCCAGGATTTCCGGAAGCACACGTTTCCTGCTCCGCTGACAGCTTTCCAGCACCAGATTTTTCCAAGGCTCCAGCTTTTCAAGGTCCGATCTCTCATAATATTCGCTGCGAAGAGTCGACCCTCCCAGCAGGGAAAGGGGCACTCCGTTGGGACCTGAGCAGGCCCAGAGCAGGAATCGCTCCGCATCCTCCTGATGTTCTCCGTACCGGTTCAGCCCCAGACTCCAGCCGCCCAGCACGGGGCATCCTCCCGGGATCATGGAATAGCCGATATTCCCGGCCACCTTCGATTTCGTATGATTATTAATATCGCCCACATCCGAATTATATAAAATAACCATGGCGCTGTCGCCCTGGCTGAATTCCTCTGCCACTTTATCCCAGGAATTCAATTGCTTTCCTGAGCTGTACTTATAAGACTGCATCAGGCTTCTCATGGCGTTGACCGCGCTGACGCTGTTGATGCTCACCTGGCCGAATTCATCAAATACCCGTCCTCCATACGCCCAGAGGCGGTCCAGAAAATCGATGGCCATATATACATTGTCGCCCCTGGACATGGAAACGCCGTATTTGACCGGCGATTCCGGCGTGTATTTCCGGCTGAAATATTCCGCCACCGCATTAAACTGGCTCCAGGTTTTCGGCGGCTGCAGCTTTTCATTATTTTTTCTCTGATACCGGATCTGCAAAACGCGGTCCTCAAACAGATCCTTCTGATAAAACAGGATCTGCGCGCCGGAGGTAAATGGGATCGCGTAAAGGGATTCCACATACATTCCATAATCCTTTACCGCCCCGTCTACAAATCCTTTAAGATAACTGCTTTTATTTTTCAGGATATGATCCAGATTCTTCACGCATCCGTTTTCCACCAGACCCTCGAACCAGGTAATATCGATCATAAAGCCGTCATAATAGCTGTCCTTTTCCATTCCCCGCTGGTAAAGCATCTGTTCCAGCTCTTTATATGGATACATGTCAAAATGTATTTTCTTTCCGCTCTCTTTTTCATAGATCATAGAAAGCATTTCCAGACTTCTTGCGGAGGAACATTCATACATGGCAAAACGAAGCTCATTCCCGGCAGGCTTGATCCCCCCAAAAAACGGCGATATCTTATCATACTGACCGGGAATATAGTGGGTGATCTTTTCATGAAGCTGCGGAAGCTCGATAGCCTCCAGGATACACGAAGAAGCCTCTCTGGCCACGCGCTTCATGGACATGGAAATCAGCCCTGCATAAACTCCCGCGTCCTCGATCCAGTTACTCTCCTTCATGGCATAAACAGGTATATCCCTCATCTGCAGCGTTTCCAGCGCTTTCCGGATCCCCTCCCCGATCGTCTGGCTTCCCGCGATAACTCCGTCCAGCCCCTGGCATTCCGCGTACAGTTCAAAAAAGGCCTGAAATCCCCGCTCCTTGCTGCCATCTACGATCTTGATCAGGGAAGCGTCTTCATAATATTCCCTGTATATTTCATAAAAGCCCCCATACCGCATCACATCGTGTTCAATAATCATTCCGACCTTTTTCAGGCATTTCCTTTTTAATTCCTGCATCATCTTCCGAAAGGCCCCGCTGATATCGATCACGATATTATCTCCGTCAAAGGAGGACAGATCATGGCGGCTGACCAACACGATCGGCGTATTCAGGTTTTTCCATTCCCCGACGCCCTTTTGCTGCTGAATGGAATAAAGAAGGATCCCGTCCACACGAAGCTCCAGAAATGCATCGATGGATTTTTTTTCTATCAGGCGGTTATTTTCGCTGAACCTCACCATAAGACTGTATCCCCTGGCGCGAAGATTCTTCTCCAATTCCATCAAAAAATCCTGATACTGTTTTTGAAGCATATCAGGTATGACAAGACCGATTATATTCGTCTTTGCGTTTTTCATGCTTCTTGCCTGGGCATCCGGCCGGTAGGAAAGCTGCTTCATGGCGCTCTCCACCCGCTCGATCAGTTCCTCATTATAGGTCTTTCCATTTAATACGTTCGAAACAGTTCCCAATGAAACATTTGCCAGCTTAGCGACGTCTTTTATGGTAGCCATAGGCCCCTCCTTTTCAAAATATCTTCTGCTCACAAATTTTTCCTGTTCCTAATATAACACTTTAAAATAACGGATGCAAGAAAGAGGGGCCGATTTCATGAAATTTCATGAAACCGGCCCCTCCGCTGAAAAGGAAATAATCTCTTCTTTCTCTTATCTGCTCTTTTTCCCTAAATTGCTTATGAAAACCGCAAGTACGATAATCGCGCCGACGATCACATACTGCCAGAAGGATGGTACGCGCAGAAGATTCAGCGAGTTATTGACCACGCCGATCAAAAGCGTTCCAAGGAAAATACCAAAGGCGCTTCCTTTTCCGCCCGCCATACTGACTCCGCCGATTACGGCAGCCGCGATGGCATCCATCAGCAGAGACTCTCCCATTGTGGAGTTGCAGGAACCCAATCTGGACAAAACAAACATGGAACCAAATCCCATGAGAAATCCGCCCAGCGTGTACATGTAGATTTTGTTCCTCTTAATTTTGACGCCGGATAAATATGCGGCCTCTTCATTGTCGCCGATCGCGTACGCACGCCGTCCGAATTTCGTATACTTGAAAATCAGCCCCATGATGATATACACCGCCAGAAGGGCGATGATCGATACCGGGAACACTCCCCCGATCTTCGCTCGTCCAAAATTAAAGCCCTCGGTTTTAATGGTGATATTCTTTCCCTGTGTGATCAGCAGCGTCAGACCCTGATAAACAGTCATCATTCCCAGGGTGATGATAAAGGGCTCCGCCTTACAGACAACGACCAGCACTCCGTTAATAAATCCGCAAAGCGTACCTGCCAGCAGTCCCACCAGAAATCCCTGCCATGCGCTCGCACCGGCAGCCATAGCCACGCCAGCTCCGCAGCCGGCAAAGGAAATCACATTCCCGATCGTCATATCGAATCCACCGCTGATCATGATCAGCCCTTCGCCCAGTGCGGCAATACCCAGGCCTGTGATCTGGACAAATATATTCAAAATATTAGTCGGCTGATAGAATCTGTCTGTTGCAATACACATAATTACAATGATAACAAGCAAAGCAACACTTAACAGCATGGAATGAGATGCTCCGCCGCGTTTTTTCAGAAATGACATCTTACTTTCCTCCTATCGCATATGACAGAATTGTTTCCTCATTAATTTCATCTTCTGTCAATTCTTTTACAATTTTCTGATCTTTCATGACAAATACACGATCACTCATGCCAATCAGCTCCGGCATATCTGAAGAAACCAGAATAATATATTTTCCCTCTTTTGCAAGCCTGGTCATCAGATGATATACATCCTCCTTCGCACCAATATCGATTCCCTTGGTGGGCTCATCAAAGATAAAGATTTCCCCTGTCGCATACAGCCATTTTGCAATAATGACCTTCTGCTGGTTGCCGCCCGACAAATAATTGATCCCCTGGTCAGCTCCCTGGGTTTTAATATCAAGATCCTTCTGATAGTCCTGAAACTCCATGTTCGTTTTTTTCTGCCTGATCAGCTGTCCCTTTTCCCTGGTCATATGAACAGACGCAAAATTCCATCCCACACTGTGTCCTAAAAATAATCCGTCCTTCTGACGATCCTCGGAAATGAGGGCAATGCCCTTTTTAATGGCATCTGACGGACTGTCCGGAAGAATATTGACGCCGTTGAGAAGAAGCTCTCCCCTGTCCGGCCGGACGACTCCGTAAATCAGGTTCATTAATTCTGTACGTCCGGCTCCTACCATTCCTCCGAAGCCTACGATTTCGCCCTGATGGACCTCAAAGGAACATTCTTTCACATAGCCTTCCTTACAGAGTCCCCGTATTTCCAGAAGCCCGCTCTGCTGTTCTACCTTTTCCTTGTTAAAAAACAGGGATGTATCGCGGCCCACCATATCGCGGATCAGCTTTTCATGGCTGATCTCCTCCCGTGTATAGCAGGAAATTCTCTGACCGTCACGAAGTACCGTCGCGCGGTCCGCAAGAAGAAACACTTCATCCAGGTGGTGCGAAATGTAGATAATGCCCAGTCCCTTATCAGCGAGCTTTCTTACAATTTTGATCAGATTTTCCTTTTCTTTTCGTCCGTAGGAGGCCGTCGGCTCATCCAGGATCAAAACCTTCGCCTCCTGCGCCAGCGCTTTGGCTATCTGGACAGTCTGGCGCTGCGCAACGTCAAGCGAACCTGTTAAAGCCTTCGGATCCATATCAATTTCCAGTTCCTTCAGCAATTGTCCCGCTTTTCTTTCCATCTCCCTGTAGTTCAGGAAAAAATGCTCCGTGCCATAGTCGCCCATATAAATATTTTCCGCGATTGTCAGGTTATGCATTAAAAACTGATTCTGGTAAATCGTCTGTACCCCCAGTTTTCTGGCTACGCCTGGATCGAATTCTGTCACTTTCTGTCCGCATATATGAATTTCTCCCGCATCCGGCACATATGCCCCGGAAAGTATTTTAATAAACGTAGACTTTCCGGCGCCATTTTCTCCACAAAGACAGTGAATCTCACCAGGCATCAATTCAAAGGATACATTGTCAAAGACTGTCACGCCGTTAAAGCTTTTGCAGCAGCCTTCCACCTGTATCAAGGCCTTTGGATTCCTTTCTTCCATTTCCGCTCCTCCCGCTATTATACAAAGGGTGTTTCAAAACGTATTCTGGATATCCGTTTTGAAACACCCGTACATTTCTTACCCCTGCCAGTTTTTGTTATTTAGAAGCAAGGTATTCCTCCACCAGATTCTCTGCCCATGAAGGATCCCAGGTAACCGTGTCCGGATCATCATAGTTGCTCTGATCCACCGCATATACGGCTGCATCAATATCTGCATCGTCCTCTGTCAGAACACCGTCAAAGTATTTCATGATCGCAACTACGGTTTCGCCTGCTACCAGAGACGGCGAATTGGTGACGGTCATTGCGATCTGCTTCTGATCCAGCATTTCAAAGCCATCATCAGAACCATTCTCCGTCATTACCAGCACGGAGTCCAGCATATTGTTTTCTTCCAGGACGCTGACTACGCCGCCGCACATGTCCTCGTTATGTACAAATACCACATTGAAATCCGTACCTGCTGAAATCTGATCCTCGAGTGCGGTGATGGCTTCATCGCGTACCCAGTGGCAGTCGGTCTGATATACAACCGTAATATTCTCATTGTCTCCGGTCGCCGCTTCAAACCCCCGCGTGATTTCATCGCCAATGCCTGTTCCCAGCGAGCCCTGCAGCTCCAGTACCTTTGCTTCGCCGCCCACATCATCCAGATGTTCGATCAGCCATTCTCCGTTTTTGTAGCCCATATCATAAAAGCTGTTTCCGATAGCTGCGTTGGGGACTCCCTCGCCTTCTGCGCACTCAGTAGTCACAATGAATACAGGCATTTCCGCGTCGTTGCAGATCTTGCTGATCTGCTGTGCCGAATCGCTGGTCAGCGGGAAGATGGCGATCGCGTCTACTCCGCTTGCGATCAGATCCTCCACATTATTCAGCTCCGTACCCGCATCATATTCGGACAGGAGCGTCTGTGTCTCAAATCCTGCCAGCTCTGCCGCCGCCGCAATTCTGTCAAAGAATGTCTGATAATAATTTTCCGGACCAGGCTGCACCAGTCCGATGGTGTATTGGCTGTAATCGGATTCTTCCGCCATTACCGGAAATGCTGTCATGGATGCTACAAGACTTGCTGCTAATGTTAAACCAATTAATTTTTTCATATACCTTTCTCCTTTATTTATCCCTTTCTTAAAATCAAAACCCAATCATTACATGTCTGTCAGCCTCTGTTGTATGTGCGTACCGCTCTCGCCAGCGCGTCCACATTCGCAGCCGGAACTCCCGGTACTATATTGTGGATGGTGTTAAATACGAATCCACCGCCCTTGCCGAATATCCGGCAGCATTCCAGAGCCTGCTCATATACCTGCTCCGGGGATCCCTCCGGCAGCATATGCTGCGTATCGATTCCGCCGCCCCAGAACACGACCCGGTCACCGTACTTATCCTTCAGCATCTGACGATCCATCCCATTAGCCGTCCACTGCACCGGATTGATGCAATCCAGTCCCGCGTCCGCCATCCCGCCGATAAAGGGCTCAATGCTTCCGCAGGTGTGCTTGAAGGTAGCCCATTTTGTGTGCGTATGGATCCAGTCGTCGACCTTCTTGTAATAGGGCGCGTATACATCATCAAAGGTGGCAACACTATAAAACGGCGCGCGCTGACTTCCAAAATCTGTTCCGCAAATATAGGTCACGTCAATGAAATCGCCCAGCACCTCATACATTTTCTCCAGGTTTTTCAGCGCTACATCGGACTCATAGGTGAAGATTTCATGTAAGGTCTCCTGATCGCCCACCGTAGCCATGTACCAGTCTGTCAGCAGGCGGATCCCCTTGGGCTCCCGCAGCATAGGACCCGGTACAAGAGCCGGATCTCCGAATGCGGTTCCCCCCAGATTGCCCATTACAACATCGTCGGTCTCACCGATCGTATCCTTCTGTTTCTTAAGCCAGGCCAGATCACGTTCGGTCACAGGCTGGAATTCCTCAAAATTATCCCTCACATCATAGTTATCTTCATCATAATCCGGAGCCCGGTCAATATTGTCAAAGAACTTTCCCGTTTTCGGCATCCGGCCGGCCGGTTTGGTATTCCGGTCGCCGCAGGCATAGATCAGCGTATCCCCCTTTTCATCGGTAGTCACCTCAAATTCCTCCGGTACCAGCACATCCTGCCCCCAGGGGGTGCGCCACTCCTTAAACTTATCTTCCACACGGAACCCAAACATACAGCCTGCAGCCCAGAGCGGCGTCGTCTGCACACCGAGACATTCCTTCAGATCATCCTCCACGATCCCCAGCATCTGAACGGGCTCCAGGATCTTGATCGGCCTTTTTTCAAGTCCGTAGAAATCTCTCAGCTCTTCCATTACGATACAGTGCATACCTGTGGTAGGCATACCGCCGATATCAAACAGCAGGGGACCTTCCTCATGATTCAATGCAAGCCTTAGTTTTTCTTTTCCTGTCACATCAATTCTCCTTATGCTCCGACTTTCTTCAACGTATCATCAACAAATTTCTTAGCTCTCGGAATGTCCGACTCGTCAATATGCTCGATGATCAGCGGAATGTTCGGATGATTCTTTTTCAGCTTTGTAAGATACAGTTCATAGTTCAATACGCCGAGGCCCGCGCCCGGAAGCTCCACAGCGCCGGCTCCGCGGAAGCTGTTATGCTCTGCTCCGCCATCGCCGAATTTCGTTCCGGTATCCACAGCGCGCTTGCAGTCCTTGGCATGAGCCACACGGATATACTGATCCAATACGTCAAAAATGCTGTTCAGCGTAGGATCTACATTGTCAATATTGCTGTCGTCATAATAGTTTGTAGGATCAAGCATCAGCCCAAGGCCCGGATGATTGACCTCACGGAGCAGCCTTGCTGTCTGAGCGACTGAGCCGATGGTATTATTTACATAATTTTCAATAAGGAATACTGAGTCATGACGGTAAGCAAACTCGGCAAGCTCGATGGCAACAGCCTTGAATGCCTGATAAGCCTCCTCCGTGCTGTTCCACGGATCATAAAGCCAGTCGTCATCATTCGCCGTGCCCGTCTCACTTACTACATAGGGCGTCCCAAAATCTCTGGCATGTGCCAGCAGCTCTTTTACCCATGCAATATTCGCGGCGCGCTTCTTCTCGTCCTTCGCAAGAAGATTCGTGTAAGCGGAGATCGCTACGATCGGAAGGTTTGCGTCACGGAAGGCGTCTCGTACCATGTTTGCCTTTTCCGTCGTCACATTTCCCGCTGATAAATCAACGTCCTTGATCTGGTCCGGATCAAGCTGTACGCAGCTCATCCCGTGTCCTTTTGCTTTCTCGATAATCTCCGCCAGATTATACGGATAGTAGCCTGTAAAAATACCTACTGAAATCATAATATATCCTCCTTCAACAGCGTCTGGAAACGCTTTGTTTTTTTATTTGTCCATAATCTGTTTTAAATAAACGGCCCGTTCCTCTTCAATTGATTTATAGCAGGCCTCCACACATGCCATGGTCCCCACATAATCTCTCGCGCTGATTTCCGGATCCGTGCCCTCCTCAACCGCGCACAGAAGATTTGACATGGTTCCTACAAAGGCATCCGGGAACCACATGGTATCCCATTTCGGCTCTATCCATTGGTTGGGGAACTGCTTGCTGGCCAGGCGAAGCGAGCTTCCGCAGAACTCCGGTTCTCTTTTATGCCAGCCGAAATCGCCCTCGGCAAAGCCTTCCGTACCTTCTACACGCCAGTTGATATAATTGTGCTTCTCACAGGGTTCCTCCGGCCATGCCCAGACATCGTCCAGAGAGGTGGCAAGCAGCCCATCCGGATACTGGAAGGTATACTGAGTAATTCCATCAGTATGCTCAAATTTCGTGCGCGGATCGGTGCGGCATACACAGGTGATTTTCTCCGGATCACCGAACAGAAAACGGAACGCGTCAATATGATGTACCGCCATCGCATATAATTCAAGCTTATTATAATCCTTCAGGAACGTCTGCCAGTCAGGTGTCGCCCTCATATCGATGGTGGCGATCACCGGCTTGCCGATCAGCCCCTCATCCAGGACCTTCTTAAGGGCTCTCATGGACTGGTCGTAGCGCATATTTGCATTCACTGCGATCCTGATGCCCGCCTCGTCGCCAAGACGTACGATTTCTTTCGCATCCTCCGTGGACATGGCAATCGGCTTCTGGCACAGGATACCCTTAATATGCTTTTTCTGACATGCATAGCGTACAATATCAAGCTGTACATGAGGCGGAACTGCAATATCCAGGATTTCAATCTCCGTATCATCTACCAGCTCCTGCCATGTGTCATAAACGTTTGGAATATGAAACTCCTCGGCCGCCTCCCGCGCGTGTACGCCAGATTTTGAGGTAATTCCCCAGGGATTAAAGCCCGCCTTCTGATAAGCGACCAGATGACATCCCTTTACGATGAAGCCGGCTCCGATGATGCCTATTTTATAGTCTTTTTTCTGAGGCATCCTTGGAATCGTAGCCAGCTCCAACGCTTTTTTTACATCTTCCATACCAACATCTCCTTTCTGATAACCTTTCATGATACGTTTCATGCATAGTTTCATATTACAACTGCCGTCAAAAAAATACAAGTTGGAGTATTTACCAAAAATAGATTCCCATTTTTATGCATTATTTTTTATCGGCGACGCCATCAGAACGGACCGGCTCCTGCGGTCCATCGGATAAAAGAAGAGCGCACACTTCCGTGTACGCCCCTCTTTTTATCTGCACAATCGATTCTCAGTATAACTCCTTCATCACCGGATAAAGGCTTCTGAACTTCTGATATTTCTCCTCGTACTTCTCTACCAGCTCTGGTTCCGGCTCAACAGTATCCACAACCTTCACCATCTTTGCAGCCGCAGTCTCTACGTCCGGATACGCGCCGCAGCCGACGGCTGCAAGCATTGCGCCGCCAAGGGCCGGCCCTTCCTCATTTTCCGGGATATCCACCTTCAAATTCATAACGTTGGCGATGATCCTTCTCCAAAGAGGGCTTTTTGCACCGCCGCCGCAGATCTTTGTCCTGGTGATCTGAATTCCAAGGCTTCTTGCCACCTCCAGGGAATCCCGAAGGCCAAAGGCCACGCCCTCAAGCACAGCCTGCGTCATATCCGCCCTTGTGGTATCCATACTCATGCCAAAAAACACCGCCCTTGCATCCGGATTATTGTGCGGAGAACGCTCGCCCATCAGATAAGGCAAAAAGAATACCTGATTCTCCCCCAGCTTTCTGATGGCGGACTGCTCCCCGGAAAAATCCGTGGTGCCAAGGATTTCCTCCGCCCACCATTTATTACAGGAGGCGGCGCTCAGCATACATCCCATCAGATGATAGCTTCCGTCCGCATGGTCGAAGGAATGGAGCGCATTGTGCCTGTCCACGCCGAACTCCCGGCTGGATATAAAGATCGTACCGGAGGTTCCCAGCGAAATATTGCATGCTCCGTTTCCTACCGTACCGGTTCCCACCGCTGCCGCGGCATTATCGCCCGCCCCGGCGCAGACCTTCACACCGGCGCTCATGCCGAGTTCCTCTGCCACCGATGGTTTCAGTGTACCCACTACCTCCCAGCTCTCATAGAGCCTGGGAAGCTGTTCCTTCGTAATGCCGCAGATTTTCAGCATTTCCTCTGACCATCTGCGGTTTTTCACATCCAGAAGGAGCATGCCGGAGGCGTCGGATACGTCTGTGCAGAAGGAACCCGTCAGACGGTATGCCAGATAATCCTTGGGAAGCATGATCTTTTTCACTCTGGCAAAGTTCTCCGGCTCATTTTTCCGCATCCAGAGGATCTTCGGCGCAGTAAAGCCGGCAAAAGCGATGTTTGCTGTATATTCGGACAGCTTTTCCTTGCCGATGGTGTTATTGAGATATTCCACCTCAGCGCCGGTACGTCCGTCATTCCAGAGAATGGCAGGCCGGATCACCTGATCATTTTCATCGAGGGTGACCAGTCCGTGCATCTGTCCTCCGAAGCTGATTCCAGCCACCTCTGCCCGGTCGATATTCTTTGTCAGTTCCCTGATTCCAGCCATGCTCTGAACAAACCAGTCCTCCGGATTCTGCTCCGACCAGCCCGGCTTCGGGAAAAACAGCGGATAGTCCTTAGACACGATGCTGCATATTCTCCCGGACTCTTCCATGAGCAGAAGCTTTACCGCGGAAGTTCCCAGATCTACACCGATATAATACATCTTCCACCTCCTGCTGTCAGCTCCACGGATTTTCCGTCGGATATCTTACGCCTGCCGGCTGGTTATAGCCGATCTTATCCGCCGGAACACCCAGGATCTTAAACGTCTCATACAATTCCTTCCCAAAATGGCCGAAGGCTACGGCGCCGTGATGGGGGAATCCGCCCTGGATCAGCACATGGCGGTAGAATCTTCCCATCTCCGGTATCGCAAATACGCCGATACTTCCGAAGGATCTCGTCGCCACCGGAAGAACCTCGCCCTCTGCGATATAAGCCCGCAGAATGTTGTCCGCAGTGCTCTGCAGGCGGTAGAAGGTGATCTCGCCCGGCACAATGTCTCCCTCAAGGGTTCCCTGCGTAACCTCCTCCGGAAGGGATCTTGCCATGATCATCTGATATTTCATGGTGCATGACGTCAGCTTCCGCGAGCAGGTATTCCCGCAGTGGAATCCCATAAAGGTATCTTTATGCGTATAATTAAATTTGCCCTCGATGGCTTCCCTGTACATATCCTTCGGAACAGAGTTGTTAATATCCAGGAGAGTTACAGTATCGTCGCTCACTACGGCCCCGATAAACTCGGACAGGGTCCCGTAGATATCCACCTCACAGGATACGGGAATGCCGCGCCCGGTCAGGCGGCTGTTTACATAACACGGAACAAAGCCGAACTGCGTCTGGAACGCGGGCCAGCACTTTGTGGTCAGCGCCACATACTTACGGTATCCCTTATGAGCCTCTACCCAGTCAAGGAGCGTGATCTCGTACTGTGCGAGCTTTGCCAGGATCTCCGGTTTTTTGTTCCCTTCTCCCAGCTCCCGTTCCATATCCGCAGCCACCTCCGGAATTCTCGGATCGTCCGCATGCTTATGGAATGCCTCAAATAAATCCAGCTCAGAGTTTTCCTCGATCTCAACTCCCAGGTTGTACAGCTGCTTGATCGGCGCATTACATGCCAGGAAATTCATGGGACGCGGCCCAAAGCTTATGATCTTCAGATCATGAACAGCCACATATGCCTTCGCAACCGGCAGGAACTCATGGATCATATCCGCGCAGTCCTCCGCGTCGCCTACAGGATATTCCGGGATATAATATCCTGCTATATTTCTGAGCTGCAGATTGTAGCTGGCGTTCAGCATCCCGCAATACGCATCGCCGCGGCCCTGTACAAGGTCATTCTGAGATTCCTCGGCTGCGGCAATAAACATCTTCGGTCCCTCGAAATGCTTTGCGAGAAGTGTCTCGGAAATCTCCGGCCCGAAGTTTCCCAGGTATACGCAGAGCGCGTTACAGCCTGCCTTCCTGATATCCTCCAGCGCCTGCACCATGTGTATCTCGCTCTCCACGATACAGACCGGGCATTCATAAATATCAGCCGCATCATATTTATCTGCGTATGCTTTTACAAGCGCTTCCCTTCTGTTCACGGAAAGGCTCTCCGGAAAGCAGTCCCTGCTCACTGCCACAATACCTACTTTAATTTCTGGTTTATTCATAGTTTTTCGTCCTTTCTTATCTCTTTTCCATTTTTTCATACTTCAGTCCAGCGTAATATTTACGCCCCGCAGGCCCGCAAATGAGCCGGTTTCACCTGCTTCCTCATGGGTGATCAGCCATTTATTCTTCGCAAACAGCAGCTTATCCTCTCCAGTCTTTTCCGGTTCGAAGCTCAGAGCCGTATTTGTCCCTCTCGGCAGAACCACCACGCACTGAAAACCGCCCTCATGAACATGGCAGGGCGCATAATGCAGCGTGGTAGCGTACACCTCAATACCGGTCCCCGCCGGAACGAGAAATGCCTCTGTCTTTGAAGTATCGTAGGTTTGATCCTCCCGGATATCCTGCCGGCTTCCCAGCAGCAGGATCATGTCCGTCACCGCCACATTGATCTCGGAATCGCGGTGATACTCGAGCCCGTTCAGCTTCTTATTATGCCCGTTGCAGTATCCGATCTGAACAGGCATCCCGCCATAGCCTCTATTTTGCAGCTCCGTCATAATGTCCAGAGCCTCCAGACTCTCCAAAGACGGAACATATTCCACGCCCTCTGTCACAGGCGTATGCTTCATTTCCCTGAAAAGAGCGCTGAAATCATACCCCTCAAGCACCTTCCCGTACTTTTTAAATGAAGCGTCGGTTACGTTTTGAATTTTCAATTTTACCGCCTCCTTTTTCTTCTTTTTTGAATTATAGCACACCATCCTTCTTTCTTCTCTGAACTATTTGACATTTCTATGTCATTTTTTTGACTTTTTCCACATAAATAAAGACAGGAAATTCATCCCTGTCTTTTTTCCATGCGCATCCTGCTTGGCAGCTGATCATATCTTTTCTGAAATTCCTTTGCAAAAGCCCTGCTGTTTCCAAAACCGTTATCCAGCGCAATGCGGCTGATGGTGTGATCCGTGTTCATCAGGTCCCGGTAGGCGTACGCTACACGGATATCCTGCAGGTATGTCTTAAAATTGACCTTGGCGTATTTTCGGAACATCCGGGACAGATAGGCGTCCGAATAACCGAAAACGGAAGCCACCTCCGACAGCTTCAGATCCTCCTGATAATGCTCCCGCATATATGCAATGATCGTAGACAAGGTATCCAGATGCCTGCTGCACCGGATCTCTTTTTCCGGGACCTCGGTCAGCCTGTACTTATTTACCAGCAGATACAGGATCTGGTAATAGATGGAATACACCCGGAATTCGCATCCCACGGCCTTTGCCTCGTACACCTGATACAATTTCCGCATCAGGCCCAGCAGCTTCTGGTTTCCCTCCTCAATCACACTGCGGAACTTTATGAACCTCTGTGCGGTAAAATACTCTTCAAACTGCTTCAGAGGGATCTGAAGCACTACCGTATAATTTTCTTCCATCGCATGAATAGAATGGATCTCATTGGAGTTTACCACCATCAGCTGGCCTGCGTGAAGAGGATACTCCACATCATTAATGTAAAATGACAGGGAGCCTTCCAAAACCGCAAAAATCTCCACCACCGTATGCCAGTGCTTCTCGCGGTCGTAATTCCCGCCGCCCCCCTCAAACAAAAACAATTTAAAAGACAACCCGTCATTGGGTACAACCAGCTCATTTTGAAATTCCATATCAAAGCCCTCAAAAAAACGCGGGCGCTCCTCCCACTAAGAAAAAGGCGCCGCCCTGTAAAGGCAGCGCCGCGTAAACCGGATCAATCCTGAACGTATGGCATAAGGGACATATGACGCGCCCTTTTAACGGCAACTGTCAGAGCTCTCTGATGTTTCGCGCAGTTTCCGGTGATCCTTCTGGGAAGGATCTTCCCTCTCTCGGAAACATATTTTCTTAATTTTGCTACATCCTTGTAATCGATCTCATTATTCTCTTTGCCGCAGAATACGCATACTTTTTTCCTTCTGCGCCCGCCTCTCCTCTTCATTGGAGAATCAGGTCTTTCACCTCTATTATAAGCCATGATGGTTTCCTCCTGTTTTATTTTTAGTTGAACGGCAGTTCCTCATCAATTCCGTCCGGAATATTCATAAAACCGTCTGCGCTGGCATCGCTGGGACCGGGCATGGGCGCCGCGCTGTTTGTCTGAGAATGAGACGCCGCATAGCTGTCGCTGGAGGCCTTGCTCTCAGCGAACTCCTGATCCTCTACAATGACCTCCGTGGTATACACCTTCTGACCCTCACGGTTGGTATAGCTGCCGGTCTGAATACGTCCGGTCACAACGATCTTCAAACCCTGACGGAAATACTTTTCGGCAAACTCCGCGCCGCGTCCGAAAACCACGCAGTTGATAAAATCTGCGGTGGTGTCGCTGTCACGGCGGAATCTTCTGTCCACTGCCAATGTATATCTGGCAATTGCCAATGCATTTTCCCCTGCGGAATATCTTACCTCAGGATCTCTCGTTAAGCGTCCCATTAAAATTACTTTGTTCATATTTATACCTCTTTTCAATGCCTGGTGAACGGGTTCTTAATGGTGCTTCCTAAAATCATGCATGCAGTAAGATTATGCATCCTTACGGACAACAAGGTATCTTAATACATTGTCCATGATACGTACATGTCTTTCTATTTCTGCCGGACACTGCGAATCTGCTTCGAACTGAATAAAATAGTAGAAGCCTTCATGCATTTTCTGAATTTCGTAAGCTAATTTCTTCTTACCCCATTCTTCTACTTCCGTAATGACGCCATTGTAGCGGGTGATGTAGCCCTTCGCCTTTTCCACAACCGCATCACGTACTTCGTCCTCCACATTGGCGCTTACGACCAATGCCAACTCGTACTTATTCATGCTTTTTACCTCCTTATGGTCTTTATGGCCCTTTCCTGTACAAAGAGCAAGGATATGAAAATATATCACAATTGGGCATTTTAGCATATTTTGCAGAAAAAGTAAAGGTCTGTCATTCACTTTTTTTCAATTTTTTCGCGTTTTTTTCCACAGTTCTGCGGGGTACCATGATCTGGTGTCCGCAGCCGGCGCATTTCAGCCGGAAGTCCGCTCCCACACGGAGGATCTCCCATTCATGGCTTCCGCAGGGATGCGCTTTTTTTAAAGTGACCGTATCGCCCACCTCATATAAAAATCCCATATCGCGTCTCCTTGTGCTTTTACCGGACTTTAATCTGTGAAAATACCCGGCCGATGGGCTCCTGGATCAAAAGATCCGCGTATTTATCCCTGGGCGTAGGCGCTTTATTGATCACCACCAGCTTGTCTCCCCTGAAATAGTCGATCAGGCCGGCCGCCGGATAAACGGCCAGGGAGGTGCCGCCGATGATAAGCACCTGCGCCTCGGAGATCGCCCGGACTGCCTCGGAGATGGTAGTATTGTCCAGTCCCTCTTCATAGAGAACCACATCCGGCTTGATCATACCGCCGCATTCGCACATTGGCACGCCCTTCGCCTGTTTCACGTAGGAAAAATCGTAAAATTTCCCGCATTTCATACAGTAATTCCGGTATACGCTTCCATGAAGCTCCAAAACCTTCCTGCTCCCGGCCATCTGATGAAGGTTGTCAATATTCTGCGTAATCACGGCCTTGAGCTTCCCCGCCGCCTCCAGCTCGGCCAGCTTCAGGTGGGCGGCATTTGGCTTCGCCGTATCACAGAGCATTTTGTCCTGATAAAACCGGTAAAATTCCTCCGGCCTTTTCATAAAAAATGTATGACTTAAAATTGTTTCCGGCGGAAAATCATATTTCTGATTATAAAGGCCGTCCTGGGAGCGGAAATCAGGAATACCGCTCTCAGTGGAGACGCCTGCGCCTCCGAAAAATACAATATTATCATACCTGTCAATTATTTCCTGCAATTTTTCTTCTGCCTGTCCCATTTCTTCCACTCCTCTTCTATGTATTTTCTATGTATGATGTTTGGGTCAAAAGATATTCTGCCCCCTTTGATACCAGATTGCTCCGGGCTGTGCGCTCCCGCGATCCCAGGTATCTGTGTATATGTAAAGATTAATTCTTTACGATCACATCCGCGCATCTTCCCTGCACCACAAAGCGGGTGGCTTCATTGCCCGTACAGGTGGAGAGCGTCACGATCCGATCCCTGATATTCAAATCGTTCACATCTGTCTGTATTTCCGAATATCCTTTTATCGTATTCAGATATTGGAGAAATTCCTCTCCCGGCCCCTTGAACAGCGTATAGGTGTCGCTGTCCACCGCAGTGGTGTATGCGGACACGATTTCATACCGGTAATCCTTATCCGGCGTAAGGATCCAGAAATATTTGCTCTTCCGGTAGGTTTCCTCATCTTTTACAAAATTTTTCAGCTGACCGAACATGGAGCCGTTTTTCATATTATGGCCGTATACCAGAGTATTGCAGTCGCTGAAATCCGGACTGTTCTCATAATCAATGAAAATCGTACCGGCAAAATTATAATTTTTTTCATAGGTCAAATGCAGATATTCATCATTGTCGTCGCCCTGCACCACAGGGTAGCTGATGCCGTCCAGGGCTTCTATGTATATCCAACCGATCACATCCTCATTTACGCTCTGAAGAGCGTTAAAATCCACATCGATGGGCGCCTTCAGCGTCTGCGTATCCTCAGTCTCCATTTCCACCGGATCCGGTTCCCGTTCCGTGACGGCCATCTGCTCGATATGATTGTATTCATCCGTCCCTTTTTTATATTCCGTATAAATGTGGAAAAGATTGTATGCCGCATAACAGAAAACCGCGATCGCCAGAAGCAGTATGACCGTAAGAACAATATCCCCGGCCTTCCCTTTCTTTTTGTCCGTTTTCTTCCTGCCGTCCATATCGCTTATGTTTTTCTTATTTGCCATATTCACACTCCTTTTCTCTATTATAATGATCCAACTTCATTCTTGCAACCACTTTTCCCCGATACACTGACAACCATTTCCCCTTCATTTTTTCCGGATACATTGACAAATAAAACGCGGATGGAATATAATATTTTCACTTATAAGGAGGTATTTTTATGGTTAAAAATCTCATCGTCGGCCAGTCCGGCGGCCCCACCGCAGTCATTAACAGCAGTCTCTACGGAGTGGCGTCCGAGGGCCTTGCGCATCCGGACAGGATCGGCCATATTTACGGAATGGTTAATGGTATTGAGGGTTTTCTAAATGGCAATGTCCTTGATCTTTCAGAGGCTCTTCCCGGCGAAAAGCTGGAATATCTCAGGCACACGCCGGGCGCTTATCTCGGTTCCTGTCGTTACAAGCTTCCGGAATCCTTAAATGATCCGGTCTATCCCGCGCTCTTTCAAAAATTCCAGGAGCTGAATATCGGCTGGTTTTTCTATATCGGCGGAAATGATTCCATGGACACCGTGAGCAAGCTGTCCAGGTACGCCGCCCGGATCGGCAGCGATATCCGCGTGATCGGAGAACCGAAGACCATCGACAATGATCTGGTTCACACAGATCATACCCCCGGCTACGGAAGCGCTGCGAAATATGTGGCTTCCACTGTCCGTGAAATCATTCTGGACGCCAGTGTCTACGAAAAAAAATCCGTGACCATCGTGGAGATCATGGGGCGCCATGCCGGCTGGCTCACCGCCGCGGGCGCTCTGGCCCGAAAATACGAAGGGGACAATCCCCTGTTCATCTATCTTCCGGAAACAGCCTTTGACGTGGAAAAATTTCTGTCCGATGTGGAAAAGGCGCTGGATAAAAACTGTAACGTAACGGTATGTGTTTCCGAGGGCATCCATGATGCGGCGGGCACCTTCATCTGCGAATACGATAATTCCGTCGGCACGGACTCCTTCGGTCACAAAATGCTGGCGGGCTGCGGGAAATATCTGGAAAATCTGGTTCGAAGCCGCCTCGGCGTCAAGGCCCGTTCTGTGGAGCTGAACGTAAGCCAGCGCTGCAGCGCATCCCTTCTCTCCGGTACAGACCAGCAGGAAGCCATAGTCGCAGGCAGCTTCGGCGTACAGGCAGCTCTCAGAGGCGAAACCGGAAAGATGGTATCATTTGTCCGCACAGACGCAAAGGACGGTACATACAGCATGAGCTGCGGCCTGGAGGATGTAAACCAGATCTGCAACGCGGAAAAGC
This sequence comes from uncultured Blautia sp., assembly GCA_964528895.1. Taxonomy (GTDB): domain Bacteria; phylum Bacillota; class Clostridia; order Lachnospirales; family Lachnospiraceae; genus Blautia_A. The sequence goes on along the minus strand of CAZGTY010000023.1, from coordinate 8,274 downwards.
CGGTACCTGCAAAATGGATCACACCTGATGGCAGCGATGTGACGGAGGACTTCATCCGCTACGCCGCTCCGCTGATCCGCGGCAGGGTGGAAGTACCATACGGTGACGACGGGCTTCCCGCCTTCGTCTATCGGAAATAAATTATTATGAAAAAGGATCCTGCAGAGCAGGATTCTTTTTCATGTCAGCAATTCAAAGGTATGGTAAAGGTCGATCTTTCCATAGCCCCATTCCGGATTGGGATATGAAAGATTATCCGTCCGCCGCGCTCCCCGCTGAAGATAATTTTTCACACTGATCCCCGTAAAAAAGGGCTCATTTCCCCGGATGACCGCCCACTCAAATAAAAGGGCGGCCACACCCGCCGTCTGAGCCGCAGCCAGGCTGGTACCGGAAGCTTTCCCAAAGCCGCCGCCCGGCAGCGCCGCCTTAATATCCACCCCCGGGGCCGCCATGCTCGGCTTTATATTGTCATTTGGCGTAAAGCCCCTGCTCGCCTCCAGATACAAACTTCCATCGTTATCCTGATAAGCAGTCATGGTCATTCCGTCCAGAGCATCCCCCGGGGCCGTCACCGTCTGATAGGGGGAGGATTCCAGAAAATAGGTATCTCCGGAAATCAGTCCCTGCACAGGAAGCCACATATGAAATTCAGAGCCCTTACTGTCCCGACCACGCACCTGAAATTTCCAGATACCCGGCGCAGGATGCAGAAACCGGAAATAAACCAGCGTATTGCCCGACTGCCGCTCAATAGGCACATAATCCGCCAGTACCCTCGTCTCCACAAACACGAAGCGCAGATCCTGCGTTCCGCCCCGGAGCGCCGTACTCACCGTCAGGTTTTCCCCTGTGGGGGATTGTACCGTAATGCTGTAGGCGTCCGGCGCCATCCCCCAGAATTCCATGGTAAAGCTCTCCGAATTCTCAGCTACTCTCAGCTCCGCCACATTTTCCGGCCGGTCCGGATTTAATTCTCCCCGATAGTGATGCCTGGCGGCTCCCTCGTTTCCCGCCGCAATGGATAAGCTGTTCTGTATATATCCCGCCGCCGCGTTTACCATCTGGCTCAGGGGACTGTGGCCCTCGTGGGAGCCCTGGCTGGTTCCGATTCCCAGACAGATGGACAGAGGCATTTCCAGCTCCTGCGCACGCTGCATGGCAAAGGAGATCGCCAGCATAATGTCGTCCTCCTGAAAAATTTCCGCATCCGGAGGCAACAGATAGAATCTCCGCAAATACATCTTCGCAGGCTTCAGCTTCACAATGAGAAGCGAAGCCTCCGGCGCCGCCCCGGAAAAATCCTCTTCCGCCACGGAATTCCCGGCGGCCGCGGCTGCAAGAACGGTGCCGTGTCCGTTGGTATCCCTGCTGGGTACCAGTTCCAGGGGCGCTTCTGACGCCAGCGCCCCATCGATCTCGCTTTTTGTAAACACCCTCCCAAAGGGCGCCTTCTCCGAGGCGCCGCCCGGTATGGTCTGATCCCAGAGATACCGGATCTTCGAACCTCTCCCCTCCCGGAAAACCGGATTCTGGTAATCGATCCCCGAATCAATTACCGCCACCAGGGTCCCTCTCCCCCGAAGCTTCAGATACGGATGATCGTGCAGCCGGTTGATTCCGGACGCCTCCAGGCTTCCGAAATCCATGCAGGTATAGCATTTGGGGATGGAATTATAGGAATAGCTGTTAATCTGCGGCTCCCCCAGCTCCTCCGACGGTCCGTAGACCACCGCGAACTGGTTATTTATGATCTCTCCCGACCATCCGGCCCCTATGTTTTCACCGATGGAGCCGTATATATTCTGGTTGTATTTTACAATAAAGCTCTGGTAATCTTCATTTTGCGCGGGAACCGCCTCCCGGACAGCGGCCTCCGTTTCATAATCCATAGCATTCAGCACGAAGATTTTCCTTTTTGGACTTTATAAAAGCATATGCCGGCCAGGAATATAAAAATACTGATAAACTGCGACGTGGACAGATTTCCTACGAATCCACGCTCTATATCTCCCCGGTAAAACTCCAGGATAAAACGCCCCGCGCTGTACAGGATCAAATAGCAGGCCGCCACCTGTCCGTCGTATTTTTTGCGGCGCGCAATAAAAAGGAGCAGCCCGAAATGAAGGAAGTCCAGTATGCTGGAATAAATCTGCGTGGGGATCAGCGCCACCTCGTTTGGCGCAAACTCAGACGTATGAAAAGTGACGGAAAATATTCCGTCCGTTTCCCTTCCGTAGCAGCAGCCCGCTAAAAGACAGCCGATCCGCCCAAACCCCTGGGCAAGGGCGATGGATGGCATAACCAGATCAAAAAACCTGAGAAAATTTAATTTTTTTGCACGGCAATACAGATAACCCGTAAAAATACCGCCCACAATACCGCCGTACACCACAAAGCCGTCCCCGAACGTATGCAAAAGGAATGCCGGATCCTCTATGACCGTCCTCCACTCCGTGATCCAGAACAGTATTTTGGCCGATGCAAAACCGCCCAGCACACACCAGATCACCAGATAAAACACGTGCTCATAGGGCAGTCCCTGCCTGCGGGCGCGGTATTCTGCCGTAATATAGGCCGCCACAATGCCGATGGCGATCATAAGGCCGTATCCGTACAGGACAAAGGGACCTATTGTCAGTAATTCATTGTTCATCGTTTATCCCTCTCTCAGGAAAAATTGCAGAAGCGCCCTGTTGGCAATATCATTTCGAAGACTGCCCTCCTGCAGATCCATATCGCATTCCCCGCAGACGTCCATCCCCAGTATTTTGCCGGAGGGAATCTCCTTCCGGCAGCATTTCTCCCGGACGCACTCCAGATAGGCCAAAAGCTCCTCAAGCTTCATATCGCCCTGGCTCCAGTCAGTGCAGGCATCCTCTTCGCAAAGCACGTCCTTGTCCACGGAAATATACAGGGGCAGGTCAGTGGGAAGCCCCCGGAAAAAAGCCAGCTTTTCTTCCACGCTCTGTTTCCGCAGTCTTTCTCTGCTAAAAAAAGAGACCCTTACGGTCAGCTCTTCCTCCACCCTGGCCCACGCCTCTTCATCCGGGCCTGCCAGAATGACCTGCTTCAAACAGGGCAGCCTGTTCAGCGCCGCTTCGATCCATCCGCCGCAGGAGAGAATATCACCAAATGCAGGAGGCTGCATATCCGTGTGATTATCAAACACCAGCAGCCGGAAGGGCTGCCGAATTTTCTGAAGCCAGAAAAACGTCATATAATGATAATTTCCGGAATCAAGAAAATGGATCCCTCCTGGTGACAGATCCTCCGTCTTTTTCATGAGGATTTCTCCCGCATCATCGTCACAGTAGCAGCTGCTGCCGGGAAGTCCCCGCACATCCACCCATACTGCGCTTTTTCCTCTCCAGAACTCTTCCTGCTCATAAATTCCGGAGAAATTCATTAAAATAATCTGCTTTTGTTCTTTTCTGTTCATATCCGGATTCTATCACATTATTTCAAAAGAAGCAACGCGGCAGGCGGAAAGAAAAAAGCCCAGAACACCGTCAAAACACAGTGTCTGGGACTTCATTCGTAAGTTTGTAGCTGCTCAGTTCCTTCACAGTTTCATAAAGTTACTTATCTCTCCAGATAATCCGGCCCTTGGACAGATCATAGGGAGAAAGCTCGATGGTCACCCTGTCGCCCGGAAGGATGCGAATAAAGTTCATTCGAAGCTTACCGCTGATATGTGCCAACACGACATGTTTATTCTGCAGCTCCACTTTAAACATAGCGTTAGGCAGCTTCTCCAGTACAGTGCCTTCTACTTCGATAACATCTGCTTTTGACATTTTTAACCTCCTGTGCCATCTGTCGATTATTTCGTAAGAGTCAGAATTTCCGGCTCACCGTCCGTAATCAGGACCGTATTCTCATAATGGGCGGAAAGCGACCCGTCCATGGTTACCACAGTCCAGTCATCATCCAGCCAGGCCACATCCGCACGTCCGATATTGATCATAGGCTCGATCGCCAGCGTCATACCCGGAAGCAGCCGGACTCCCCTTCGCTTCTGGGGAAAATTCGGGATCTGGGGATCCTCATGGAGATGAGTACCGATTCCATGCCCCACCAGATCACGCACAATGCCGTAATTGTATTTTGCGGCATGAGCGCCGATCGCCTTGGAAATATCATTCAGATGATTCCCCGGAAGCGCGGCCTTGATTCCCTCAAAAAAGCATTCTCTGGTGACGTCCATAAGCTTTCTGGCTTCAGGAGAAACCTCCCCCACCGCATATGTCCTGGCCGCATCGGAATGGTATCCTTTGTAGATCAGGCCCGCGTCGATCTTCACCAGATCCCCCTCCCGTATGATCTTATCCCTGGACGGAATTCCATGCACCACTTCATCATTCAGGCTGATACAAAAAGAGCCCGGAAAGCCCTGATAATTCAGGAAATTGGGGACACATCCCAGAGAACGGATCATGTCCTCCCCGATCTTATCCAGTTCTTTTGTGCTCATACCCGGTTTCACATAGGCGGCAAGATCATCATGCACTTTCTCAAGCAGATGCCCCGCTTCCCTCATAAGTTCTATCTCATGTTCTGACTTAATAGAAACTGACATTCGTTATTCTCCTAAGATAGCAACGATTTCCTGGAAAACCTCTTCCAGATTCTTAGTGCCGTCTACTGTTCTCAGCACACCCTGCCCGGTATAGTAATCGATCAGCGGCTGAGTCTGCTCATGATACACCTTCAGACGTTTGCTGACAGTCTCCGGCTTGTCATCATCACGAAGAACAAGCGCCTCGCCGCAGGTATCGCAGATACCCTCCTTTTTGGGCGCCGCATAGACAACGTGATAGGTCGCGCCGCATTTCAGGCATGCACGCCTTCCGGACATGCGGTTTACGATATTCTCATCCGGAACATTCACATCAATGGCGAAATCGATCCTGCTCTCTAATTTATTCAGCGCGTCCGTCAGACATTCCGCCTGAGGAATGGTTCTCGGAAAACCGTCTAAAACGTATCCCTTCTGCGCATCCGGCTGCTGAATTCTGTCCACCACCAGATCGCATGTCAGCTCATCCGGGACAAGAAGCCCCTGATCCATATAGGTTTTGGCCTTTTTGCCAAGCTCCGTACCGTTTTTAATATTCGCGCGGAAAATATCTCCGGTAGAAATATGGGGGATTCCATATTTCTCAGCTATTTTTTTCGCCTGTGTACCTTTCCCTGCACCGGGAGCGCCCAACATAATAATTCTCATGATCATACCCTCCGTTTCTTTCATTATTGACATAACGCATTCCTCTCCGCCGTCATGTCTGATCTTAACCAAAGCAAGGCTGCGGCGCATAGCGCCACAACCTCCGTTTTTCAGTTATTCAGGAAGCCCTTATAATTGCGGACAAGCATCTGGGATTCGATCTGCTGCACAGTTTCCAGAATAACGCCCACCACAATGATGATAGACGTCCCGCCAAAGGAAACGTCTGCGCCGAATACTCCGTTGAAGAAGAAAGGAATAACCGCCACAATAATCAGACCGACTGCGCCTATAAAAATAATATAGTTCAATATTTTCGTCAGATAGTCCGATGTGGGCTTGCCCGGACGAATGCCTGGAATAAAGCCGCCCTGCTTTTTGATATTGTCCGCCACTTCCAGTGGATTGAAGGTAATGGAAGTATAGAAATATGCAAAGAACACACAGAGCACGATGTAAAGGAGCAGACCCCAGCTATACTGCAGCTGCTTCGGATTACACCAGTTATTGGAGCTTAATCCGCGGAGGATTTCACTTCCGATTCCGGTACCATTCGCCTTACCCGCAAACTGCGCGATGACATTCGGGAAGGACATGATAGAAGAAGCAAAGATCACAGGGATAACGCCGGCAGTATTGACCTTCAGAGGGATATTGCTGGACTGTCCGCCCATCATCTTCCTTCCCACCATTTTTCTGGAATACTGTACCGGGATTCTTCTCTCCGCCCCGTTCAGGATCAGCACAAGTACCACCACCACCAGGATGATCGCGATAATAATAACTGCTGCCAGAGCGCCCTTCGCAATGGTCTTGCCCTTTACAAAGTTCTCATACAGCAATCCCAGATCACTTGGAATCCTGGATACGATATTTACGGTCAGGACGATAGAAATACCATTTCCAATGCCCTTTTCCGTAATACGCTCGCCGATCCACATCAGCATTGCGGAGCCGGCTGTCAGAGATGTCACCACTACGATACCCTTACCAAAGTTCATGTTCGCAATCATTCCGCTGCGTCCGAATCCGATCGCCATAGCGATGGACTCAAACAAAGCCAGACCTACGGTCACATAACGGGTGATAGCAGTGATCTTCTTTCTGCCTTCCTCTCCATCTCTGTGCATCTCCTCCAGAGCCGGAATGGCAATGGTGAGAAGCTGCATGATAATGGAGGATGTAATGTATGGGGTGATGTTCAGCGCGAAGATGGACATCTGTTCAAAGGAACCGCCGGTGAACGCATCAAAAAAGTTGAATGCGTCGCCCGTATTGCTCTGAAACCATTCCCGGAATACATCACTGTCCACGCCTGGAACAGGAAGCTGCGAGCCAATACGAATGACCAGTATCATCCATACTACATAAAGAAGCTTACGCCTCATTTCTTTTACTCTGAAAAAATTTTTAAGAGTCTCAAACATCAGATCACCTCTATTGTACCGCCTGCAGCTTCAATTTTGGCTTTTGCAGTCTCACTGACAGCATTAACCTTAACGATCAGTTTCTTTGTCAGCTCACCGTTCCCAAGAATTTTCACACCGTCGCCAAGCTTGGAAATGGCGCGGCTTTTTAATAAACTCTCCGGGGTGACTTCCGCACCGTCCTCAAAACGGTTCAGAACATCGACATTGATTGCAATGATCTCTTTTGTATTTCTGTTTGTAAAGCCTCTCTTTGGAAGACGTCTGTATAAAGGCATCTGTCCGCCTTCAAATCCCGGTTTCTTGTGTCCGGAACGGGCCAGCTGTCCCTTATGTCCTTTACCGGCTGTCTTGCCGTTACCTGAACCGTGACCGCGGCCTCTTCTGAAGTTATTGCTGTGCTTAGAACCCTCTGCCGGTCTTAAGTTTGATAATTCCATGACTGGCACCTCCTTATGCTTCCTCTACTTTTACCAGGTGCTGTACCTGCTGAATCATACCTCTGGTTGCCGCATTATCCGGCATTTCAACTGTCTTGTGCATTTTTGTAAGACCCATAGCCACAACAGTCTTCTTATGTTTCGGAACTGCGCCAATCGGAGATTTTACTAATGTAACTTTCAACGTTTTTGCCATTTTATTCTCCTCCTATGCCAGAATCTCATCAACAGATTTTCCGCGAAGCTTCGCAACTTCCTCCGGAGTTTTTAACTGGCTTAAACCATCGATGGTTGCCAGAACGACATTCTGTTTGTTTCTGGAACCCATACATTTGGTACGGATATTCTTGATACCTGCCAGCTCGATGACCGCACGGGCCGGGCCGCCGGCGATTACACCGGTACCTTCCGGAGCTCTCTTCAGAAGCATCTCCGCACTTCCGAATTTCCCGATGAAGTCATGAGTAATGGAACCATTCTCATCTCTTGCAACAGTAACAAGCTTTTTAGTCGCGTCCTCTTTTCCTTTGCGGATCGCTTCCGGAATTTCGGTCGCTTTTCCCAGGCCTGCACCAACATGCCCGTTACCGTCGCCTACAACTACCAGAGCTGTAAATCTCATATTACGGCCGCCCTTGACAACCTTGGTTACACGTTTGATTGATACTACTTTATCTTCTAACTCTAACTGACTGGCATCAATAAGATTACGTTTCATGTGCGCTTTTCCCTCCCTTTAGAATTTCAGGCCAGCTTCTCTTGCTGCATCTGCTAATGCTTTGACTTTTCCGTGGTAGATATAACCGCCTCTGTCAAATACAACGCTTTCAATGCCTGCCTCACGAGCCTTCCTGCCGATTACAGCGCCAAGATATGCCGCCGCTTTTACGTCGTCTGTGTTCTCAAGCTCTGCTTTTACATCTTTCTGAAGAGTAGAAGCTGATACTAAAGTCTTTCCTGCTGTGTCATCAATGATCTGAGCATACATATGCTTGTTGGAACGGAAAACTGCCAGACGGGGAATCGCTGCTGTCCCGTTTAAGTGATGACGTAATCTTCTATGCTTTTTGTGACGAATTTCCGCCTTAGATGCTTTCTTTATCATTTTCTCACCCTCCTTATTTATTTCTTACCAGTCTTACCAACTTTACGTCTGATCACTTCATCAGCATACTTG
>CAZGTY010000022.1:0-35268 GCA_964528895.1 uncultured Blautia sp. | reverse complement strand
CGATCTCAATGTCACTTTTGAATCCCATAGAAAATTACCTCCTTTTCTTTTCTATAATAGGTTTCTTTATCTAAACAGGCACAACGGCCTGTTTTGGTTATAAAACTGCAATTGTACCGTCAACGATTGATAATCTTGAAAAAGGCTTTCAGGGAGCCAATGATCACATCCCCCATGACAGCCATGTCCTCAGCCTGGAAGGATATGGGAAAGTTATCGGAAAAGAGAATCTGTGCGGATGGAGGAAATTCCTCATCACCTTCCCACAGAATCAACTGAATCAGATAACCGGGGTAGACCTCCAACTGATAAGCCGTATCTCCATGCTTTACTGGCTGTGCATGGATATGCTCCATGATCGCATTAAAATCCTTTATTCGGTTTCCGTAGGAAAAAGCCAGACGTTTGATACAGCGCCCGTCAAACTGTCTGAGATAAACCTCGCCCCAGGGCATTTCGCGATAGGTTTTAAAATTTCCCGAACCTGCGGATTCCGCGCCGTCCAGCAGAAAACGGATGGTAAGAATCCTTGCATAGATCATTTCTTCCAGCGGATAGTAGCCCATCTGATCGGCCGTATGGCGGACTGCAAAATCCGGCCAGGAAATCCGGTATTCCGTTCCCAGAAACACCAGTGTAAATTCCTTCTTAACCGCATCATAGGGTATCCGCAGGCGGGAGGCGATCTCCTCCGGTTTCTTTTTTTGGTATTCCTCCAGATAATGCTCCCAGGGAAGACGCTCCTTACTGTCCTTATCATAACCTAAATCTTCAATCGTGAAACTCATGTCAACCTCTTTAAAAATATTTCCCTGTTTTTATTTCATCTCCACATTGGGGAATAATGTGGTATCCGTATGGGGCAGGAAGCAGGCTCCGACAAACTCATCCATATAGATCGGGACCGTGGAAAGCTCCATATAAGTCATATTGGAAGCAAGCTCATAGGTCTTCTTTTCTGCCGGTGTGGAAAGCAGCATCAGATATGCGCCTGTCAGGGAGGAATTGCCGATATAATGGAATTTCTCCAGTGGAATATCCGGAAACATACCGATAGTCACCGCATTCTTCATGTTGATCCCGCTTCCGATGCCGCCCGCAACATATACATCGTCGATCATCGATACATCGAAATCAAGGGATGTGAGCATGGTGCGGATCGCGGAAAAAATTGCGCCCTTAGCACGGATAAAATTATCAATATCCACCTCTGTGATCTCCACGTCCTTTACGGAACCCGCTTCGTTCTCAAACGCCAGCACATAGCTGCCCATTCCATATTTATCATGCCTGATCCGTCTTCCTTCCCGAATAAATTTCCCCTTGGGATTGATAATTCCGCAGGTGAATAATTCACTGATCACGTCGATAATACCGGAACCGCACAGGCCGATGGGCTTCGTTCCCGGTTCGCCAACTACCGTATATGTGGGCTCCATAGTCTCTTTATCGATGGTACAGGCTTCAATGGCGCCGTCCGTGGCGCGCATGCCGCAGCTGATATCGCCGCCCTCAAAGGCAGGTCCCGCGGAGCAGGCGCAGCTCATCATAAAATCAGAGTTTCCAAACACCAGCTCGCCATTGGTCCCCAGGTCAATAAACAGCGAGAATTCCGGCCGGTTCCAGATCATACTAACCAATGTGCCGGCTGTAATATCGCCGCCTACATAGCTGCCGATATTCGGCGCCATGATAATATGCGCATCCTCATTAATATTCACTCCCACATCTGATGCAAACAGGGAGTTTGTTTTAAAGAATGCAGGAATATATGGCTCCATACGAAGTGGATCTGCATTGATTCCTGCAAACAAATGGTTCATAGTAGAATTAGACGCTACGCACATCCTGTAAATCTGTTTTCCGGAGATCCCGGCGTCCCTGCACATCTCACGGATCATAGGATTTATGGTTTCTTTGATCACCGCATCCTGAAGCTTTCTTTTTCCGCCCGGCTTCTGCTGCTCAATAATGCGGTTGATAACATCCGCGCCAAAGCGGATCTGGCCATTTCCCGCTGAACCCTTCGCCAGAATTTCGCCATTCTCCATATCAATGATCACGGCGGAAACTGTCGTAGTACCTATATCCACTGCAAGACCTGCCACAACAAATTTCTCTTCACATCCAAATATATCATAGACAAACATATCTTCCGACGTGGTGCGAAGAACGCATTTTACTTTAAAATTATTTTCACGCAGTATATCGGGAAGCTTTTTCAGGACTCTGTAGGGAATCCTTACACGCTTAATATTCAGGAATTTACGAAGCGCACGGGAAAGCCTCTCATTGTCCGGCATGGTATCGTCCAGGCTCGGTTCATCCATCACAACCTCGACCACATCGAGACTGTTTCTCAGATGAATGCCCGCGAGCTGTACCTCTCTTTTAGCATTCTCAAAAATAAGCAGCTCTTCCTTCGAGCTTAAATCCGCAACTTTCATTCTGCTCTTATAGGCAGAAGCGATATCCGGTACAAGAACAGTCACATCCGCACAAACCGTACTTACACAGGCAAGACGCCATCCGCTGTCATACTCCTCGTCAGAGATATGAAGGGTTTTTTTTGAATTTAATTCTCCGCTTTTTAATTGAACCCGGCATTTGCCGCAGGATGCGTTGCCGGAGCAGGGGGCGTCGATCGCTACATTCGCCTCTCTGGCTATTTCCAGAAGATTGTCCCCTTCATTGGCATAAGTTTCTACCACACTGCCGTCTTCAAATGAAAATGTTACTTTAAACATAGGCAGTCACCTTTCTCGCATTTGTTTCCACTTATATAAAAGGGCTGAAGGCCGAAGCCTCCAGCCCTCCGTGCTTGCATTCCTGTTCAGGAACTCCGCGGTCAGATTTCCAGATAGGAATCCGCATACAGAGTATTGTTCTTGAAAATGTCACAGGATTTGATCGTCTCCATCAGACGTAAATCATTCGGGTTTACGATCGCGGAGGTAAGGCCCTGCATCATGCACATGGCAACCAGCGCGGAATCCATGATCGGACGGATATGTTTCGGCATACCGTTGCTGTTATTGGAAAGGCCGCCTGTGGAGTTCAGTCCCATTTCGGAGAACATCTTGATCGCTTCCAGTATTTCCATCTGCTTATCCTGCATTCCCTTGACAACCAGGAACAGCGGGTCAAACCACAGATCTGTGGGCTCCATGCCAAGTCCCATACCTCTTTCCAGCATGTTCTGGCAGTGCATCATACGCTCATCATTATCCGAAGCAACCATACCGGAGGAGCAAAGCGCGATAACGATCGCGTCATTTGCCGCGGCAAGGTCGATGTTTGTAATTCTGTCTCCTGCATCTGCGGAGTTGACGATCGGCTTGCCTTTTGCTCTGTTGTATACGGAAATGCCGGCCTCGATAGCCTTCATATTGGTGGTGTCCAGAGCAAGAGGAACATTGTCAAATTCGCCCTGAAGAAGCTGTACAGCCCATTTCATAAGGTCTTCGCCATCGTTCTCGGCAGGACCTATATTTACGTCCAGGTACGTAGCGCCTGCGTCCAGCTGCTGTTTTGCTCTTTTTAAGATCGGCTCCGGATCTCTCTCGGTAAACGCCTTATTTACCGCCGGTGCTGTTGTGGAAAGTCTCTCCCCAATCGTAATAAATTTTGCCATACTCGTGTTCTCCTTTTTTTAATAATCTTTTTCTACAGACCTATGCCTGCATATCCTTCAGGAATTTTACAAGCTGTACGGCTTCTCTCGGGCCTACAATGATCTCCCAGCCCGGAAGCTTTGCCTCCAGATCTCCCTTCAGGACAGCTACCTTACCAGGGATAACCAGCCTGCGGCATTTTACCTTCGGCTCTACATTCTCAATGATGAACTTGGAAATGCTGTTCCCGGAGAATTTACCCGCAGCCCAGGAGGTCAGTACGGAAAGCCCGCCTGCATCGTTAATCACGAAGTTAAGCGGAACGCCGGAACGCTCCAGCTCACCGGATACTACGAAGTAGGTAAGGGCAAAGTCAACGGTCGTTACAACCAGCGAGTTCTCATCCGCCCCGTTCAGCGGATAGATGCCCGGCTCAACCTTCATCGGCTTCTGCGGATCCGTAAACAGGTTCTGGCGGAGCCCGTACAGCGGAAGCGCCTCAGCATAAGTCATCTGCTCCATAACGATAATGGAACCGTATTTCATTGTGAAGAGGGAAGCCAGGGCTGCCTGCATATGGAGATCGCCCTTTGCGATCCGAACAGTATGAACCAGGGACGGATAGCCGAAGGTCCTGTCCTGATCCTTGAGCGCTGCGCGGCGGACCTGAACTGCATTTGCAAAGGTTTCCTTAATGTCAGCGCCTGTAACATCGAGGATCAGATTCTTATTTCCAAGCTTCTCAAGAGCCGCAACGGTATCGTACAGTTCGTTGAGATCCTTGCCGCTTACGCCCAGAACTACGCCTGCTTCTTTGGCTACGGCATTCATAGCCTCATAGTTGGAAGCATTTGCGCCGTTCAGGACCGGCTTGCTGTCTTTACATACAGCCAGCGCTGCCTTTGCGATCTCCGCATCCTGGCAGCCCAGAATTAAAGTTCTTCCAAGGCCGGCTGCTTTTTCTACCAGCGCCGTATATTTTGCGGCGTCGGTACCCTCGCTGCAGTTTACATATACCATTTCGGCATACATTCTTTCCCCGATACGCTCATAGTCAACCTTCGGGATCTCAGCCAGCTTCGCGTCAACAGCGGCGTCATCCATACATGAGCAAAGGCCGACAGCATATCTTGTTTTGCTTACAAATGTCTTTTCATGTCTGAAAAGAACTGTTTCGCCGCCCAGAGAGAATTCCTCGCTTCCCGCGCCGACCTTAATCGTCTTCATCGGCGGGGCGGTAGCCTCTGACAGGGAAGCAAGCGCTTCCTCCGACATATGCGGACACTGTTCAATCTTCATAGCGCCCTGGGCAACCTTCATAGAGAAAGCCATACATGTAGGGCATCCGCATTCCTTACAGTTTTTCTTCGGTGTTAATTTAAAGATCTGAATACCATTCAGTGCCATATCTTCTTCCTCCTATTCAATTACGCAAGTGCTTTGATCATCTGGGAAATTGTTCTCACGGACTCGGGATGTCTTAAAATAACCGCGTCAGAACCTGCTGCCAGGTCCGCTGCCGCCGTTACGATCTCCATGTCGATCCCGCGTTCACCCGGATCTCCCCATTCCGGCATGTCAGCTTCGGAAGCGCAAGCTTCTTTTACGCCCCATGTCTCGGATGCAACCGGCGTAATAATAGGCATCTGCAGCATATTATCATTCTGAGATAAAGCTGCGCCTTTAATACGGTCCATAGTAGATACAACATATTCGTATCCATAACCTGCACATGCACTGCCGACATTCATAACGATCTTCTGTGCATTTACACCCAACTGTGTGGTTACTACGTTCAACTGTTTCGCAAGGTTGATATCTACGGCAGATTCAGCGCCCACGATCTGATTATAAGCCAGACCCGCAGATGCGCCGATCGCCTTGTAGTTTTCTTCTCTTTCCGCAAGGATCAGAACGTTTCTTCCCTGAAGTACTTCCGCTACCTTCGGGAGGAGCTCCGCGTCTTTTTCCACGTTCTTACATCCCTCAACTACCAACGGGCAGTCAATTGCATCAGCAACCTCTTTTACAACTGCAATCAGTTCTTCAACCGGCTTGTCGCAGCCATTTGGGTCGCCGCCTTCCAGCAGCAGCGCTACAAAATCAGCGCCCTCCATAGCGGCTGCTTTTTTTGCAAGGTCAGCCATCGTCGAAGCGCCTTCATAATAAGCCTTGATGCCCTGCGGCGCTCCTTCCAGTCCCAGATCGGATATTTCCACGCCGACCTTTGCAGTATTTTCTGCCGGAGCATCAAATGTGTAAAATGGAAATGTAGAATCTCCGCCGAGGGATACAGTCTTATCTCCGCTTCCGATCGTGACTGTGTTAATCTTTGCATTGAACTTTTGTGGTTTCTGATTAAACGGCATTTCTCGTTAGCCTCCTTAAAAAAATTGTTTGAATATATTACATAAACACGGCGAATGGCCTCCGGCTCCTCACCGTCCATGCGCATATTATATTACATCATTGGTTCCATTGAAAGCGCCGGATGGCCCTTCTCGGTCAGGAATGCCACCAGTGTCTCCGGATCCTGAGCTACTGTCTCATCACCGATCATATCGGTAAAGTTATCGATATCATACAACTCCTTTGCGGTCTTGTTCAGTCGTTCCGAAATAAATTCCTTCAATTCTTTCGGCATCCAGACGATACGTTCAATACCGCCCTCGGCCTTCATGAATTTCTTGGAGCCGATGAAATGCTTGCCGTGGCCCATAAATCCGGGTGTCTGAACTCCACCGCCGGTCATGGATGCCATCTCCGGGAAGGTCATCCCAAGAGGCGTCATGCCCGCATACTCACGGTTCGCGATCACCACGCCGTTGGAGAAGGGCTCAATACCGCAGATACACTCGAAGCAGCCGCAGGAGGTCATGGGATCCTGCATGATGGAGTACAGAGTAACGTGCTCCAAAGCGCCCTGAGAGTATTTCTGAACTGCCTCGTCCACGTCCTCATAAGAGCCGAGCTGCTCGTCGATCACGCGCTCTTTTGTAATGATCTGGCATGGGCCTGCCGGATCCAGCTCGTTCTGTGCCTTTGCATCCAGCCATGAAACAGCGCCGCAAAGTCCAAGTCTCTCCGGAGTAACCACGCACACATGGGACGGGGAGAATGCCTGGCAGAGGATACAGCTATAGTATACATCTACGGACTCATCCGTCAGATTATCCAGACGCTCATCACGCTTATTAAAGATCGGAATGGCCACCTCATGGCGCATTCTTGTACATTCGGCCGGATCTGTATAGATAATCACTTCGCATTTATCAACGATCGCATCAAATTCATTCTTAACCTGTGTATAAAGAACCTCGCCGATGTGTTTGATACGGAAGCCTGCGTTGTGCGCGTCATGGCTGATCCGGATACGCTGCATGTCGCGCTGGCCGGTATGATATACACCCTCGATACAGTTGATGTAGTTATGGAATTTACGCTCAATAACCGACTCGAAGTCAGGCTGCATGTTCTTTCCGGCAACCTTCACCAGATAAACGATGCTGTTCTTGCTTCCGTCAGCCATCTCATCGGACTCCGGTCCGATAACAGTGATCTTGTGGTCCTCCACCTCGGAGGGATCACAGGTCTGTACAAGCTCCGCACAATCCACGCGGGAGCCGTCGAACTCAACCTGCATATCCTTACGGCGGATGATCTCGCCTTCAAACGCCGACGCAAACGCCACCGGGATATCCACGTTTGTGATCTTGATCTTAATGTCGCGGGCCTCAAGAGAAGTAGCATTAAACTCTTCGATGTTCGGCTGCTTGATCAGGCTCTTCGGTACGGACGGCGTATAGTCCATATCGTTGGTAATTACCGGGAATCCATAGTAGATCGCGCCTGCGCCGCAGGCAACGGTCTTCTCATCCAGAGGCGCAAATGCGTTGACAAATGCGCGGAATCTGTTGAAGGTGTACTCCTGAAGAGCCGCCTTGTCGCCAGGCGTGATATTACCGAAAATCATAGCCGTTCTGCATGCCGCAGACACAGCGTGGCAGACGGAGGAAATGTTCTCGCCGATAGGGAATACACGTACGTTAAATCCGGTTTTATATCCGGCTTCCTTAAGCTGCTCAATAATACCGCCCACAAGACATACGAAGTTGCCCTGCGCCTGATAGCTCTTAACAAGAGCACACGCCTCTTCTACTGTGGGAGCCGCATTGATGATAACCGCGATACCCGGAATATCCCCCGTTACAAGCGGCACACCGAGCTCACGGATCTGAGCGTCCGTCATATGGCCCAGATACGGCTCTTCATATGGCTGAGCGCCGTCAATATATTTACAAGCCTCGATCAACTCAGCGGAAAGAGCAGTCGCGACACCGGATTTAAAGCCGGAATCCAGACGTCTCTCCCTGGTCATAAGGGATTTGATGTATGTAAGAGCCTCTTTTGCCTCTTTTAATGTAGTGATCTTTGTTCCTGTCTCTGCGTAATAACAAGCCAGGGTATATGCAGTATCCGGGAAACCAACCGCTTTGTCTTCACCGTATTTGGCAATAGCGGCATCAACGGCTTCTACTGCTTCTGCATACATGCTGTCGTTTCCGTTAAATACGATATCAAATAAAAGCACTGTCATACCTCCTATTAACAGATCTTATTGCTGATCTATCTTCTCTTTGATTTTTTTAATTTCATTGGTCACTGTATTGCTGAAATCATAAGGTGATTTTCCCTGACGGTCAGCGTCGATAACTTCCGTATTATAATGAACCATCCCGAGAAGGTCCTCTGCCGGGATCTTCGCTTCTATAAATGCCTCGTCATCTTTGTTCCGGATCTTGTTTGCCACAACCTTCACCTGGTTGACCCCCAGATCCTTTGCCAGACGCTTGACATTCTTATATGTCTGAACGCTTCTGGCTCCCGGCTCGATCACTACGATAAATGCATCCATGCTCTCCGTAGTGCCCCGGCCAAGATGTTCAAGGCCGGCTTCCATATCCAGAATCACCACATCGTCTCTGTGAAGCACCAGATTATTGATAATACGCTTCAGCATCACATGCTCCGGGCAGACACAGCCGCCGCCGCCCGTTTCAATGGTTCCAAGGACCAGAAGCTTCACACCGTTGCACTCCTTGCCATATGTGTCCGGAATATCGTCCACTCTGGGATTCAGTTTATAAAACTGGTTCCGATCATTTGCGCCCGTGCGCTCCTCTACGAGCTTGCGCATCCTGGAAATGGGAACGATCGAATCCAGAGTCTCCTCGTCAAATCCCAGGGCAAGCCCCAGATTTGCGTCCGGATCCACATCCGCTGCCAGGACCTTACGTCCCTCATCCGCGTACAATCTGGCAAGAGTTGCCGCAAATGTTGTCTTTCCCACACCGCCTTTGCCTGTGACTGCAATTTTCATAAATTACCGCGCCTTCCTGTATTCCCTGCCTCAGATACCTAATGCAGTTCTCTTTTCTTCGATTCTCTCGATCATCATATCCCCAAGCTTGTCAATATCCTTTTCAACTGTATAAGCAGCCTCAACCCAGTCTCTGATGCCGCCCTTCAGCAGGCCGTCGACTTCAGAAGAGCCATAAGCGTATGGTTCAACTCCGAGATATGTATCAATACCGGTAGCAACTACATAGTTACCAATGGAAACCGCTTTTTCAGACATCCACTCAGGCGCACATCCTACTAACGGAATCTGAGAAATATTCCAGCCGGAATCCTTTGCGATTCTTGAGGCAAGAACCATCATACGGCTGATATCGACGCAGGAGCCCATATGGAGCACAGGCGGGATATCTGCCAGCTCACAGACACGTTTCAGGCCGGCTCCGCAGAGATCCTTTGCTCTCTTATCCATCAGGCCGGCCTTTGCAGCAGCCTGTGCGGAACATCCGGAAACTACCAGGATGATATCGTTTGCGATCAGCTTCTTCATAAGAGAAATATGAGCCGCGTCCGGACGGATCTTCGGGTTATTGCATCCTACCATGGCGACAGCGCCGCGGAGAACGCCGGATTTCACGCAGTCAACCAGAGGCATCATCGTGCCTGTTACATCAACATGGCTGTTTGTAACGCCGTCGAGCTTTTTCTCAATCTGCTCAACAGAGAAACCGACGGTTGCTTTCTGTTTCAGCTGAGGAATGTAAACCAGGTCTTTATTTCTGTTCTTAAAGTTCTCGATCGCTGTCTTAACGATCAGCTTCGCGTTTTCGCCGGCTGTTTTTGCATTGAATCTGATAAACTCAGAATCCGGCATCTGCGCGATAGGAGAGGTTGTGATAAACTTTGTGTGGAAGCACTTGGACAGCGGGCCCAAAGCCGGGAAAATACACTGAACGTCCACAACAATAGCTTCACACGCGCCTGTCAGGACCACGTTCTCCTGCTGCAGGAAGTTGCCTGCCATAGGAACGCCGCGGCGCATCGCGACCTCGTTCGACGTACAGCATACGCCGGAAACGGTAATTCCCTGCGCGCCCATGGATTTTGCATAATCGATCATTTCCTTGCTGTCCGCATATTCGCAGATCATTTCGGAAAGAGACGGGTCATGTCCGTGAACCACGATATTTACATTTTCTTCAACCATAACGCCGAGGTTTGCTTCTGTCTCAACCTCCTTCGGCGTGCCGAAAAGTACGTCGGAGAATTCCGTACCCATCATGGAACCGCCCCATCCATCGGAAAGGCCGTTGCGGAGAGACTGGCGAATCAGAGCCTCCGGCTTGGAAGAACATCCCATATGGGTCATATGCATCGCACAGGAAACCTCACGGTCGATTGCGCGGGGACGGATCTCCTCTCTGTCCCAGATTTCCTGGGTATGCTCCGGGGCGCGTTTTGTGAAAGTCTGCGTTCCGAAGGGCTTGCCATACTCCATCAGGCCTTTCTCCGCCACCTCATGAGCCACATCATAGATATCTCTGTCTTCTGTTTCCACTCCGAATTCAGCGGCAAGCCGTTTTAATTTTCCTTCATCCCTGACCTTGTAATTGCCGTCTGCCGACGCCTGATAAAGAGTATTTGCAATTTCACGGCCGTGGTCAGAATGGGTAGCTGCGCCGCCGGCAGTAAAACGAAGATAATTTCTTCCTACGATACCATGTACATCACATCCGCAAATACCTCTGGGAGCTTTAGGCGTAATGCGGCACGGGCCCATGGAACAGATACGGCAGCACACACCGGACTCACCGAATTTGCAGTGAGGAGTCTGGTTCTTAACACGCATCTGCCAGGAGTCCGCGCCAACCTTGGCGCCTGTCTCCAACAGTCGATTAGTGGCAGCTTCAAATTCTTCCACTGTGGTTAATCTGAATTCACTCATTATAGACCTCCTTTAATTTCATACATGTCTGCCATGTATTTTTGTCTTTCTTATAATGTTGTTTTATCAATACACCCAGAAACGGGAACCCATCCCCGCCCATGGGTTATATCCCTGAAAAAAATATGGAAATCCGCCAGTTTTCATTTTGCACGAACACCCCCTGCCATTATTAACGGCGGGGATCTTTTTACAGGTTCAGCCTGTCAACGATGGACCGCAGCGCCACCTTGACAGGGTTATCCTCCGGCAGGGAAACCGTAGGACGTCCTTCGCAGTCATATTCATATACGGTTTCATCCTGCGGAACCACTCCCAGAAGCTTCAGCCCCTGAAGCTCTATCTCCTCTCTGATCCCTGTGTTCAGTTCTCCCTTCGGGGCGCGGTTCACGATCAGTCCCACCGTAGACGGATGCATGTCGCACTCCTCGATCAGCCTGGCGATCCTGCCCACTGCCTGTATGCCCCTTCTGGAGCAGTCACTGACCAGAATCGCAGTCTGCATACTCGGAAGTATGCCTCTGCTTATATGCTCCATACCGGCTTCATTGTCCACCACAAAATAGGGATAATTATTCTGGTATCTGGCCAGCTGGCTCTGAAGAAGGCCGTTTACAAAGCAGTAGCACCCTTTGCCCTGGGTACGGCCCATGACAAGAAGATCAAAATTGTCATCCTCGATCACCGCGTCCTCAAAGCGCATTTCCGCATAATCCGCCTTGGAAACGCCCGCCGGAATGGGATTGACGCCGGACATCTCGCTGCGCGCGATCTCCTCGCGCACATCGCCCAGCGTAGTGTCAACCTTCACGCCAAGCACTTCATTCAGATTGGAATTTGCATCCGCGTCCACTGCCAGGACCGGTCCCTTGCCCTGTTCGCACAGGTACTGGATCAGCATCCCACATAATGTCGTCTTACCTACGCCGCCCTTACCTGCGACTGCAATCACATGTGCCATTCGCGGGCACCTCCTGAATTTCATTTATTTCATCATTTCGCAAGATCATTCGCAATTCAGCTTCACGATACTGTTCGCAAGATCGACCATCAGTATCGTTCCCTCCACCACGCGCTCATCTCCCATAATATCCCGGAGGATCAATTTATTGCCGTCCACATCGATTCGGCTGACATTGCGTAAAATAACGGAATCATCACTGGTCTTATAAACTGTCGCAAGACACATGCTTATCGCCTCCCATACTGTCTTTATGCCTTCTTCAGTTCCTCTTTTACAAGGGTCAGCGCAAGGCCCAGTCTCATATTTCCCTTCTGGAAATCCGCCACACCCTCTCGAATGGTCTTAGCTGCCGCGTCCATTCCCATCTTTTTCAGATTTTCAGCCATCTGATCCAACTCCGCCGCATGATGCTCATTATGCTGAAGCATGTATGTGAGAAGGGCCACCGTTTCATCCCGGCAGTCGCCGCCCGCGCAGCTTCCGCAATGTTCTTCATTGCCGCAGGTATCGCCATGGCTGTGTGTATGCTTATGCTCGCCATCATGAGTATGCGGATGGCTGTGCGTTACCCCGTCTGCATGCGTATGCTCATGAGAATGCTCGTGGGAATGTCCCTCATGGGGAATTACATTTCCATTTTCGTCTTTGATCAAGTGCATCGTTATGCTCCTTTCCTGTTCTGCTTTTTAAAATAGCAGGGCTATGACAATAATTTGTCAATTAAAGATATTATACATCTTTTCTTTCCGATTAGCAAGGTTATAATATGAAAAAAGCACCAACATCTGTCTTTTTTAATTAAAAAAATTTGTTTTATTATACCTGATTTTGCTACCCATGCTGACGCGCCTGTTATTTTTTTAACATTATTTGCCGTTTTGATTTCTGTTCCTTATCAAAATCGTAATATAATTGAACTCATCATTTTTTTATGCTATAATACTTACTAATCGTTCGACAGAACACAATTAAGGAGGAAGGATTTTGAAAACCAGTATTTTTCTAAATAACGACAGAGAAATGCCCCTTCTTGGATTAGGAGTATACAAAGCCATCGGAGAAAATGAAGCGGAAAATGCGGTCATTGACGCCGTTCGAGCCGGATACCGGCTTATTGATACTGCTTCCGTCTATAAAAATGAACAGAGCGTCGGCCGCGGGATTTCCAGATGCGGCATACCCCGAAAGGAATTATTTATCACCTCAAAGATCTGGAATACCGCTCAGCGCCTGGGAGACGTAAAGGGCGCGTTTGAGCGCAGCCTGGAACGCCTGGATCTGGATTATGTGGATCTCTATCTCATCCACTGGCCGGTACCCGGATGTTATCTGAGTACCTGGAAAGAGCTGGAGGAGATTCTTGCTTCCGGACGCGCCCTCTCCATCGGCGTCAGCAATTTTGAGATCCGTCACCTGGAAGAGTTAAAACGCATCTCCGGTATTGTTCCGGCCGTAAATCAGATCGAGTGTCATCCGCTCTGTTATCCGAAGGAGCTCATCGATTACTGTCAGGCGAACGGCATACAGGTTCAGGCATACGCGCCATTGGCGCGGGGCGCATATCTGGATCATGACGTTCTCTGCGTCATGGGTACCAAATATGCCAGGACGCCTGCGCAGATCGGACTTCGCTGGGCCGTACAGAAGGAAATCTCAGTCATTCCGAAATCCGTACACACGGACCGCATCATTTCCAACGCAAACATTTTTGACTTCTCCATCGATCAGGAGGATATGGATCTTCTGGATACCCTGGACGAAAATCTTCATACGGCAAGCATTCCGGAAGATCTCCGCGACATTCCATTTTGAAGACATTCCATTTTGAAAAGAATCCTGCTCTGCGGGATTCTCCGCCTGCGGCGGGAGACATACAGAACTTTCACTCACTCCCAGGGCAGCTGCGGCGTCTCCACCTTTTTATCCCGCAGCATCAGATCCTTCACCGCTTCAGCCGCAGGCTTATCCTCAAAGAGCACCTTGTTTACCTCTTCAATGATCGGCATCTCCACGCCGTATTTCTCAGCAAGACCTCTGGCAGCCTTCGCGGAGTACACACCCTCCACTACCATTTTCACCTCATCCATGGCCTGCTGCATGGTATAGCCCTTGCCCATAAGATAGCCTGCCTTTCGATTTCTGCTGTGTACGCTGGCGCAGGTAACGATCAGATCGCCGATCCCGGAAAGGCCCCAGAAGGTTTCCGGCTTCGCGCCCATTTTTATTCCAAGTCTGGCGATTTCCGCGATACCCCTGGTGATCAGGGCCGCCTTTGTATTATCTCCGTATCCGAGGCCGTCCGCAGTTCCTGCCGCAAGCGCAATGACATTTTTAAGCGCGCCCCCCAGCTCCACTCCCAGGGTATCCGGCGTCGTATACACGCGAAACACCGGGCTCATGAATATATTCTGCAGATATTCCGCCGTCTCCCTTGTCCTGGAAGCAGCCACGCAGGTGGTAGGAAGTCCTCTCCCCACCTCCTCCGCATGACTTGGGCCGGAAAGGACGCTGATATTTCCGTTTGGTATTTCCTGCCCGATTATTTCGCTGAGCGTCATAAACGTGGATTCCTCCACACCCTTTGCCACATTTACGATCATCTGGCCATCCCTCACAAAGGGAGCCATCTTCTTTGCCGTGCTTCTTGTAAACGGCGATGGAACTGCAAGTACTGCCACATCCGGTTCCTTCAGACAACCTTCCAGATCAGCTGTGATCTCCATGTCTTCCGGCAGCTTTACGCCCGGAAGCTTGCTCTCATGCTCCCGTTTTTCACGAAGCATCTCCACCTCATCTGCCAGAGCGGACCAGAGAATCACCTCATGGCCATTGTTATAAAGCAGAAGGGACAGGGCCGTCCCCCAGCTTCCCGCACCCAATATACTGATTTTTGCCATATTCTCACCTCTATTCTTTCTTTTTACCAGCTTTGCTCAAATAAACTCTGCTTTCATTTCCCTGCATCAAACGGCTGATATTAGCCCTGTGGCGGAAAATTGCCAGCGCCGTAAGGAAACCCATCACCCCGTACAGTTCAAGCGTATGGGGCTGGCTCATGTCGTAGTCTCCCCTCTGACCAAAATAGATCACCATCAGCAAAGCCATCACATAAATAGCTATGGATCCGAGAGATACATAATGCGTCAGGAAAAAAATCGCGAAAAACACGATCAGTCCCGCCACAAAAATCCTCCAGTCAAAAGTAATGGCCATGCCCACGGACGCTGCAATGCCCTTTCCTCCCTTAAACTTTAAATAGCAGGGAAAATTATGTCCGAGGATGCAGCCAGCGGCAGCATAAAGACTTAAAAGCGGAAGCATATCCCCGCACCTTTCTGAAAAAACAGCCCTTGCAATCAGGACCGCCAGGACACATTTCAGGCAATCTCCCAAAAGCGTCAAAGCCCCCGCCTTTTTTCCGAAGGTCCGCAGTGCGTTGGTCGTTCCCGCATTGCCGCTTCCATGCTCACGAATATCCGTGTGATGAATCCGGCCGATGATATAAGAGGTTTGAAACAAGCCGCAGATATAACCGATCAGCAGGCATATTAATCTTTCCATAATATTATTCCTTTCCACCCCGCTCACGAATGATAAATTTCAGCGACGTCCCGCGGAATCCAAAAGCATCCCGGATCTTATTCTCAATATATCTGGTATAGGAAAAATGCATCAGCTCTCTGTCATTAACAAAAATAACAAATGTCGGCGGACGCACCCCTACCTGAGTCATATAAAATATCTTCAGCCGTCTTCCCTTATCAGATGGAGGCTGCTGCAGGGCCACCGCCTCCGAAAGGATCTCATTCAGAACTCCTGTCTGGACCCTGAGCGTCTGATTCTCAATGACCGCATCGATGGTTTCAAAAAGCCTCGGCAGCCTCTGCCCCGTCTTCGCGGAGATGAAGACCAGCTCTGCGTAGGGCATATAGGCCAGCACCTCGCGAATGCGCTTCGTGTGTTTATAAATGGTTTTATCATTTTTTTCAATGGCATCCCACTTATTCACCGCAATGATCACGCCTTTTCCGCGTTCATGGGCGATACCGGCGATCTTAGCGTCCTGCTCGGTTACTCCCTCCGTGGCGTCGATCACGATCACCGCCACATCTGCCCGCTCAATGGCCGTCACCGCGCGGATCACGCTGTAACGTTCTATATCTTCCCGAATTTTTCCCTTTCGCCGCAGTCCCGCAGTATCAATAAAAATATATTCTCTTCCATTCCATTTAACCCTGGTATCGACGGCATCTCTGGTAGTGCCCGCGATGTCCGATACGATCACTCGTTCCTCCCCCAAAAGTTTGTTGATCAACGAGGATTTTCCTACATTTGGCTTGCCTGCAACGGCGATCCTTGGAATATCCTCTTCCTCAGCATTGGAAGCGTCCTCCGGAAATTCCTTTACGATCTCCTCAAGCAAATCGCCGATACCCATACGGTTTGCAGCGGAAATGGCGATAGGGTCGCCGATGCCCAGGTTATAGAATTCATAAACGTCCATCATGAATTTCTGGAAGCTGTCCACCTTATTTACCGCCAGGACCACCGGCTTGCCGCTGCGTCTGAGCATGTCGGCCACCTTCGCATCGGCGTCCGCCGGCCCCTGTTTTACATCCACAATAAATACGATCACATCCGCCGTATCAATAGCGACCTGCGCCTGCTCCCGCATCTGAGAAAGAATAATATCCTTACTGTCAGGCTCGATCCCTCCCGTATCGATCAGTGTAAATGTTTTATCCAGCCATGTAACGTCCGCATAGATCCGGTCTCTGGTAACGCCCGGCGTATCCTTTACGATTGAAATCATCTCCCCTGCCAGGGCGTTAAATAAAGTGGATTTACCTACATTAGGCCTTCCCACAATAGCTACTACCGGTTTGCTCATAAATTTGTCTCCTTTTCAATTCTCTGTGTTTATCCGGCTCCAGTATACAGGAAACCAGATCCTCCCCCTTTTCTCCTACTACTACGATCCGGATGTCCAGCGCCTCCTCCAGCTCCTCCACAGTCACATCGTCCAGAAATACATCTTCTCCGCTGCGGAGCATATTGCAGGGAAGAAGCAGAAAATCTCCGAGCTCACAGCCACGGAGCTGCTCCCTCAGATCGCTGCCCGTCACCAGTCCTGAGACTGTGATCTGTTCTCCGAAAAACTCATTGTCTATGATCCGGACGTCCGCCTTTATATTCGGATATTTTCCCCGGATCTTATCCACATATTCTTTCAGGAAGGGGCCGGCCAGCCTTCCTGTGGCGATGGTCATGCGCCTGCTCCGGTCATCCCCCTCCCGGCAATCCAGAGAACGCCGTATCTCGCTCTCCAAAAGGCGCAGCATACCCACGCCATTTTCAAGCTGCAGATAATCATCGTAGCTTTCCTCCGGCGGAAACTCCTGTCCTGCCAGAATATACCACTCATCCGATGCATGGACAAAATGAAGCCCGTGTTTTTTCATCATAATATCCTGCCACCGGTGAACCTGTCCCAAAAGCTTTTCCGCATCCTCTTTGGAAAACGTCTCTAAAGGGTACAGCCCTTCCCGGTATTTTGTCAACCCCACAGGTACGATGGAAACGCTTTGAAGCACCGGCGCGTACGCGCTGAGCTTCTCCAGACTGTATTCCAGCTCCTCCCCGTCGTTCACCCCACGGCACAGAACGATCTGCCCGTTCATGGTGATTCCGGCCTGATAAAGCTGCTCTGCCTTTTTAAGCGCCTCTCCTGCAAAACGGTTGTGCAGCATTTTGCACCGCAGCTTCGGATTCATGGTCTGAAAAGAAATATTGATAGGGGAAAGATGATAACGGATCACACGGTCAATATCATGCTGGCTCATATTTGTCAATGTAACATAATTTCCCTGGAGAAACGACAGTCTTGAATCATCGTCCTTAAAATATAATGTTTCTCTCATATTCGGCGGCATCTGATCTATAAAACAGAATATACACTTATTGGAACAGGAACGGTAGTCATCCATCAGTCCGTTTTCAAACTCGATCCCCAGATCCTCCCCGTATTCCTTTTCCACCTCCAGCTCCCACTGCACGCCATCCGATTTTTCCACAAGAAGCTCTATATATTCATCGTTTATTAAATAACGGTAATCAAAAACATCCTCAACAGGCTGTTCATTAACTGAAATCAGAATATCTCCCGGCTCGATTTCCAGTTCCCCGGCAATGCTGCCGGGAAGAACTCCGGAAATCACATGTCTTTTTCCCTTCATCTTTTCCACTCCAAATTTTACTCTATCATACCAATTAATCGTGTAAAAAGCAATAAATTCCTTGACTGCATTTAGGGCAAATGTTATAAATGAAGTAGACGATTGCGGGAGCACACAGTGCGGAGCAATCCGGTATCAAAGGGGCAAAATACCTTTTGGCCCCACCATCTTAACAGGTTTCATTTATGATAACGGAAGATTAATCCTCAGGAGGTCATTTTATGCCAAACATTGAATTACTGGAAAAGTCGATGCCTGTTGCGCCTATCCGTATCGCCGCGCTTGAGGGATGCCAGGATCTGGCAAGAGAGGTTGACAAAAAGCTGGTTAAATTCCGTAAGGAGCTCGTGTCGAGAAAAAATCCGGGTATTATCCCCCAAGGCTACTGCGAGGATACCTTTTTAGTAGAATGCCGATGCTCCCGTTATGGCACCGGTGAGGGAAAGGGCTACATTAAAGAGTCTGTCCGCGGCGCCGATCTTTATATTATGGTGGACGTCACGAACTACAGTCTTACCTACACTGTCTGCGGCCATGAAAATCATATGTCCCCTGACAATCATTATCAGGATCTGAAGCGCATCATCTCCGCTGCTACCGGTAAAGCACATCGAATCAACGTAATCATGCCTTTCCTGTATGAGGGACGTCAGCACCGACGTACAAAGAGAGAATCTCTGGACTGCGCTCTTTCGCTGAAGGAGCTGAGCAATATGGGCGTTTCCAATTTTATTACCTTTGACGCTCACGATCCCCGGGTACAGAATTCCATTCCGCTGAATGGCTTCGATAATTTCTTCCCCACCTACCAGTTTTTAAAGGCCCTGGTAAAAAATGTCCCTGATTTCAGACTGGATAACGATCATCTCATGATCATCAGCCCGGATGAGGGCGCCATGTCCAGAGCTGTTTATTTTTCAAATATTCTCGGGGTGGATATGGGTATGTTTTATAAACGCCGGGACTACTCTACCATCGTCAACGGCAAAAACCCCATCGTAGCCCATGAATTCCTCGGGGATTCCGTGGAAGGTAAGGATGTGGTCATCATCGATGATATGATATCCTCAGGGGAAAGTATGCTGGATGTGGCAAGGCAGATCAAGGAGCGCAAAGCAAACCGCGTATTCATCTGCACTACCTATGGCCTGTTTACGGAGGGACTTGCCAGGTTTGACGAGTATTATGAGAGAGGCTGGCTGGACAGGGTTATTACCACGAACCTGAATTACCGTATTCCGGAGCTTCTCACCAGGCCGTATTATATTGAGGCTAATATGAGTAAGTATCTGGCGAGCATTATCGATATTATCAACCATGATGTGTCTGTGGAAAAGGTTCGTTCCAGTAATGAGAAGATCATGAGCCTCATGAAAAAGGTAAATAAAAAATAAACGTAAGAAATAAACGATTTGGAGCTGCGGGTTTATCCGGATAAACCCGCAGCTCCAAATCGTTTATTTCCGGTCTGTTTTCAGTCCCAGGAATGCGCCCAGATTTCCGCGTTTTCCATGGCTTGCGCGATGTGAAAAAAGGAAGTCCGGATTACAGCAGGTACAAAGATTAGGGAAGGATATATTCTCCTCGGGAATACCGGCTTCCGTCAGGATAATGCGGTTTGCCTCCCAGAGGTTCAGCTGGTATTTGCCCTCCGACCCGGAGTAATACAGATCTTTCCACTGCTCTTTTCGGAATGCCTTTCGGAACTCTATGATCACATCCCCGCTCACCTCATAACAATCCTGACAGATGGACGGTCCCACTGCAGCCAGCATTTTTTCCGGCTCACTGCCAAATTCCGCCTGCATATGTCTTACGGTAGCCTCTCCGATTTTTCCCACTGTGCCCCGCCAGCCCGAATGAGAAAGCCCTACCGCTCTGTGTACCGGGTCCACAAAATAAAGAGGAACACAGTCCGCGTAGAACGTAGCGAGAATAATCCCCGGCACGTTTGTGATCATGCCATCTACATCCTTATAATCCCGGGGCCGGATTATTCCTTTTCCCCTGTCTTCCTCCGTGATCACCCGCACATTGGTGGTATGAGTCTGATCGGATGTCACAATATCCTCCGGCGCAAAACCCATGGCATTCCCCAGCCGCTCATAGTTTTCCCTCACATCGCATTCCCTGTCCCCTCTGGTGAAGCTCAGATTCATAGAGCAATAAATACCCTGGCTGACGCCGCCCAGGCGTGTGCTGAATCCATGGATAAGCCCCGGAACCTTTTCCAGTTCCGGATATGTAAGAAATGTCACGCCAAGCCTTTCGTTGATCTTCATTTTATCTCTGCTTTCATTATGCCATTTTATCTGCATATTCTTACTCCTTATCCTGACTGCGGATCCGTACAGCGCTTCGGCCGTCTACGGCTTCTCCGGTTCCGGCGTACCGCAAATTACATACCAAACTCAAACGCATCCTTTATCCAGGTAATCTCCTCTCCTTCGATTCCTACCACGTCGAATCTGCACGGCACGTCATCTCCAAATCCGCTGCAATATAAATAAAATCTGGCGACCCGGCTGATCACCCGCTGCTTCCGCCGGTCCACAGCCGCCAGCGCGCCTCCGGAAGCCCGGTTTCTCCGGTATTTTACCTCGATAAAGACCAGACATCCTTTATCCCAGGCGATCAGATCGATCTCTCCGTATTTGCAGCGAAAATTCCGCCGTCTGATTACAAGTCCCTTTTTTTCCAGAAAGGCAGCCGCTTTTTCTTCAAAGCTGCCGCCGACCTTCCTCCTGTTATAGTCCAAATAAACTGCTCATTTCCTGTTTGTGTGGGTATCTTATGTAAATCAATTACAAAAATTCTTAATGAAAGTTCTGCGGTGGATCGGTGTCGGGCCATATTTTTTCAAAGCCTCCAGATGAGCTGCAGACCCATACCCCTTATTTGAGGCAAACCCATATTCCGGCATGGTCTTATCATATTCCACCATCATCCGATCTCTTGTCACCTTTGCCACAATACTGGCAGCCGCAATGGAAATACTCTTTGCATCACCCTTAATGATCGGCACCTGGGGAACAGCGAGCCCGGGAATGGTCACCGCATCATTCAGCAAAAGCCCGGGAACCACCGTGAGCTTTGAAACCGCCTCGCGCATAGCCTCAAATGTCGCCTGCAGAATATTGATCTCGTCGATCCTTTCGGGGCCTGTCATTCCCAGACCTACCGAAACGGCTTTTTCCATGATCACATCATACAGCTCTTCCCTTTTGGCAGCCGTGAGCTTTTTGGAATCATTGATATATAAAATATCGCAGTCCTTCGGCAAAATCACCGCGCAGGCAACAACAGGGCCTGCAAGGGGGCCTCTTCCCACCTCGTCGATCCCGCAGAGATACCCCAGATGGCCGTACTTATTTTCATACTGCTTCATCACCTCTGTGCGAGCCAGCTCCCGTATATATGCTTCCTGCTTCCTCTTCATCAGCTCTAAAAGCTTTTTTACGCCGATGCGCTCATCATCCCCGTATTTTCTGTATAATTCTTCAAAATCCGACGGATCCGCACCCGTAATCTCTGCCCTGATCTCCGCTATTTTTTTCATCTTATGTCAACTCCTCTGATACTCCTGCATATCTCCGGTCCATTCCAGAGTGATCCTGCCAAGCCTGCCAGCCCGAAAATCATCAAACAGGATGCCCGATGCCTTCATATAGTCCAGTTCATCCCCTTTTTTCAGACAGCCTCTGACTCCGGCTAATCTCTCCAGTATTTCCAGCGGCGTACCCTCCTCGGAAATCTGATAACGTCCCGCCAGCGCTCCCGGATACCGTTTCATCAGATACTTTAAAAGCGCCAGCGCCAGCTCCTCCATATTCAGAATGTCATCCTTGATGGAGCCGATAAATGCCAGGCGGATGCCTACGCTCTGATCCTCAAATTTCGGCCACAGAATCCCCGGCGTATCCAGAAGCTCCACATCTTTATTCAGACGGATCCACTGCTTTCCCCGGGTAACGCCGGGTTTGTTTCCGGTTTTCGCGCAGGCTCTTCCTGCAAATGTATTGATAAAAGTAGATTTTCCCACATTGGGAATACCTGCTACCATGGCACGTATGGGACGGTTTTTAATACCCCTTTTCCGGTCCCTCTCAGTTTTTTCTTTACATGCCTCCCGGATAAGTCCATGAACCTCTTTCATTCCCCCGCCGCTGCGGGAATCGGCCTTTACTACATAAAAGCCCTTTTCTTCAAAATATGCCTTCCATGCATTATTCTGCGCCTCATCCGCGAGATCCGCCTTATTCAGAAGGAGCAGCCGGGATTTATTCTTCCCCAGCTCATCGATATCCGGATTACGGCTGGACAGAGGCACACGAGCATCCACCAATTCAATGATCAAATCGATCAGCTTAATATCTTCCTGCATCTGTCTCCTGGCCTTAGTCATATGGCCGGGATACCACTGTACGTTCATTTTACACTAACCTTTCAAAAAACCGATTTTTTTCACAGGAGAACAGATAAACCACAGCTTTCCCACAATATATTTCTTATGCACCAGCCCGATATCCCCGTAACGGCTGTCTTCGCTGTTATTCCGGTTATCCCCCAGAACAAAATATTCATTGGCTTCCAGCGTGATGGGATTTTCCGCCAGACCAGGATTGCTGATAGAGGGAAAATCCTTGCCCTCCTTATAGGTTTCCCCATTAATGAGAATCCTTCCGTCGGAAATCTGGATGGTTTCTCCCGGAAGTCCGATCACACGGCGGATGTGGAGAGCCGCATCATCACTTGCGCTGGTTCGAAAAACAATAATATCGCCTCTCTCCGGATCAGAGATCTTATAGACTGCCCTGTTTACAAAAAATTTATCCCCCACGGACAGGGTAGGCTCCATAGAGCTTTCCTGCATTGTCACGGACTGAAATAACACAATGGCTACCAGCGCTGCAAACGCCAGCGTCACTGCCAGCTCAAAGGCCAGGCGCACTGCGTACTGCACCTTCTCATTTTCCAGCTTTTCTCTTGCGCCCTGCAGCCGTTCGCTCTCTTTTAAACTTTTTTTCCATTTCATACAAATTCTCCCCATAATGGAAAAAGAGGGACAATAGCATATGTTATTGTCCCTGCATTTACTACTGTGAAATTTTCATTATCTAACGCGCTCTTTAACCTTAGCGGCCTTACCTACGCGCCCTCTTAAGTAGTTCAGCTTCGCACGGCGAACTTTACCAAAACGGATAACCTCTATCTTGATTACGTGCGGAGAATGCAGCGGCCATGTCTTCTCAACGCCTACTCCATTAGAGTTCTTTCTTACAGTGAAAGTTTCTCTGGCGCTTCCGCCCTGTCTCTTCAGGACTGTTCCCTCAAAAATCTGTACACGTTCGCGGGTACCCTCTTTGATCAAGGCGTGCACTCTTACAGTGTCGCCCACACGGAACTGCGGAACTTCTGCTTTAAGCTGAGCAGCCTCGATGTTTCTGATAATTTCGTTCATCTTTATCTCTCCTATTCTAAATGGATGTTCTTAATACATTTCGTAACAGAGGACCATCTTTTTTCACAACACAAAAGATTATACTATAGCCTCCTGCTGAATGCAAGCAATTTTTGCATTTTTCTGCAATTACGCCTCCGCTGTGTTGGCATCGGGAACCAGATTTAAAAGCGTGATCGCCACCAGCACACAGCCGGCGAAAGCCATACATAATGCGCCGGTACCTCGTCGCGCTGCTTCTCACCGTTCAGCCCAGCGCCACATCCAGGATCATCATCAGGACAAATCCTGTGGCAAATGCGATGGTCCCGATATTGCTGTGTTTTCCCTCGCTGGCTTCCGGTATCAGCTCCTCCACCACCACATAATTCATGGCTCCCGCTGCAAAGGCCAGCAAATACGGAAGCGCCGGCGTCACATAGGCGGCCAGCATCAAAGTAAGCGCTGCCGCGACAGGCTCCACGGCCCCGGAAAGCATACCGTACAAAAAGGATTTCCCGCGGCTGCAGCCCGTACCCCGCAGAGGCATGGATATAATCGCCCCCTCCGGAAAATTCTGAATGGCAATACCTATGGAAAGAGAAAAAGCGCCTGCCAAAGTTACCATCTGATTTCCCGCGATAATTCCCGCAAACACAGCGCCAGCGGACAATCCCTCCGGGATATTATGCAGGGTTACTGCAAGGACAAGCATGGTATTTTTTTTTAAACCGACCTTCGGCCCTTCCGTTTCTTCGCTGCCCATGTGCTGATGAGGCACCGTACGATCCATAAATAAAAGAAACAATATTCCCAGAGAAAATCCCGCTGCAGCCGGAACAAATGCGAATCTTCCCATGTGCTCACTCATATCCATAGCCGGTATCAACAGCGACCACACGGACGCCGCAACCATCACTCCCGATGCGAAGCCCAGAAACGCCTTTTGCACCAAAGGGCTCAGTTCTTTTTTCATAAACAGCACACAGGATGCCCCCAGCGTAGTTCCCAGAAAAGGGATCAGAATTCCGATGATTACTCTCCAGTCCATATATTATACACCTCTTACTGAATTACCTCCGGTAATAATATCACATTTTTTTAAAATTTCATACAGGTATTCTTAAAATATGCAGAATACCTGTCTCATGTGAAAAGAGTATTCTGTAAAAGGCGCAAAGTCGCAGATGGGCTGCGGCTTTGCGCCTTTCTGTTTCACGGAAGAAATTTCCTTATGGAAGCCACTGCCTCCTTACATTCCTCTGCCAGCTCGCTGACATTCGTCACCATTTCGCTTAATTCCATCTCCTCTATGTGCTGTTCTTCCACAGCTTCGGATATGCTCCCTATGCTGTTCAGCGTCTTGTTCACCGTAGGAACCACCTGTATCGAAACGATCAGCATAATGATTACAGAGACCGCCAGAACACAGCATAATATCCGCAGATATAAGAGCTGCTTTTTTAATAAAATAACCTGCTCGTTATTCTCCATTATTATTCTCTCCTCCCTCCTGTACATCGGATGAGGCCGCGGATTCCGTGTTTTCATCTGATGCGGCGGCTTCCGCCTCGGCCTCCGCCATGATCTGACTGAGCTGTTCGATCATCTCATCATCCTTCAGCCGGAATTTTACTTCTACACGGCGCGATGCGTCTTTATCAACATTTCCGGAGGCATCCAATATGGGATTAGCCATGGAATGCCCGTTTACGGTCAGATAGCTTTCCAGGCTGGTAATTTCACTGTCAGTTAAAAATTCGTCCTGAATATCCAGTAGATACTGGGCCACCGCCAGCGATCTCTGCTGGGAAAGCTCCAGATTATATCCGTAATCACCGTCCGTATCCGTATACCCGTCGATAATGATCTCCGCCAGATAGGGCAGATGCGTTTCCTCCAGCAGCACCTTACAATAGATCGGCAAAACCTCCCGCAGCGCCTGCATGCCCTCTTCCGTCAGCTCCGCTTCGTCATATTCGAACATGACGTTGGCATCCAGGGTGAGGGCTCCTGTCTGGGTGTCAATATCCACGCTTACATTGTTATTGGCAAATTCCTTGCGCAGGGATTCAATAACCTCTGCTTTAACGCCGATGATCTGATCGATCTGCGCCTGCTGGTCCGCAAGAAGCATTGTCTTTTCATCCAGGGAAGCCTTCTGTTCATTAAGCTGTAAAGCCAGATCTTCCAGCGTCTGCTTCAATTCCTCCAAATTTTCATCCTGCAGCTTCAGCTGCGCGGACTGTTCCTCAAGCTGCCCTTCTTTCTCCTCCAGAGCGGACTGCTGGGCAAGGATTTCCAAAGTCAGCTCCTTCTGCATGGCAAGCTTTTCATCCCGCTCCTGAATACTTTCATTATAGCTCTTCTGTGCCTGGAAAAGCGTCACACACATCAGAAGAACAAAAAGGAGAAGGACACCGGCCATCATATCGGAATAAGAGCGCCAGATATTAAATCCCTGATCCTCTGATTTTTTTCTGCGCATAGTTCTCTCCTTTTATTTAAACAAACTGAACTTTCCTTTCTGTGCATTCTTAGACATATCGCGGATATTTCTGGACATATCCTCCATAAGCTCCTGCTGGCGTTCGCTCTGAGCCTCTAAAATATCCTTAAGCTGCTTCAATGTTTCATTCTGCGCGCTGTCCAAATTTTTTCCGCCGCTGAGACGGACGCCCATGTTGTCACTGGCGACAGTAATATCCGAAAGAAGCACGCGAACCTGTTCCATGGACTGGTAAGCCAGCTTCTGATACTGCGCAAATTCTTTCATTTTTTCATTAAATTCATCTACAACCTTTTTGTTGGATGCGGTTACATCCTGACTGATCTGGCCAAAGCCGGAAACGCGCTCCATGGCCATCGCGGCGCTCTCCACATACTTCTGCATGGTCTGGTTGCAGGCTACCCAGAATTTCGCGGAGGATTTTTCCGCGTCCTTCAGATAATCCGTAATATGCTGATAGTCCATCTGCTGCTGCTTCTGAATTTCCCTGCTGTTCTTGCTGATACCGTCCGCTGCAGTCACAAAGCGGCTTTGCGCGATACTCATTTCTTCCATCATATTTTTCATCAGACGCTCCTGTTTCAGATAGGATTCCTGCATCTGACGGCTCATCTCCTGATACAGTCCGGTGGTGTACGCGGCATTTTCCTTCTGAGCCTGGCTCATTTTATCCAGCGCCACGCCAAAATCCCGAAATTCAAGCTGAAAGGAGCTGTGCATCTCCTTAAGAAAGCTTTCCAGAATATTCTGAATGGCATCCTGCTGGCACTCTATGACAGCGTCCACCATCTTATCCAGCGAATTATTCATCTTTTCGAAGGTAGGCGTGATCACCCGTTCAAAGCTGTCCGCCATCTGCACGGAAAAACGTTCCGTCATCTGATTCATGGCCGCAGTCTGGTTTTTCTGGCTGGCCACAAGAAGGTTTCGGGACTCATTTTCCGCTGTGGGCAGCACACTGGCATGAAATTTTTCCAGGAATGCCTGAAGCTGCTCCGCCATGGAGGAATATTCGTTTTTCATCCCAAAGCTATATACGACTGACAGGGCGATACCGTAAATAGACGTCAAAAAGGCCACCTTGATACCGTTTACCAACGACGCCACCGAGCTGGTCATGACCTCATAGTCCGTAGGCTGAAAATCCCTGAGTCCCCAGACAAGACCTACAAAGGTTCCCAGGATTCCGAGGCTTGTGAGAATATCCGGCACCATTTCCAGCAGGCGTTTATGTATGTGTACATCCAGCTCCTCTTCATTCAGGAATTCCTCGATATCCACGATCCCCTCCTGGCTCTGGGCTACGCTGTCCGTAAAATTCTCCATCTTTTTATCGAGATATTTATGATTAAAAATCCCGTTCAGATAGCGAAGCTTATCCGTAGCTACTTTGCCTGCGCTTTTAAAGATCCCGGAAAGCTCCTCCGTGGCATGGTCCATGGCGTCGGAGAGCCTGTTCATCTTAAACATTCCTCCGATCATTCCTGTCAGATAGATGACGATCATCACAGCCAGAAAGACGAAATTATATATCATTACCGTCTTTTCGCCCTGCCCCACATAGATCGTCATCCCTGCCGCCGCCGCAATTACCGCGAGAAATAATAGTACATTGACAACTTTCTTTCCCATATTCAGCCTCCTTGTTCTGTTATTTGTTTTATTTTTCCGGTGATTTTCCACACAATTTGACCTTTTAATCATAATATCATATCATATTTCAGGACACAAGCTTGTAATTTGCAGTTTTTCCATCAAATATACCTGCCCGCATTTCACACTGCCGTGTTGTGCCGGGGAGACGACAAAAAAGCTGCCAAAGGCCATATCGAAGCTTCCGACAGGACCGGATTTTGACAGCTTTTCTTTCACTCTTTTATACAAATACCTTATCAAGCTCCAGAAGCTCGGGAACACAGTTTTCGACCTTCACGACCGTCATGCTGCAGTTTGGCGGCACACACCCCCGCCAGAAATCATCCGGACACGGCACAATATTCTGAAGCAGCGCGCGGACCGCGCACCCGTGTGAGCTGATCAGAACAATTTTGTCCCTCAGCGAATCATTATGAATGATCTCCTGATAAAATTCTCCTGTCCGGCAGATGAGATCCGCGATATTTTCCCCGCCCTCAGGGCGGCAGAACTTCATCGGTTCATCTAAAAACAACCGGATCTCCTCACTCAGGATATTTTCCTTTTCATCCTTGAAGCGGCCGCCCTCCAGCACGCCAAAGTCGATCTCCGCAGTCTTTTATCCAGTATAACGGGAACAGAGGCAGCCCTCCCGCCCAGTACCAGCTCTGCTGTGCGCCTTGCCCGGATCAGAGGGCTGGAGTAGCATATATCAAAGGGAATATCCTTTACTGCTTCTCCGGTCAGTCCGGCCAGACGCTCTCCGGTCGGCGCCAGGGGGATATCCACTCTGCCCTGTACTCTTTTTAATGCGTTCCATTCCGTTACGCCATGGCGCAAAATATACAGCAGCATCAGCTTCTCAGCTCGATTCCCAGGCTGGTCAGTCCATTCAGTATCTTTTTCATGGCGCCTGTGATCTCGTTTTCTCCCAGAGTCTTGTCATGTGCACGAAATACAATAGAGTAAGCCATGGATTTATATCCTTCCCTGATCTGGCTTCCCTCATAAATGTCAAACAGCTCGTAGCTCTCCAGGATCTTTCCGCCTCTCTGCTCAAGCATGGCCTCGATCTGGCCTGCCAGAACATCCCTCGGCACTACCATGCTGAGGTCACGGGTCACTGCCGGATATTTTGCCAGACCTGCATATTTGTGGTTAAAGCTTGCAAAATCCAGTACTGTCAGGATATCGATCACGGCGATATACGTGCGCGCGCCGATACCGTAGGCATCCGCGGTCATAGGATGAATTTCGCCCAGATAACCTACCACCGTACCCTGATAGATCATGTTGGCCTGTCTGCCCGGATGGAGATAGGGCCTGCCGCTGTCCGGCGCATACTGAAGCTTCTTTTTCATACCGACCTTCTCAAAGAACTCCTCGCACACGCCCTTCATATCAAAGAAATCACCGTCTCCATACATACCCAGTGTAAAATGCATACGCTCATCCGGAAGCTCTGTCAGCGGCAGTTCCTTCGGCAGATATACGTTACCCATTTCATAAAGACGAACGTCCTTATTTCTGCGGTTGTAATTCGTGGCCAGGGACGTGAGCATACCGTTTATAGTGGTGGTACGCATAATGCTGTAGTCCTCGCCGAGAGGATTCCGGATGGTGATCGTTTTTCTCAGCTCACTGTCCTCCGGCAGGCGGAGCCTGTCAAAAACCCTGGGGCTCTCGAAAGAATAGGTCATACCCTCGGAAAAGCCGCAGTACTCCGCAATATCTCTTGCCACCTGCTCAATGCGGAGCTTAAATGGCATTTTTCCTGTAGTCGCTTCACCCGCAGGCAATGTGGCAGCAATCTTATCATATCCGTAAAATCTTGCCACCTCCTCAGCAATATCCGCCATACAACCGATATCCTGTCGGAAGGTGGGCGCTACAATCTCATTTGTCTTTTCATCGTAGGTAAGCTCCACTCTTGCCAGATATCCCAGCATCTCTTCTTTCGTAAGATCTGTTCCGAGAAGCGCGTTAATGCGGTCCGGCTCAAATTTCACTCTGGCAGGCTCTCTGGTTTCCGTGCACACATCCACCATGCCGCCCACGACCTCTCCCGCGCCCAGTTCTTCCATCAGCTGGCAGGCGCGGTCGATCGCCGCCTGCGCATTGTTCGGATCCAGGCCCTTTTCAAATTTTGCGGAGGCATCGGTACGATGGCCCAGCTTTTTCGCGGAAATACGGATATTTGCCCCATTGAAGCAGGCAGCCTCGAAAAGGACCGTATGCACGTGATCTGTGATCATGGAATTCTCACCGCCCATGATCCCGGCGATACCAACCGCCTTTTCACCGTCGCAGATCATCAGGATGGAATCATCCATGATGCGTTCGTGCCCGTCAAGCGTGACAAACTTCTCCCCTTTATCCGCGCGGCGCACAATAATTTCATTCCCTGCAATGGAATCCAGATCATAGGCATGCATGGGCTGTCCGTACTCTTCCATTACATAGTTGGTAATGTCTACCAGATTATTGATGGGACGAATACCGTTCGCGGCCAGACATCTCTGCATCCATTTCGGGGAAGGTCCGATCTTTACATTTTTTACAACTCTTGCAATATATCTGGGGCAAAGCTCCGGATCCTCCACCGTAACCTTAATATAATCCGACGCTTTTTCATTATTTCCCGTAATCTTTATCTCAGGCGGGCAGAACTTTTTCTGAAAAGTAGCCGCAGCCTCGCGGGCAATACCGATCACGCTGTAGCAGTCTACACGGTTTGAGGTGATCTCGTACTCAAAAACCGTATCGTCAAGGCCCAGGGCTTTAACGGCGTTTTCACCCACCGCAGCGTCCTCCGGAAAGATGTAAATTCCGTATTCCGGCGCTTCCGGATACATGTCACGGTTGCTTCCCAGCTCCTCTATGGAGCACATCATACCACAGGATTCCACTCCGCGGAGCTTACCCTTTTTGATCTGGATCCCGCCCGGCGTCATCCTGCCGTCATGGCTGCCTGCCACACGGCCGCCGTCCAGGACCACCGGAACCTTATCGCCCTCCTTCACATTTGGAGCGCCGGTGACAATCTGAACCCTTTCTGTTCCCACATTTACCTGACATATGATCAGCTTGTCCGCATCCGGATGGCGCTCGATCTTTTCGATCTGGCCGATCACGATATTGTCCAGATCCGCATCCAGCTGCTCAAAGCCCTCTACCTTTGTTCCGGACAGAGTCATTCCGTCCGTATATTCCTGTGCGGATACGTCCAGATCCGGCACATACATTTTAATCCAAGACATTGAAGTATTCATTTTTTTCCTCCTGATTCTGCGCTCGTGCCTGTTATTCTCTTAGAAATCAGAACTGTTTCAGAAAACGCACGTCGTTTTCATACAGCAGTCTCATGTCGTCGATCTCATATTTTAAAAGCGCGATACGCTCCAGACCCACACCGAAAGCAAAGCCCGTATATTCATCCGGATCGATTCCACACATACGAAGCACATTGGGATGCACCATACCGCACCCGAGGATTTCAATCCATCCGGAGCCTTTACAGAAGCGACAGCCCTTTCCGCCGCATTTAAAGCAGGATACGTCCACCTCTGCGCTGGGCTCTGTGAACTGGAAATGGTGAGGACGGAATTTTGTCTTCGTCTCCGGGCCGAACAGCTCCTGCGCAAATTCCTGCAGGGTACCCTTCAGGTCTGCGAAGGTAATATTTTTATCAATTACAAGTCCTTCGATCTGATGGAAGGACGGGGAATGGGTGGCGTCCACCTCGTCAGAACGGAACACACGTCCCGGTGCGATCATACGGATCGGCAGCCTGCCTCTCTCCATCGTGCGGGCCTGTACCGGCGATGTCTGGGAACGGAGCAGGATTGAATCGTCGATGAAAAATGTGTCCTGCTCGTCTCTTGCCGGGTGATCCTCCGGAATGTTCAGCTTTGTAAAATTATAATCCGCATACTCTACCTCCGGGCCTTCTACTACCTCATAGCCCATACCGATAAAGATTCGCTCCACCTCTTCAAGCGCGATAGTATTTGGATGGCGGTGTCCAATGAGGGATTTTCTGGCGGGCAGCGTCACGTCAATAACCTCCGCCCTCATTTTTTCCTCCCTTACAGCCTCCTCCAGCTTCGCTTTTGTCTCCTCCAAAAGCTCCTCTATCTTTGCCCTTGTCTCGTTGACAAGCTGACCTACCTTCGGCCGTTCTTCCGGGGATACGTCCTTCATGCCCTTTAAAATGGCAGTCAGCTCGCCCTTTTTGCCAAGATATGCCACACGCACATCATTAAGCTTTTCAAGCCCTTCGGATTCCTCGATCCGCTTCCTGGCAGACTCTGCCAGCTCCTGAAGTCTTTCCCTCATGTCCATGATCTTATCTCCTTTATGCATAATAAAAATGGTTTCCTGCACTTAAAAAGACCCCGTCCCAAAAGGGACGGAGTCATATCCGCGGTACCACCCTGATTCCCATATGATATATGGGCTCTCGGTCCTGCTTAACGCGCAGACACGTCATCTCTTACTGAAATTTCAGAAACGCGGCTCCGGCGGGAATCTCAAGAACTGTCTGAACTAAGGGAAGCTTTCAGCCGGCGGCTTCCTCTCTCTGATAGAAAACAATTCTCTACTGACGCCTTCATGGCCTTTTCTTTTTTAATAATATGCCACAACCGCAAACATCTGTCAAGATTTTTTTCTGTCCTGCTCCTTCCGGTTTTTTCTGTCATGTTCCTTCCGGCCATTTTCATGATTGTCCTTTTCCTTCACAAGCATCTCACGAACCGATGTCCCGGCATGCCGGAAATCCTTTTCAAAGTACGCGTTGATCTCCGCGCCGTACAGGACCAGATTCATACATACATACAGCCACAGCATTACCATAATAATGGCTGTCAGACTGCCGTACATATTTCCGAAATTCGGAAAATAATTAAAATAAATAGAAAAGAAATAGGAAAAAAGCGACCAGGCAACCGCAGTAATAAACGCGCCCGGAACCTGGCTTTTCAGCGTGGCTTTTCGATTTGGTATGAACTTGAATAATACCAGAAAGACAAGAAACAGTACCACAAACACCAGGAAGGTTCTGGCATTGAGAATTCTGGCGATTATCCTTCCCAAAATGGGAATATACCGTGAAATCACAGTCTGGATAACATTTCCCAGGACCAGGAGAATCAGGCTGACAATCAGCGCGACCACAAACAGTAAAGTATATACTACAGAATAAATCCGGTTGATCAGCCAATTTCGGGTCTCCTTCACATGATAAATCGTATTCAGCCCATTCATCAGAGACTGCATACCTTTACCCGCAGACCACAGCGCCATCAGCCCGGCCAAAGGCAGGACCGCTGCGCTCCGGTTATAAACATCCGCCACGATCCCCAGCACAGTTCCCTGTATATTCTGGGGGACGACGCCGATGATCGCATCCCGCACAACATTATATGTAAGCGGAGTATAACGCACCAAAGTCATTAAAACAAGAACAAATGGAATAAATGACATAATCAGGAAATATGCAGCCTGCGCCGCAAAAGCTCCCACATGGTCCTGCTCCAGCCTTCCAAAAAACCCTTTGAGCAGCTCAGGAAAATTTCTGTTATTCTTCTTTTCCATAACATGCTCCTCGCCCACTATTCCTTTATAGAAAAGCCGTAAGTCGTCACAGAATGATAGCGCTCACCTGCTTCCAGAACAGGCGAATGGAAATTATCTACATTAACGGCATTCGGTTCAACCTGCGTTTCCAGGCAGAATCCGGATCTTTTGCCATAAATATGCCCGTTTTTCCCAGGCTCGTCCATCACAAAATTCCCCGCATAAAACTGCACGCCAGGACGATCCGACGCCACTTCCATCAAAATGCCGGTTTTCCCGGAATAAGCCTCTGCTATCGTCCGCACAGCCTTTCCGGTATAATTATCCGTCACATAATTGTGGTCATAACCGCCCGTATATTTCAACTGTTCAAAATCCGCCTCTATCTCCTGTCCAATCTTCTTAAAGCTCCGGAAATCCATGGGAGTACCCTCCACAGGAGCATACTCCCCTGTAGGTATGGATTCGGAATCTTTCACAGGCGTGTAGTAACCGGCCCGGATCTTCAGGTACTGATCCAGGACATCTCCTGTTCCCTCTCCATCCAGATTAAAATAGGAATGGTTCGTCATATTGGCTACCGTGGACTGATCGCAAACGCCGTCATACGTAATCCGGAGCACATTCTCCTCAGTCAGCTCATATTTCACGGAAATCCGGAATTCTCCCGGGAAACCGTTCTCGCCATCCGGGCTGACACGGGAAAAGGTAACGCTGTTACCCTTTTCTTCTGCCTCCGCAGCCTTCCAAAGCTTCTGTTCAAAGCCATTCGGACCGCTGTGCAGATTGTTTCCGTTCTCGTTTTCTGCCAGCTTGAATTCCTTCCCGTTAATGGAAAAACGGGCTCCCTGAATACGATTCCCGTTTCTTCCGACAGTTGCGCCGAAAAAGCAGGTGCGCTCCATATAATTTTCCAGGCGGTCATATCCCAGTACCACATCCGTAAGGACGCCCTTTTTTTCCGGGACTGCCAGCATGACCAGAATCGCGCCGTATTCCGTCACTTCCGCATAAGCCCCCCTCTGATTTTCCAAATGATACAGCCTGACCTTTTCTCCAGTAGGAAGTATGCCAAATATCCTGTCCGTTACCATGATTTTCCTCCAAAAATATGATTTGTTTCCAATCCCGTATTCAAAAAAAGGGCCATTGAACAGGCCCATTTTATTTATCCCAGAATGCCGTTCCCTTTCTTTTGACGCCTAGCTCGCGCTAGGTGGGTAACCGCAACAGGCTTTCTGCCTACCACAACGTGAGGTCTGACATCCGGTCTGCAATGTAGGAATCCCATAATGTCTCTGTAGGTTCAAAATAAAAAGGGGTCTCGCACATCCCAGGACATTAATTTTCAACTGGTTTTATTATACTCTAGTATATTCAGTTTTTCAACAGAAAATGCAGCCTGAAGCGAAAAAAATGCGGTACTGTATAAACAGTACCGCATCCCGCCCCGCCAACGTCCGTGATTATAACTGCGGGCCAGCTGCAACCAGAGCCTTGCCGGTCTCATTGCCTTCATATTTTACGAAATTCTTAACAAATCTCTGTGCAAGATCCTTAGC
This sequence comes from uncultured Blautia sp., assembly GCA_964528895.1. Classification (GTDB taxonomy): domain Bacteria; phylum Bacillota; class Clostridia; order Lachnospirales; family Lachnospiraceae; genus Blautia_A. The sequence continues at coordinate 425 of CAZGTY010000022.1, read as the reverse complement.
CTTCTCCTCCCAGTCAGCTGCATTCGCATAGGTATCACGAGGATCAAGGATATTGGTATCTACGCCCGGAAGCTCTGTGGGAACCTCAAGGTTAAAGTACGGGATCTTCTTGGTCGGCGCATTCAGAATATCGCCGTTCAGGATCGCATCGATGATGCCGCGGGTATCCTTGATGGTGATACGTTTGCCCGTACCGTTCCATCCGGTATTTACCAGATAAGCCTTTGCGCCGTTTGCTTTCATCTTCTTTACGAGCTCCTCACCGTATTTGGTGGGATGCAGCTCCAGGAACGCCTGTCCAAAGCATGCGGAGAAGGTCGGAGTCGGCTCTGTGATTCCGCGCTCCGTACCAGCCAGCTTGGCTGTAAAGCCGGACAGGAAGTAATACTGCGTCTGCTCCGGCGTCAGGATAGATACCGGAGGAA